>JAQWWH010000058.1 GCA_029255105.1 Flavimaricola sp. | reverse complement strand
TGGGCCTGCCTGGTTTGTCGGACCCATTGCGTATCGCATTGATCCTGTCGGCGGCCATGCCGATGATGGGTATCTATGCCATTTTTGCCCATGACTACGGCCACGAAGGCCTCGCCTCGCTTGGCCTGTTCGGTGCTACGGTCGGCGCGTTTGTGACAGTGTCTGCGTTTCTGGCAATCCTGCTCTGACCGGTTGTCAGGCGCCCGGGGTGGTGGCCTTGCGTTGTCTCGCCCTTTCAAGGCCCAGTTGCCGTTCCCTGAAGATGATCAGGACACCAGCGGTAATGATGATCGCGGCCCCGGTCAGCATTATCAGGGTCGGCACCTCACCAAATATAAAGTACCCCACACCCAGCGCAAGCAGCATTGAGGTATATTCAAAAGGCGCAATCAGCGAGGCATCGGCATGTCGATAACCCGTCGTCAGGAATATCTGTCCCACGCCCCCAAGAAGCCCGGCAAGGATCAGCATCGCAAATTCTGTTGGGGCGGGCATGACCCAACCCCAGAAGATTGTCAGTGACGACAGCACCGTGGCCGTCACCGAAAACCAAAACACGATAGCCGCCGTCCCTTCGGTCTGGACAAGCTTGCGGACAAACACCTGGGCAAGTGCGGCAAAAAAGGCTCCGCCCAGAACGACAACCGCTCCCAATGTCTCGCGGCTGTCCATTTCCGCACCGATCGACAAACGCGGCGACAGAACGATCATCACCCCCACCAGACCAAGGGCAACAGCCGACAGCCGGTAGGCGCGGACCTTTTCGTTGAGGAACATGGCTGCAAAGACGACCACCATGAGCGGCGCAGCATAGCCGATGGCGGTGACCTCGGGCAGCGGCAAGAGGCCTAGCCCGGCAAAGCCAAGGCCCATGGCCGTGGTACCGACAAGGCCCCGCCAGAGATGGCCCATAGGGTTAGATGTCTCAAGCCCGTGGCGCAGCTCGCCCCTCAGGACCAGCCAGGTGACGATGACGGGAATCGCAAAAAACGACCGAAAGAAAACGGCCTGGCCCGGCGGAACGTGGACCGACGTCGCTTTGATCAGCGATGCCATCGCCACAAAGATGCAAACCGACAAGACCTTATATGTGATTCCACGCAGCGGGTTCATCAAGCTTCCCTTCAAGGTCACATTAGACATGTGTCCGCGAAGGGAAAACATGATTTCGGACCCAGTCCGATCAACGACGCCCTACCCGAGGTTTGCCCGGCGATTGTTGGGCTAGACGGTCTGGCCCTGATCAATCCTCAGGTACTGAAGAACCCGCCCGTGCCCACGGGTGGCCGGTCGTCGGGTATGAAGCGCCCTGAAGGCCGGATGGACACCCGATTGCCTGTCCAGTTTCAGAAACTCGTGCAAGCGGCGTGTCGTGGAGCGTTCATCCTGGCCGCTTGAAGGTCTGTCGATGATATGGCGTTGCATTGGCATCTCCTTCATCAATGGAACAGTTCCTTAGCACAGGAGGGACAGAATTTCACCTATTGGCTGCGGGACGGCCGATTTTGGCTCAGACTTGCCCACCGGCGCTAGCCGGCAGGACGCAACCGGACGATGCCGCCATCGGGTGCCGGCGCATCTATCAAGAGCAGGACAGACCCGTCGGGCGCCTCTTCCACATCACGGATACGGCCCTGATCTGTGACCACCCTCTCTTCCCCAATGACCCGCCCCCCTTACATCTTCAGCCGGACCAGCGCGCCGGGGTTAAGCGACCCAATCAGCAAATCACCTCGCCAGCCTGAAAAGCCGCTGCCCTGATAGAACACCATCCCGCCCGGTGCGATTACGGGATCCCAGTAGTAGACCGGTTCCTCCATCCCCTCGGCCCGCGGTTCACCGGTACCGACAGAGCTGCGGTTGTAGTTGACGCCGTAGCTGACCACCGGCCAGCCATAGTTTGCCCCCGGTTCCGGCCGGTTCAGCTCATCCCCTCCGGCGGGGCCATGCTCCACCGTCCACAGCGCCCCGGTGCGAGGATGAATGGCCGCCCCCTGGGGGTTGCGATGACCGTAGGACCAGATCGTATCAAGGCCGTCCTGCCGGACAAAGGGGTTGTCGGGCGGGGCGCTTCCGTCCAGCTGGATGCGGACCACCTTTCCGTAGGTCGTCGAAAGATCCTGGGCCAGGACCCGCTCCGCCAGGGTCGAATGTTCACCTGTCGTGATAAAGGCATGGCCACGACCATCCAGCAGGATCCGCGATCCATAGTGCATCGGCGTCGGGGAAGGAGGCGACTGTACAAAGATGTCCTGAACATCGGTGATGCGGAGGGCTGCGACGTCCAGGATCCCTCGGGCGGCTGCCGTCACGGTGCCGCCCTGCACGCGTTTGGCGTAGGTCCAGAAGATGGTATTGTCCTGCCGGAATTCCGGGCTGACGGTAACATCAAGCAGGCCCCCCTGCCGGCGATCATCAACCTCCGGGAGGCCCGAAACGGGGGCCGAGACCGCACCCTCCGCCGTCACCACCCGCAACCGGCCCGGACGCTCAGTCACCAGCCATGCGCCGCCGGGCAAGGGCGCAATGCCCCAAGGGTTCGCCAATCCGGTGACAAAGGGCTCGACCGTCACCGGGGTTTGGGTCAGGCCGGGGGCCCGGGTCTGGTCAGGGAACGCAGGCTCGAAAGACGCGTTCTGCGGACCCTGTTCGACCGGAGCGGGCTGCGCCAAGGCAAAGGCGGGCACCAGGAACAGTATGGCAGCGGCGAATGTCTTCATCCTGTCGGGCTCCTCTGGACAACAAGTGCCTTAGCCTAGCATCCAGACGGGGTTGTGCGACCTATGGCTGGTCACCAAGGCGTGAGATCGCCCACCGGGCCGCATCCGCGACGGCAGCGTCGGGGTCGTCGGCCAAGGCCTGGGCGACCGGTTGCAAGGACTTGTCCCCTGAATTCCCGATTGCGTAGAGCACGTTCCTGACAAAGCGGTCACGACCAATGCGCTTGACCGGGCTGCCGGAAAACCGGGCGCGAAAAGCCGCATCGTCCAGTCGGGCAAGATCGGCGAGCAACGGCGGCCCGTCCTGGCGCAGATAGCGCATCTCGGTCGCGGCTACGGCAAACTTGTTCCAGGGGCACACCGCCAGGCAATCGTCACAACCGTAGATGCGATTGCCCATCCGGGATCGAAGCTCGGGTGCGACAGGGCCCCGATGCTCGATCGTAAGATAGGAAATGCAGCGGCGGGCATCCAGTTGATAGGGGGCGGGAAAGGCATCCGTCGGGCAGATATCCAGACAGGCGGTGCAAGACCCGCAATGCTCCGCTTCAGGCGCGTCCGGCTCGAGTTCTGCGGTGGTAAAGATCGCACCCAGAAACACCCAGTTTCCCAGATCCCGACCGAGCAGGTTGGTATGCTTGCCCTGCCAGCCCAGCCCGGCAGCCTGCGCCAGGGGCTTTTCCATCACCGGGGCAGTATCGACAAACACCTTGATTTCAGCGCCAGGCACCTCCGAAATCAGCCAGCGGCCCACCGACTTCAGCCGCTTCTTGACAAGGTCATGGTAGTCGCGGCCGTGGGCATAGACACTGATCGCCCCACGGTCCGTCTGGTCCAACACAGCCAGAGGGTTATGAATGGGGGTATAGGCCTCTGCCAGCATGATGACCGACCGGGCTTCGGGCCATAGGGCAGACGGATCTCCCCGCCATGCCATGCGTTTGGCCATCCAGTCCATCTGACCATGGCGACCTGCCTCCACAAACGCAGCGAGGCGATCAGCGATGTCGGGGACGCCATCCGGGCGACAGATCCCGACCTTGGAAAAACCCGCCTCAAGAGAAATTGAGGTCAGTCTCTCTTTCAGGCCCTGGCTTCTTTGGATCACAAGTATCCTCGGGGGTCTGGGGGCAGATAGCCCCCAGCCGTCACCGCCTCAGAAATCCAGATCGGCATAATGCGCAGGCGGAATAAACCCTGGGACCTGATCCGCGAGCAGGGATCGGAAGGCCGGACGCGACTTGATTTTGGCGTACCAGTCCTTGACGCTCTCGGATCTGTTCCAGTCCACATCCGATATGTAGTCAAGGCAGCTCAGGTGGGCTGCGGCGGCAAAGTCGGCAAGGCTCATGTCATTTCCAGCCAGCCAACGGCGGCTTTCCAATAGCCACGACATGTAATCGAGGTGAAACTTGATCGCCTTGGCCCCGGCTTTCACATTCGCACTGTCGGGATAACCCGATCCCATAACTTTCCGAAAAACCCGCTCACCGATCAGCTTCGAAGTTACTTCCGCATGAAACTTGTCATCGAACCAGCTAACAATACGGCGAACCTCATATCGGGTCTCGGCATCGCGGGGCATGAGGGACGGTGTCGGGTAGGCTTCTTCGAGGTATTCGCAAATGGCACCACTATCGGCCATCGTGCGGTTGCCAAGCTTCAGGACAGGGACCTTGCCAGCCGGGTTGCGCCGCAGAAAGTCGGGATCCTGTTCCCAGTAGCGCTCTTCGACGAGTTTTACTTCGATCTTCTTTTCGGCAAGGCTCAGCCTCACCTTCCGGCTGAAAGGGGACAGCGGGTAATGATAAAGTATGTTTGTTGAGCCAGAGGCACGGTCAGTTTGCATGGTACTTCAATGCCATCGTGAGGGCGTCTGTTCAATGGGGATGATGGCTTCAACCTTCAAAGCAGGCTGCCCGGCCATCTGCCTGTATCGTCGCCGCACCATCCGCGATCGAGGCGGCGCGGCGGCGTATAAAGTCGGTCGGATTACTGGCGGACCGTGTCTTGGGGCTTGGCAACACGGCCGCCAGACGGGCTGCCTGGGTTGGGGTCAGGTCAGCCGCATCGACGTTAAAATAGTGTCGGGCGGCGACCTGCACCCCAAAGACACCTTCGTCGAACTCAACCACGTTAAGGTAAACCTCCAGAATCCGGCGCTTGCTCCAGACCGCTTCAATGACGGGCGTCATAAGCGCCTCGATCGCTTTGCGCAGCCAGGACCGCCCGTGCCAAAGATAGACATTCTTGACCACCTGCTGGCTGATCGTTGAGGCGCCCCGACTGCCGCCAGCCTCCATGGCCAGTTGAATGGCCTTCAGATCAAGGCCCCAGTGCAGGCAGTAATTCGCATCTTCTGCCGCCACAACGGATCTGGCCATGACCGGGGCAATCTCATCCATTGCAACCCATTCCCGGTCCAATCCGCCCAATCGTCGGCCTTCGGACACCATGTAGGGTGTCGTCGGAGGATTGACGAAACTATAAAAGATCACGGCCAAAAGAACGGTTCCGGAAATCACAACAAGTCCTCGCAACAGCCACTGGAATAGCCATCGCAACGGACGACGCCGTTTGCCAGGCTTTTCCTCGGTCTTGGCCCTGGAGCCACTCCGCGGCCTTCTTGTTGATTTGGGTGTGCGCGCCATGTCGCCATAAGCCATCGCGTGATCGGCCGGGTCAAGCCCGCGACCGGGTCCCATTGGGACGAAAGGGACCGTTACAGAAGTTGGGCCTCGACCGCCCGCAAGACACGTCGTGCGGTGACGCGCCCGCCCTTGCCAGGCACAGGGTCAAGCTCGGGAAACAGGGCAAGCAGTTCGTCCCGGATCCCAGCGTCCGCCATCATGATGTAGTCGCCAGGATGAAAGCTTTCCGAAAGCAGCCCTTCTGCCAGAACAATCTCGTGTTCATCACAAAGGAAATGGTGGTAGTCGACCTGCGGCACTGGCAGGCGGTGGATGGTGTCGCCATTCACAAGATGCTTGGCGGCCACAAGGACCTCGTCCTCACCAAAGAAAAGTTCCGCCCGCCAGCCGGTGATCAGCATCCGGTGCTGCGGCGAGACCAGCAGTTGACGTTCATTGTCGAGCGCGCCCGGGGCAAACCGGATAGGGGCAAAATCACCTGTCCCATCTGTGCGCCGATGCCCGGTCCACAGGATTGGCTGCATCCCATGATCGCGGGTCAGGACGCGGTCGCCCACCTCAAGCTGTTCAACCGGCTTTGGGCCGGCGTCGGTCTCAATCATGGTCCCGGCAGCGAAACAGGGCGGACCAAGCTGACCCACGGGGATGTTCGTGCTATTGGTAACCCAGCTCGAGCTGTTGAACGTCGCCGGCTTGAGAATGGTGCCATCGTTCGGGGTAAAGACGGCTCGCCCATCGGCCGTGTAGAACGTCACCCCACGGATGGTGACCGCGCTGCCATCCATGGTGACCCGTATGACATCGTTGACCCAGACTTCCGTGATGTCAGAGCCGTCAAAGCTGTCGTTGTTGCTGGAGGAGATCCGCCCGTCGTTGTTCTGGTCAATGAAAGAAAACTGGGACGGCGTCAGACTCGTTCCTGGGTCCGGCGGGTTGCCCGGATCCATGACGTAGAACTGATCTGAATAGGACGTCGGCAAAGGGACGCTCCAAAGAAAATTACTTTTGGTTCAACGCTCCTGTTATCGTCGGTCTTTTCGTCGCGAGTTGGATCAGATCGCGGCCATTTCTGGGGCCAAACATGGCAAAGCCGGGGCAGTTACGGCCCCGGCTTTGGCATTTGTTCAGCTTCAGTCTTTTACTCGGCGGGCATCGCCTTGACTTCATCGGTCAGAGGGTGGGCCAGATGGGCCAGCATTTCTTTCGGGCAAACCTGAACGAAATGTGCCTTTTCGGCATCCCAGTGCTGCAGGATCTCTCTTGCCTTGTGGCTTCCGGTTTCCTTGGCGTGCCGTTCGATCAGGGACTTGAGCTGGTCTTCCCAGGCATCAACCGTCACCGGGCAGGTCACCAAAGTCTCCATGTTCATCAGCGGCTCTGCCAGACCTTCGGGATCATAAAGATAGGCCATCCCCCCGGTCATACCTGCGCCAAAGTTCGCCCCGATCGAGCCAAGAATGACAGCGATACCGCCTGTCATGTACTCGCATCCGTTCGACCCGCACCCTTCAATGACCACCTTGGCGCCAGAGTTGCGGACGGCGAAGCGTTCGCCCGCCCGGCCTGCGGCAAAGAGGTAGCCGTCGGTGGCACCATAAAGGACGGTGTTACCGATGATGGTGTTTTCAGAGGCAACGAGGGGCGAGGCCATGGGCGGCCGCACCACGATGGTGCCACCGGACAGGCCCTTGCCGACATAGTCGTTGGCGTCACCCGACACCTCAAGCTTGAGGCCCGGCGCGGCAAACGCACCCAGCGACTGGCCGGCAGATCCCTTGAGCTTGACCGTCAGGTGATCGGGCTGGAGGCTGTTGCGCATCCCGAATTGCTGAACGATATGGCTGGAGGTCCTCGTCCCGATGGTCCGCAGCGTGTTTTGGACGGCATACTCCAACTGCATCTTTTCGCCATCCTGAAGGAAGCGGGCAGCATCCTTCACAATCTCGGCGTCCAGCGTGTCGGGCACCGGGTTGCGCGGCTTGTTCCGATCGTAGGTGATCTGATGGGCACCATCGACCGTGATCAAGAGCGGGTTAAGATCAAGGTCATCGAGATGCGCTGCGCCACGCGAGACCTGCGTCAGCAGATCGGCCCGGCCGATTACCTCGTCCAGCGACCGCGCCCCGATCGAGGCAAGGATCTCGCGCACTTCGGTGGCGTAGAAGGTGATCAGGTTAACGACCTTTTCGGCATTCCCCGTGAACTTTGCCCGAAGGGCTTCGTTCTGGGTACAGACACCGACGGGGCAGGTGTTGGACTGGCATTGACGCACCATGATGCAACCCATGGCGATCAGGGCGGCGGTGCCGATCCCGTACTCCTCGGCCCCCATCATGGCGGCCATGACAATGTCACGCCCGGTCCGCAGACCACCGTCGGTCCGAAGGGTCACCCGGCTGCGAAGGTTGTTCATCGCAAGGACCTGGTGCGCCTCTGTCAGACCCATTTCCCACGGCAGGCCGGCATATTTGATCGAGGTGCCCGGGCTTGCCCCGGTGCCGCCATTGTGGCCGGAGATCAGGATAACGTCGGCTTTGGCCTTGGCCACACCCGCCGCAATCGTGCCGACACCAGAGGAGCTGACCAGCTTGACCGTCACCTTGGCGCGTGGGTTGATCTGCTTGAGGTCGTAGATCAGCTGGGCCAGATCCTCGATCGAATAGATGTCGTGGTGCGGCGGCGGGCTGATCAAAGTCACGCCGGGGGTGGAGTGACGCAGACGCGCGATCAGCGCTGTGACCTTCATCCCGGGCAACTGGCCACCTTCGCCGGGCTTTGCGCCCTGGGCCACCTTGATCTCAAGCTCTTCACAGGCGTTGAGGTATTCGGCGGTGACGCCAAAACGGCCGGAGGCCACCTGCTTGATCTTGGCCGACGGATTGTCGCCATTGGGTTCCGGCACGAAGTGCGCCGGATCCTCACCACCCTCACCCGAGTCGGACTTGGCCCCGATCCGGTTCATGGCGATGTTCAGGGTCTTGTGCGCCTCCGGGCTAAGCGCCCCAAGGCTCATCCCCGGTGTGACAAAGCGCTTGCGAATGGCGGTAATGCTTTCGACCTCTTCGATCGGGATCGCCTCACCCAGCGGTTTGATGGCCAGCAGATCACGCAGATGGATCGGCGGGTTGGCCTGCATGGATTTGGAGTATTGGGTCCAAAGCTCGTAAGAGGCGCGATCACAGGCGGCCTGAAGCATGTGCATGGTCGTTGCTTCCCATGCATGCTTTTCGCCCGAACGCCGTGCCTTGTAGAAGCCGCCAATCGGCAACACATCGGTGGTGCCTTTCCAGCCGCGTGCGTGGACTTCCTCCAGCTTTTTCTGAACGCCGCCGACGCCGATGCCCGAGATGCGGCTGTGCATGCCGGGGAAATACTCGGCACACATGGCACGGCTCAGGCCCACGGCCTCAAAGTTCAGACCGCCACGATAGGACGAAATGACCGAAATCCCCATCTTGGACATAATCTTGAGCAGGCCCGCATCCACCGCAGCGCGGTAGCGGCGGACTGCCTCGGTCAGGCTGCCTTCGATCAGGCCGCGCCGGACACGGTCTGCAATGGAATCCTGGGCGAGATAGGCGTTGACCGTTGTCGCGCCGGACGAAATCAGGACGGCAAAATAGTGCGGGTCAACACACTCTGCCGAACGGACGTTGACCGAACAGAAGGTCCGCAGACCCTTGCGGGTCAGCCAGCTGTGCACCGCACTGGTCGCAAGGATCATCGGCATCGGCACCTTGTCAGCGTCTTGGTGCTGATCGGTCAGGACGATGTGGCCGGCACCTGACCGAACCGCATCCTCGGCCTCGGCCCGGATCCGCTCCAACCCCTGGCGCAATGCGTCGTGGGTGCCATCGGCCGGGAAGGTGCAATCAACGAAAGAGACGTTGTCACCAAACTGTTCGACCATGACGTCAAATTCAGAGTTGGCGATGAATGGGCTTTCAAGGACCAGAATCTCGGTCTGGGACGAATCCTCATCAAGCACGTTCTTGAGGTTCCCGAACCGCGTCTTGAGGGACATGACCCGCGTTTCGCGCAGCGAGTCGATCGGCGGGTTGGTGACCTGGCTGAAGTTTTGGCGGAAGAAGTGGCTCAGCGGCCGGTAGTTCGATGACAGAACGGCCGCCGGAGTATCATCCCCCATAGAGGCGATCATCTCTTTGCCATCCTCGGCCATCGGGGCCAGAACCTGCTCAAGCTCTTCCATGGAATAGCCCGCCGCAATCTGCCGCTTGCGCAATTCAGCACCCTCGAACAGCGCCTTTTCAGGCACGTCGTTCAAAATGGCATTCAAATCGACAACCCGCTCAATCCAGTCTGCATAGGGCTGGGCCTGGGCGAGTTTGTCCTTCATCTCGGTGTCGTGGTAAAGTTTGCCGTCCAGCATATCGACAGCAATCATCTGGCCAGGGCCAAGGGCCCCTTTCTCAAGCACGTCACGCTCATCAATCGGGACCATCCCGGCCTCTGACCCTGCGATCAGAAGGCGGTCGCCGGTGACGACATAGCGCATCGGACGCAGGCCGTTGCGGTCAAGCCCGCCACACACCCAGCGGCCATCGGTCATCGCCAGGGCGGCGGGGCCGTCCCAGGGTTCCATGACGGCGTTGCAGTAGCTGTACATATCCTGCCAGGCCTGCGGCATCTCAACCGCGGATTTGGACCATGCTTCGGGCACCATCATGGTCTTGGCCATTGGTGCCGACCGGCCAGCCCGCACCATCACCTCGAACACGGCATCCAGAGCGGCCGAGTCGGACGAACCCTGCGGCACGATCGGTTTGATATCCTCGGCCATTTCACCAAAGGTGTTCGAGGCCATGCGGATCTCATGGCTTTTCATCCAGTTCAGGTTGCCCTTGAGCGTGTTGATCTCACCGTTGTGGGCCAACATGCGGAACGGCTGGGCAAGCCACCACTGAGGGAAGGTATTGGTGGAATAGCGCTGGTGATAGATCGCAAAGGCGCTTTCAAAGCGGTCATCTTTGAGATCGGGGTAGAACTCTGCCACCTGCTCGGCAAGCATCATGCCTTTGTAGATGATCGACCGGCAAGACAAAGAGGCCAGGTACAACTGGGCGACCCCAGCGGACTGGGCGGCTTTTTCGATCCGGCGGCGGATGATGTACAACTCGCGCTCGAACGCTTCGGCGTCGATGTCTTTTTCGCAGCGGATCAGGATCTGCTCGATCTCGGGGCGGGTGGCGTTGGCCTTTTCCCCAAGGACGGTGACGTCCACAGGAACATGGCGCCAGCCATAGATGTAGTGGCCCATCCGCAAGACTTCGGTCTCTACGATGGTCCGGCAGGTCTCTTGCGCACCGAAATCTGTGCGGGGCAGGAACACCTGTCCGACCGCGATCAGCTGATCGGTTCGCGGTTCGTGGCCAGTGCGGCGGATTTGGTCGTAAAAGAACGGCACGGGGATTTGCACATGGATGCCAGCGCCATCGCCAGTCTTGCCGTCGGCGTCTACGGCACCGCGGTGCCAGACGGCCTTGAGCGCGGCGATCCCTTTTTCGACGACACCGCGCGACGCGGTCCCGTCAATGGACACGACCAGACCAACACCGCACGAGGCATGTTCGTCTTCTTCCCGATACAGGGAATGCTTGGCCATCCAGGCACGCTTGGCTTCTTCACGCTCAACCCAGGATTCGTTTGCCATTTCCGTCACATCCTCTCTTTGGGACTTCATCTTGTTCTTTCCTCTCATGACCGCGCCCTCTTGGGGGTGCGAAAGGTCCTGGGGGTCATCTTGGTTCGGGTGTCTGGCCTGCCGCTTCCAGAAGCGATGGCGAGGGTCCAGACCGGCCGGTCGGTGTTGCGATCAAGGGTCATCCCGGGCTCCATGAGGACATGGTCACGCCACAGCCATATTTGGGGTTGGGGGACAAGAAGCCGGGTTCGCCCGGAAAGATGAACTCCACAGGGGAATCGTCACTTTCAAAACTGTCTTCGCCAACGGTCGTGGTTCCGACGCCGGACAAGAACAACCGCCAGTCACGGCTGATGTATTCAAACCCCTCGGCCGCCCAAAGCTCGGACCCATCCTGGGACAAGGCACGGATGGAATATCTGGTTTCCTCGAGGCGGACGCCATCTATCGTAGCGGTCCGGCCCGTCAGGCTATCGGCCCCGACATAGCGGGTAGGCCCAAGCTGATCGGACAGAGTCAGAAAGTCGTAGGTGTCTGCCCCCGTCTCAGTCAGCTCGGTGAAGGATGCGCGATCGGTAGGTGCAGGTTCCAGCATCTCGGAGTGTCCGGAACTTGCGTAAAAGCTTTCGATCCATTGGGTTTCCGCATCAATCGCCCCAACATAGGATAGACCGTCCTCGTTCAGGTCGACGCGCCGTTGCAAACCGGCGGGATCGTCGGTGCAGGTGAAGTGGTGGCTGACGGTACAGGGCTTGGACTGGACCGTGACGTAGGCTTCGCACCCTGCAGGCAAGGAGAAGCTGCCTTGTGCCATTAGAGGCAAGGGCAAAGTACAAAGGATGGCCGATACCAGACTGCGCATGACCTAACCTCCGTCCATCTTGGACAACATGACCCCGCAATCGTGGCGCGGCCTCGCGGACAGGAAACCGGCTTCGCCCGGAAAAACGAACTCGACCGGGCGGCCGTCGGTTTCAAAGACGTCACTCGGCGTTGTGACGGTGCGGATACCTGACAGAAAGGTGCGCCAGTCGCGGTTGATGTATTCATTTCCTTCGACCCGCCACAACTCAACCCCGGAGGGGTCCGAGGCGACTACCTCGAAAAAGGTTTCCTCTAGTTGGATACCGTCGATGGTGACCGTGACGCCCGTCAGCGCATCAGAGCCTGTATAGACGGTCACGCCAAAGGGGTCCGAGATGGTGCTGAATTCAAAGGTATCTTGTCCGGACTCTGTCAGTTCCGTGAAAGAAGCGGGATCGGGGGCGCCGGGTGCCAATCTGTCTGTCGACCCAGACAGGAAATGGTTGCTTTCGATCCACTGGGTTTCGGCGTCGATAATGCCCGCGTAGACAACCTGCTCTTCATCCAGGTCGATGCGACGCTGGTGACCTTCGGGGTCACCTTCGCAGGTAAACAGATGACTGACGCTGCAGCCCCGTTTCTGGATGGTGACATAGGCAGTGCAGCCAGCAGGCAGCGCAATGCTATCCGACTGACCCGTGCTTTGGGCTGCGACGGGGTTTGCCAGAAGGCATACCATGGCAAGCGGCCGGATCATTGTAAAAATCCCGACAGGACGGTGCTGCAGTCATAACGGGGTGAGGCGTCGAAAAAGCCGGGCTCGCCGGGGTAGATGAATTCGACAGGGGTCGCATCGGTGATCTGGTCAGGAGTGTCCTGGTTCCAGGATTCACCTAGAAAGAACAGCCTGTGGCTGGGGCTGATGAATTGCCGACCGGCCCCACGATAGCTGATCGTGCCATCGGGCAGCGTTACGTCATAAGCGAATTCGGTGCGCAACAATGGCTCGCCATCAATCACCACCTCCCCGCCCGTGAGGCTGTCATAGCCACGGATCCGCTCGGCTGGTTCGCCTCGGTCATTAATCACAGTAAAGTCGTAGGTGTCATAGTCTTCGGCCAAAAGCACAGTGATGCTTTCGGGATCGGGGGCTGGCTGCACCATCGTCTCAACCGCCGGCGGCTGGGCAAAGTACGTCTCAAGCCACTGAAACTCTGCATCCACCTTGCGCACGTTGAACGGTCCGGCGACGGTAAAGAGGGAAACCCACTGTTCCCTGGGCGCATCACCCTCGCAGGTCCAGACATGGGTGACGAGGCAGGCGCGGGATTGCACCGTCAAAACGCCGGTACATCCGGGCGGGGGGGCAAAGCCGGATTGGGCAAGGGCGGGACCGGCGCAGCACAACAGGAGAGCTCCGGTGAGGTGCCGGAACGTCCATCGTCTTGCCTTGGTGTGAGAGTGATCAAACATCCGTTCCGATCCTTTCCTACACAAACAGCCCCAACACCGACACAAGCGTGCAAGTGCCAACGAATTTCCAGAGCGCCCCGTCCCGGACCGCCCCGATCGTTATTCCGCCGCGACCATCGCGCTTTGACCAAGATAGGTCAGGATCGCCTCGGCCGAGTCGCGTCCGTCCCGGATTGCCCAAACGACCAATGATGCACCGCGAACGATGTCACCAGCGGCATAGACGCCATCAAGGCTGGTCTTGCCGGTGGTGTAGTCGGCCCGGATGGTGCCCCATCGTGTCACTTCCAGCCCTTCGACACCCCAAAGCTTTGGCAGGTCCTCGGGCTCGAACCCTAGCGCCTTGACCACAAGGTCGGCCTCTTCGAGGTAGTCTGCCCCTTCGATCAGCTCAGGGCTGCGTCGGCCGGTCGCGTCGGGTGCGCCAAGGCGCATACGTGATACGGTCACACCACTTACGGTGTCGCCTTGGAACCCTTTGGGGGCCGTCAGCCAGACAAACTCCACGCCCTCTTCCTCGGCGTTGGCGACCTCGCGCTGCGAGCCCGGCATGTTCTCTTTGTCACGACGGTACAGGCATTTGACGCTTGTCGCACCTTGGCGGATCGCCGTGCGAACGCAGTCCATTGCCGTGTCGCCGCCACCGATGACAACAACACGCTTGCCTTCGGCGTTCAGTGCGCCGCTGTCAAATTCCTCGACATCATCGCCAAAGCTTTTGCGGTTCGAGGCTGTCAGATAGTCGATGGCCCGCACGATCCCCTCTGCATCGGAACCCGGCGCAACAAGATCGCGGGACTTGTAGACGCCCGTCGCGATGAGGATGGCGTCATGTTTGCCCCGGATCGCGTCAAAGCTCAGATCCGTGCCGATATCGCAATTCATCACAAACTCGACCCCACCTTGCTCGAGCTGGTCGATGCGCTTCATCACGACATCCTTTTCAAGCTTGAAGCCCGGGATGCCGTAGGTAAGCAATCCGCCCGCCCGGTCGTAGCGGTCATAGACCGTGACCTGAACGCCTGCGCGGCGCAAAACGTCGGCCGCGGCGAGGCCACCGGGACCGGCGCCGATGATGCCAACCGATTCCGTCCGCTCTTTGTGTGGGACGATGGGTTTGACCCAGCCCTGTTCCCAGGCGGTATCGGTGATGTATTTCTCGACCGATCCGATGGTCACTGTGCCGTGGCCGGATTGTTCAATGACGCAGTTGCCTTCGCAGAGGCGATCCTGTGGGCAGATGCGGCCACAAATCTCGGGAAAGGTATTGGTCGCCTGGCTGACTTCGTAGGCTTCCTGAAGGCGGCCTTCGGCGGTCAGACCCAGCCAGTCGGGGATGTTGTTGTGCAACGGGCAATGCGTCTGGCAGTAGGGAACACCGCATTGCGAACAACGGCTCGCCTGCTCTTCCGCCTTGGCCAGCGCATACTCGCCATAGATCTCGTCAAAGTCCTGACGACGCAAAACTGGTGGCCGCTTTTCGGGCATGTCGCGCTCGACGTTAACGAATTTAAGCATCTTATCGTTGGCCAAGACAAATCCTCCGTTCCCGGTCAGAACGCCTCTTTAAGGCCCTCTGATAGAAATGAAAAGTCAGCAATACTGACCTAAAATGCCTTTAGCGGTACATTTTTTATGCCGAGCCAGTCACCACCCCCATAAATTAGGACCGGTATGGTACCTAATATCGCCCTTCCGCTGTTGTACCAAAGGGTTAGGTTGACACCCACGAATCACCGGGACGCCCCTATTATGACCATGTTTCAACTCGTCCTCATTGCCCTCATTCAAGGGATCACCGAGTTTCTGCCAATCTCGTCCTCGGGCCATTTGATCCTGCTGCCCGGCCTGACCGGGATGGAGGATCAGGGGCAGGTCATCGACGTGGCGGCCCATGTGGGGACCCTCGCGGCGGTCATCCTGTTCTTCTGGTCGGACGTGCGGCTGGCCTTTTGGGGAACCTTCCGGTTGCTGCGTGGCAAGGTCGATACAAAAGGGGCGTTCCTTGCCCTGTGCCTGCTGATCGCGACGGTTCCGGTGATCATTGTCGGGCTGATCCTCAAACTCACAGGGCTTGAGGACATGATGCGGTCGGTCGCGGTGATCGGCTGGACCATGCTGATCTTTGGCATTTTCCTTTATTGGGCGGACCAGACCGGCGGGACAGAACGGCAGGCAGAGGGTTGGACGATGCGCCACGCCCTGATCATGGGCCTGTGGCAGGCTGTTGCCCTGATCCCCGGAACCTCGCGGTCAGGCATCACGATAACGGCCGCCCGGATTCTTGGCTATGAACGTCAGGATGCGGCGCGACTGGCGATGCTCATGTCGATCCCGACCATCATCGCCTCTGCCGTCCTGCTTGGCGCAGACGTGGTACGGACTGCGGATGCCGCCGCTGCGCGGGACGGTGCAATCGTCGCCGGTATGAGCTTTGTCGCGGCTCTCGCTGCTCTGGGCATAATGATGCGACTTTTGCGGTCGGTCAGCTTTACGCCCTATGTGATCTACCGGGTGATCCTGGGGATCGTGCTGCTATGGGTCGCCTATGCCTAGGCTTTTCGGTCAGGTCTTGAGGTTGCTGGCCGAATTCTTGATGGCCGCGTATTGGCCAGAAGGACGGAAGCGCCAAAGGTAATCGGGCAGAACAGCCTCCATCGCGACAGGCTCGATCCCCAGATCGGCCAGACCGCGGGCACCCGGTGACACCACATTGTCCACGGCAAGGTTGGCCACCTGGTCGCGGGTCACAGGGCCTTTGATCAGGCCAAGGCTTATGACCCGCACAAGGCCAAAGGTGGCGGCCATGATCCGCGCCGCGAAAAACGGAACGTTCAGGATCAGGCGACGGCGATGCACGATCTCAAGCATCAATTCCATCAGTCCACGAAAGCTGCGAACCTCTGGTCCGCCAAGCTCGTAAACACCCGGTGCAACATCGCCAGCAACGGCCTTCGCGGCAGCGGCGGCAACGTCGTCGACATAGACAGGCTGGAACAGCGTGTCCGCACCGATCACCGGCAGAACGGGGCCCATCCGGGTCATACCAGCGAACCGGTTAAAGAATTGGTCTTCTGGCCCAAAGATGATGGACGGACGGAGGATAACAGCGTCAGGCATATGCGCCAACACGCCAGCCTCACCAGCGGCCTTGGTCCTTGCGTAGGCGCTGGAACTGTCCGCACTCGCCCCGATTGCCGAGATTTGGACCATGCGCGCCACGCCCTCTTGAGCGGCAAGCCGGGCGATGCGGGTCGCACCTTCGGCCTGAACCGCATCAAACGTGTTCTTGCCCGCTTCATCCAGAACGCCGACACAGTTCACGACGGCATCTGCCCCTTCCATGACCGACAACACGCTCGCGTCGTCACGGATGTTGCAGAATACAGGCTCGACCTGGCCAACAGCCCCATAAGGGCGAACGAACATGGCCTCGTTGGGATTGCGCACAGCAACCCGGATCCGCCAACCCTGCTGGGCCAGACGCCGGGCAATATAGCGGCCGACAAAGCCTGACCCGCCGTAGATGGTGACCAGCTTGGACATGACGCTTTCCTCTCGCTCAAAGCACTGTCCTGCGTTTACCTGCCCACCCCTTTGCAGACAAGGCGCAATCGGGTCGCAAGGCCGCGACCCCTCGTCTGAACCAGTCAATTGTGTGCTTTCGCAAGACTTGCACAAACCTTGCAGGAATCGCGTTGACAGCCTCTCACCCCCGGCTTAAACGACGCTCCACACGACCTGCCCAGGTGGTGGAATTGGTAGACGCGCTGGCTTCAGGTGCCAGTGTCCGAAAGGACGTGGAGGTTCGAGTCCTCTCCTGGGCACCATCTAAATACTCCAACTCATTGTTTTTATTATGAAAATGACAGAGAGGATTTGGATTTATCCACCTAATTATCCACCCTGCAGCGTTTGATGAACGGGCGCGCCTTGCATGATATGAGTTGTTTTTTGAAACGAAGCTGACCAATGGGGTGGCTTGCAGGAGGGCAATCTAATGCTGGCTGCAACGATACTAATTTGTGCGTCTCTCACGGCTATTGATGGCGATACGGTCAAGTGTGATGGCGTCAACCTCAGGCCCATGGGTGATGGGGCTCCGGATGTATCCGGCTTTGACACACCAGAGATCAGGGGTGAAAAATGTGCAGAGGAGGAGCGGCTTGGTCTGCTGGCAAAGGAGCGTATGTCAGAGTTTCTGATGGTGCAGGGGCTAGTGGTTGAGGACAGCGGCGTCGTCGATTTCTATGGCAGACCTCTTGTTGTGTTGCGACTGCCTGATGGGTCCACGGTCGGACAAAGGTTGATTGAGGAAGGATATGCTCGGGAGTGGTTTCCCGGCTATCAGGCCAACTGGTGCAACGTGAACCCAAGCTAGTCGTATCTGGGCCACAGGCCTGTCCAACATTGGTCCGTTGGGTAGATTAATGGATCACAGGTCGTCCGCCCCATGTACCTCAAAAGCCTTGGACACTGTTGCTGCCGCGGACTGAGAAGCCAAGATGCGCCGACCATACCGGGCAGGCATTTCGGGTGAAGACCATCGACCCGCCACCATTATTGACGACAGGTCACAACCAATTCGAAACGCGTCATGCACGCCTCCCACCCTAGTACTATGGGCAGACACATCTGATCTTCCGGTACACTTGCGGATGATGCGAGACAGTGTAGCGGGATCAATCGGAGTTCGGACCGCTGCTCTTTGCGACTTGGTTATAATAGGATCCTCATCACGAAGGTCAGCCTCTTTTATCCAGGTTAGTGCAGCTTCTGTGCCTCTCTCAGACAAGTATGCAAAGGCACCTTCGTAGTATTGATCTGTCTTCGAGCGGGCAACGAACAACAGACTGCTTCCGTCACTTTGTCGCTGGAGGTCCTTTACACGAAGGGCGACAATTTCGGATGCACGCATCCAGCTGTCTGTCGCAATCCACAAGAGTGCCTTGTCTCGAAGTTCTATCCGAGAGGCTCCCAGCTTTGAGATAGCTTCTAGAACCTCTTTTTTCCCAAGCGGCGGCGCTTGCTTAGTCATAGCGCCATATCGCCGTTTTATGGACTTCAAGGCCAGTTCTACCAGCCTGTGGGTCGTTGGTGAGGGCAAGAAGTTTGATCTATGGAGTTCAGCAATCCCCCATAGCCGCGTCTCAATGGTATTGGCGGCAAGTTTCCCCCCCATATCGTCAATCCATGCTGCAATAGTAGTTGGAGCGATAGGTGGAACCGCACTCAAACCACGCTCTTTGCACCACGCGTCAAAGAGGCGAAGTATCATTCTAAGGTTCTTAAGTGTTGCCGGTGCAAATGCCGCTTCGGAGCGGCGCTTGTACTCTTCGATGAGCTCGTCGCGTTGGGCCTCTGGCAAACGTGATAAGGAACTTAATAGCTCTGTCCTTTGAGAGTGGCGGTCAAATGCTTCTTTCATCTTCTAGAGTCTCCTTTCACGATTTGTTTCGTCATCAACCTTAGCCGCCATTGGCGCTTAATCAGCCAGCCAAGGGCTTGGCCGCGTCCATCACCTTGCTCCACCAAATTCAACGGTTGGCAATCCCTAGCTTTCAAGGGGAATTTGGCCCCCAAAGAAGATAGGACAAAGGCTCGACTTCCTACCCAACTCTTCTAACGTAATAGCATGCAAAAAATGATGTCATCCGATCTAGATTTTGAAGGTATTCGCGGCCTGAAGCCCCTAGACGCGTTTCCGGGAACATTGTCCGAGCGAGCCTATCTTTCCTTGCGGACTGCCATTCTGGAACTCGTCTTCCCCCCTGGCGCGATTCTCCCTAAAAAGGAAATTTGCGTTGCGTTGGGTGTTTCACGCTCGCCCATCTCAGAAGCGATTGCCCAGCTGGCTAGCGAACGCCTTGTCAAAGTAGTGCCCCAGGCTGGAACCTTTGTCGCCCGCTTCTCGATGGCCGATATCCGGGAGGCTGCCTTCATCCGGGAAGCTATCGAAGTGGCGGTGGCCTATGAATTAGCGCCCAAGATAACGGATACGCAGCTGGTTGCCCTGCGAAGGAACCTGAAAATTCAGGAAGCTTTGCTGATTGATGGAGATTTCGTAGGCTTCTACCAATTAGACTTGGAGTTTCATTCCCAGTTGCTGTCTTTCGCTGGCTACCCGCGCTTGGCTGGTTCTGTCGAAATCTTATGGGTTAACGTTGGACTCGCCCGTCAGCAGATCTTACCAGAAAGGGGCAGGCTAATTGCGGCTCTGGGCGAACACTTGGCGATATTGGAAGCATTAGAAGCACGCGACGCGGAGAGAGCAGAGAACACCCTGCGAAAGCACCTGCGACAACTGGTAAAGGCCCTAGGCTCCCTTCAGAGTTCGCGTCCAGAACTGTTTGACCGGGAATGAGCGCACCTTTCGCGATATTGGTCGGTCAGGGGGCCGCCATGCAGGCTTTTCCGCCGTTCGCTGCGGGTGCATCATTCACCGACTCAAAATCTGGCGTTCAGTCAATCAGGGCGGAGAGCGGACCTTCGCTGCTGTCGCTAACTGACCAGCGATGCCTCTGCAAACCGGACCTTCGAACGACGTGCAGACGAAACATGCAACCGCAAAACTCAGCTTCTTGCCGATAGTTGTTTCAGTTACTCTCAATTCAAACTCGGGAACGAATAGCCACGCCGTTGATAGACCTTGCGCTTGGCGGCAAAGAGCTAAGCATCATGATGAGATGCTCATATGTTAAAGGAGTTAAACTGTTCTCAACTAGTATTTCGTACAATGCAGAGGTCGAGGGCATTTCGGTTCGGGGTCACTGTCGCTTCATCGAGATGATTGTCGGCCATTCACTCGGTCAGTTCCTTCAACAGAATGAGGCTTCGATCATCATGATGCTCAGTCGACATCCCACCCTTTATGGCTGAGAATTTCCTAAGCATATGAAAGTCTTGGCATTCCATGCGGGCAAATTCGGCCTCCCAGGCAGCGAGGTCCACTTGATCCGGTGGTGTCAGAAACCCATCGGTGAACACCTCGATGCTCTTGACGGTCTCTTTGGGTCGGGTTCGGTCGATCCACTGGCCAAGGCAAGGGGCCGTACCGTTCATGGTGTCGAAACCAAATATCGTGCCCGCTGTGTTGGCGAAGCGGTGCTGGGTGCAAATACCTCCCATCAAGAAGGCCTCGACTATCGACGAATGCTCGGCAAGGCCGCAGAACTGAATGGCTTGCGCGACGATATCGCTCGCACATTGCCGGGTGATCTGACCATTCGAAATCGTTTCCTCGAGACCAAGAAAGATGGCCCGACGCGTCGCAAGCTCAATGGCGTCGAGTGTTTGTGTCGCGAAGTGCTGGCGGAAGTAGGCATAGAGCGTCAGGCGAGCGCGCATTGCGACCCTGTCGATCAGTTTCGTAGGTTGCAGCACGTCGACTCCGTTCAGCCGGATGCCACTGTCACCCAAGATCAGGAAGCGCCAATCGGACCCACAATCCAGTGCAAGAGCGAGGGTTGTAGAAGGCGGGATAACAAGGTCTGTGCTTTCGGTCCGCTTGCGCAAGGCCTTGGATTGAAGTTCGAAAATCTCATCTGCGGGTAGAAGGCGGTTGGCGGGGTCTTGCATCGCCTCGGCGGTGGCTTGGGCGACAGTCAATGCAGCCAGCCTACCTGCTGGGGTGCCATCGATCACCGTGCCGCGCGCGTCGGTTGCCCCGTCAAAGACCGCATAGACGCAACCTGGGATAATAAGAATGACGTCGTCACCCAGCCTTTGGCCGCTGCGATACTTGGATATGGAGGTCGCCTCGATCTGCATGGCAAACCTTCTAGAGGAATGCCGAATCGCGGTTTTCCGCGAACCGGAATACGGCATAGACACAGGCCCCTGTACAGACCAAGAGCACGGTTGAAAGCGCTCCCGCGAGGCCGAATTCTCCGTCGAGTACAGCCAGATATATCTGGACTGGCATGGTAATGGTTCCACCGTCATACAAGATGAGCGTGCCCGACAGCTCGTTGATCGCGGTAATGAAGCTCATCAATGCGCCGACGATCAGGCCCGGCAGGATCAGTGGTACGGTAACCACCAGAAAGGCCTTTGCGGGTGCCGCACCGAGGTTGACTGCGGCCTCCTCCATCGACGGTTTGATCTGGCGCAGGCTCGATGTGGCTGATCGCACACCGTAAGGCAGCCGCCGGATGAAATACAGCAGGATCAACAGGCCAGCCGTGCCAACCACATCAAGCGGCCCACCCCGGAACGTAGTGACAAAGCCAATCGCCATGACGACCCCCGGCACCAGGTACGGCACCATCATCAGAAAATCGATTGCCCCCGCCGCAGCGGTTTCGCGCCGCACGATCACATAGCTGATCAGCCCCGAAAACACCGTGATCAACACCACAGCGCCAAGCGAAAAGACAAAGCTGTTGCTGATGGCTTCGGGCGCTGTCCGCAGAATACGCTCATAGCTTTCCAGCCCGTAGCCGCCAATAAAGACCGGCCCATTGGTCTTAAGAAAAGAGGTGTAGACCACCACGAGTGTCGGCAGCATCGCGATCAGCACAATCCCGTGGCAGAACACATGCATCACGGTGTTGCGCCAGCCGGTCATCCGTTGCTTGACCGGAGGATTGGTCAGCGCGCTGGCATAGCGCCTTTTGGACAGAATGCGCCGTTGAGCGAGCAGGGCCAGCATCGAAATCGCCATCATGACGATGGACACAGTCACCGCCATTGTGGGACGTCCCCCCAATTCGGACCGATAAGCCGAAAAGGCGATGGTTGAGAGCGTCCGAAAGCCCCGGCCAAGGATCGCAGGCGTCCCGAAGTCGGCGATGGCCAGCACAAAACAGATGATTGCCCCTGTACTGACGGCCGGAAAGACTAGCGGCAGCGTGATCTTGGTGAACCGCTGCCACGGGGTGCAGCCAAGGTTCTCGGCGGCATCCTCAAAGGATTTGTTCATTCCATTCAGCGAGGTTTGGGTCATCAGGTAGATGAACGGAAAGAATTTGAGCGTGAATACAAGGATGATCCCGTGCGCGCCGTAAATTGTGGGCGTCTCGATCCCAAAGAGACCAAAGAAATTAGTCATAAACCCGTTCGAGCCCAGCATCATGATCCAGGCATAGGCCCCGATAAAGGGCGGTGCGACCAGCACGAGGATCGCCAGAGTTGAAATCCACGCCTGCCCTTGGACGTGAAACCGGGCAGTGAAAAAGGCCAGTGGGATGCCTATCAGACATGCCCCGAGCGTGCCCAGAACGCCCACAAAGAGTGAGTTCTTGAAGCCGTTGAGGTAGTAATTCCGGGTGAACACCTCGACAAAATTGCCGAAGGTAAATGCGCCCGTATCGGCATCGACAAAGCCAAGCATCAAGACTCGCAGTATCGGGAACAAGAGCAGAAGCGCGAGCACCGCGACGATCAGCCCGGTGACCCTGGTCCAGAAGTCTGTATGTCGGAGGCGGTGGAACAGGCTCACGGCAGTCTGTCTCCGTTGCCGCCCCGGGCAAAGAACGACAGTGCGTCGGGATCGACAGTAAAAGTGACCGGGCTTTTGGGGGGCAATGCCACGATCGCAGGATCGGGCCGCGCAACGGCTTTGATCTCTTCTCCAGCCTCGGTGACGGCAAAGATCTCCATCTCGCGCCCTAGAAAGCTGATTTCGCGCATTGTCGCCGCGAGGACGATCCGGCCGGGATCAATCGCCGTGCCGGGCGGGTGCGCATGGATGTCTTCGGGCCGGATCGCGCAGGTCACCGGCCCCTCCGCCGAGATGCGCGCCGCAACATCGGCGCCGCCAGAGCGCAAGACAGCGCCGCCGCTGGTCCGATCCACATCCAGAAAATTGTTGGCCCCGACAAACGTCGCCACAAACCGATTGGCGGGTCGCAGGTAGATATCCAGCGGCGCAGCGGCCTGCTGGATGATCCCGCCATGCATGACACAGACGATGTCAGACATGGCCAGCGCCTCTTCCTGATCGTGGGTGACATAGACCGTGGTAATCCCCAGATCTCGCTGGATGCGGCGCAACTCGGCCCGCAGATCGACCCGCAGCTTGGCATCCAGATTGGACAGCGGCTCGTCCATCAAGAGCACCTTGGGGCGAACGACGATGGCGCGGGCAAGGCCCACGCGCTGTTGCTGCCCGCCAGACAACTCATGCGGCATCCGGTCGGCCAGATGGCTCAGTTGGACCACATCCAACACCTCTGCCACGCCGGTCTTGATAGCACTTTTGTCGACTTTGCGCTGCTTGAGCCCGAAGGCCACGTTGTCGTGCACGCTCAGGTGCGGAAAAACGGCATAGTCCTGAAAGACCATCGCCACGTCGCGCTTGTGCGCGGGAAGTGTTTCAATCGGGGCACCGTCCACGGCGATCTGACCGGAGGTCTGAGCGTGAAACCCGGCGATGGTGCGCAACAGCGTTGTCTTGCCACAACCAGACGGCCCAAGAAGCGTGTAAAATGCGCCCGATGGAATCGTAAGCGTGATGTCAGACAGCGCCACCACATCGCCATAGAGCTTGCGCAGCCCGGTTATCTCGACCGAGGCCATAAGGCGGTCTCCCAAAGATGAAGGGGTGCGGGCCGCCATTGGCAGCCCGCGTTGTGTCGGTGTTACTGGACGTCCAGCACCATGTCGCCCCACGCCTCGACAAGTCGCGCGCGATTGTCTGAGGCCCAGGCTGAGTCGTAGCCAACCGAGTTGACTTCGCCCAAGGGGACCAGCGCAGGGTTGGAGGCGACGTCAGAACGCACCGGGCGGCGGCCCTCTGCCGCGACAACGGCCTGCGCCTCTTGCGAGAGCATGAAATCGAGGAAGGATTTACCGCCTTCGGCATTCGGGGCACCGGCAACAAGGGCCATGGCATCCGGTGCAATGGCAGTGCCTTCCGAAGGATAAACGATCTGCACCGGACCACCACCTTCGACGTAGCGCAGCGCAGCGTCTTCAAGCGTGACCCCAATGGCAAGCTCACCGTCGTTGACAAACCGCGGAACCGCGCCCGAGCTTTCGGACAGCACGAAGTTGCCCAGCATGCCTTCATAGACTTCCCATCCGGCTTCTTCGCTGTCGAATGCCTGAAGGACAGTGGCAAGCTGGATGTAGGCGGAACCGGATCCATCGGCGCGAGCTGACGAGATCATCTCGTCATACTGCGGATCTGCCAAGGCAGCCCAGCTGTCCGGCACGGGAAGTCCATCGAGCTTCTCTTCATTGACGATGAAGGCCATGACAACGGCGGTGAAAGGCGTCCACATCTCGCTTTGCTTCATACCGCTGGCAAGCATGTCCGAGCCCGCTGCCTCGTAGGCCTCGAACAGGGCCGGGTTAAAGTCGATGACAGTTCCGTCAACGCTCCAGAGCACATCGGCTGCCGGCGCGCCCGCTTCAGCGGTCAGGCGGTTGAGCAACTCGCCCGAGCCCGCCTTGATGATTTCTACGGTGTTGCCCGTTTCGGCCTCATACATCGGCACCAGCGCGTCGATGAAATTCTGCGGCACGGCGGTGTAGACCGTCACGGTGCCATCGGCGAATGCAAAGGTGGCCGTGAGGGCCAGCGTGGTTGCAAGTGCTGTACTTTTGAACATGGTCTTCATGTTTCCTCCCGATTGAAGTGCTCGGCCGGATTGCTCCCGGTCAGGCTTGGTGTCGATTGACCTTCAGATTAGATTGCATTCCATAATATAAATCGAGTCAATTGATTTCATCGATCATCGAGTTGTCTTTGTGATAGCGGGAGTTCCGAATGGCGGATCAGGGCAAGAGATGACTGAACACTTCAGGCTGAGCTTCAATGCGCGACGTATCTTGGCCACCTTGCGTGAACGGGGTCCAAGATCGCGGGCCGAGATCGCGCGTCTTCTGGATATTACGCCTTCGACGGTCACACGCCTGACAGGTGCATTGATCGAAGACGGATTGTTAGGAGAAGCAGCCGACCCAGCTCGTGAGGGTCAGAAGGGCTTTCCCGCCAAGCTGTTGACGATTGAGCCCGGCGGCGTGATCACGGCCGGGGTCTATATCGACCCAGACCGGATCATGACCTGCCTGTCCGATCTGGCAGGAAGGGTCCTGTCAGAAGAAACCCTTCCAGTGCCCGACCGGTCCTTTGTCGCGATGATGACCGTCGCGGGAGACAGCGTGTCGCACCAAGTTGAGGCCCTTGGCTACGCAAGGCGGCGTCTGGCGGGGTGCGGCGTGAGCTATCCTGGTCAATATAGCGAAGACCCGACCAGAGTGATGCGCATCCGACAGTTCAAGGATTGGCCGTCGGTCAACGTGGCCCGTGACCTGTCGCCATATTTCGGGATGCCGGTCTACCATATGAACGACGCTAAGGCGGCCTGTCTGGCAGAATTGTATCACGGGGCCTGTATCGGTGTGCGCAACTTCTGCCACATATGGTTATCGTACGGCATCGGCGGCGCCGCGGTGGTGGACCAACGCCCTTATCTGGGCCGGAACAACGGTGCCGCTGAATGGGGCGGGCTTTTCCCGAAGACACAACCGCGCCCCTCCGGCCAAGACCTTCTGGATACGCTCGGAGCTGCTGGCCTGCCACTGGACAAGCTCAGCGATATCGAGGACCGCCATCTCACCTTGCCGGTTGTCGCCGCATGGAGCGAAAGGGCGGCAGCGCAATTACAGTGGCTGTGCCTCGTGATTGCGCGCACCTATGCGCCCGAGGCCATCATCATCGGCGGAACTCTCAATCCGCTCATAATCGAAGGGTTCCTTGAGACGATCCGGGCCGCACCACAACTGGGCGAGGACTATGTGACGACGCCACCGCGCATCCTGCGAGCCGCGCGTGACAATCGTCCGCAACTAGGGGCTGCTGCCCTGCCCATCCATCAACTGATGAACCCAACTGCCTATGCTGGTCAAGCGGTCAAGGGACTTTAGCCTGATGCCGCGTTTCCTTTGGGCAAGGAAATGTAACAGTTTTGTAAATTGCAGTCTGGCCAAGCTCGATTTTGGCACCTAGGATTTTCGGATTCGGATCCATACGGTCGTCGATGCGTCTCTGCCTTGGAGGAGGAGCAGATGTGGCGGGCCAAAGGAAATTGACGGTCCAACAGTTTCAATATGTGGATCTAATCCACTGGGGGGAAATATGAAATTTGCAATGTGAACGGTGGCTGCGGCTGCCCTGATGTCGGGCTTTGGCGTGACAGGCGCTCAGGCGCAGTCAGGCGAATTGGTGCTCTATTGCTCGGTCGCCGAGGAATGGTGCCGCGTCATGAGCGAGGCATTTGAGCGCGAGACCGGGATCGAAGTGCTGATGACCCGCAAGTCGTCTGGCGAGACCTATGCGCAGATTAAGGCCGAGGAAGGCCAGCCGCGCGGCGACGTGTGGTGGGGCGGCACTGGCGACCCTCATCTGCAAGCGGCCCAGGAAGGGCTGACTGCCGAATATCAGTCGCCGATGCTGGCTGAACTCAATGATTGGGCCGTAAGCCAGGCTGAAACCTCTGGTTATCGCACCGTCGGGATCTACGCAGGTGGACTTGGCTTTGGCTATAACTCTGATCTGGTGACCGAGAACCCTCCGGCCTGCTGGGCCGATCTGCTCAATGAGGCTTATGAGAACGACGTGCAGGTCGCCAACCCGAACTCGTCGGGGACCGCCTATACACTTCTGGCAACGATGGTCCAGTTGATGGGCGAAGATGAGGCTTTCGCCTATCTCGCAAAGCTTCACAACAACATCAGCCAATACACCCAGTCCGGCTCTGCCCCGATCCGTGCCGCCGCCACGGGCGAGACGGCGATTGGTATCGTATTCATGCATGATGCGGTCGCCCAGGCCGTCCAGGGCGCCCCGATCGTGACTGTCGCCCCCTGCGAAGGCACGGGCTACGAGGTCGGTTCAATGTCGATCATCGAAGGTGGGCCCAATCCAGACAACGCGCGCGTCTGGTACGACTGGGCACTGACGCCTGCCGCTCAGGAACTCGGGGCCTCGGCCAACAGCTTCCAGGTGCCGTCGAACGCCAACTCGGCAACTCCGGATGCCGCCCCGAAACTGGCGGACATCAAGCTGATCGACTACGACTTTGCCCTCTATGGGTCGAGCGAAGAGCGGTCGCGTCTGTTGGCCCGCTGGGACGCGGAGATCGGGTCGCTGCCGCAGTAGTGGTACAGTGACATCCTCTGCAAAAGCCGTGAACCAAGCCGGAGCAATCTGGCTCGGTTCACTCTTGGCTGCGATGATCGTTCTGCCGTGGTATCGGCAAGATGGGCTGTTCTCCGGGGCCTCAGCCCTCTTTCAAGGGTTTGGAGGCAATGCGTGGCTCCTGCCTGGGGTTGTGCTGGCTCTTGCCTCGGCCGGGCTATCGCTGCAGCCGGGTTGGCGCAAAGGCACGGCTGCGATGGTACTGGTCGTGGCCTCAATGGCGCTTTTAGTGGGGCAAGGCTTCGCCGTCGGCCTCAATGGGCCAAACTGGCCGGGCATCGTGGCACACTTTCCTGCCGCTGCAGAGGGCCAGACCGGCCTTGGCTGGGGTGGGTTCATCGCTGGTTTAGCGCTGCTGGGGCTTTTGTCCGAATTGCTGGCTGCGCGCGGCTTTTGTCGGGGTGAGCGTTTTGCCTCTGGGGCCGTGGTGATCATCGTCGCCTTGCTGGTGCTCTTTGTCTTTTTTCCGATCCTGAAGTTGGGTTCAGCGGCCTTCATAAGCCCCGACGGCGGCTTTGCGCTGGTGGAATTCTGGGGGCGGCTGTCGGCTCCAGAATTGTGGCGGCTAAATTGCTTTCAGGGCACGGGCCGTTGCGGCGTTGTGATCAATACGGTCATCCTCGGGACGCTTGCTGCGCTTCTTTCTACCCTTTTAGGCCTCGCGCTGGCGATGCTGGTGGCGCGGACGAACTTCCGGCTCAAGCGGACGCTACGGGCCATTTCGATCCTGCCGATCATTACACCGCCCTTCGTGGTGGGGGTCGCAATAATCGTCCTGTTTGGGCGGACAGGCGTGCTGACACAACTCGGGGCCGACATCTTCGACGTGCGCCCAACTCGCTGGGTTTACGGACTGCCAGGCATCCTGATGGCGCAAGTTCTCGCCTTTGCGCCCGTCACCTTCCTCGTTCTTCTGGGCACGCTGGAGGCGATCAATCCCACGCTCGAAGAGGCATCGACCACGCTCGGCGCGCGCCCGATGAAGACGTTTCGGACTGTCACATGGCCGCTGCTGCGGCCCGGTTTGGCAGCGGCGTTTCTGCTAGCATTCATCGAGAGCCTTGCCGATTTCGGCAACCCTTTAGTCCTAGGGGGCGGATATGAAGTGCTCTCAACCAAGATCTTTTTTGCCGTCGTCGGGGCCCGTTATGACCTGGGCAATGCGGCTACCCTGGCTATGATCCTGCTCTCGCTCACGCTCGTGGCCTTTTGGCTACAGATGCGCTGGCTGGGCAACAAGAGCTACGTGACCGTCACCGGCAAATCCGATGCGGGGCTTGCGGCCCCTGTTCCGCAGGTCATCAAAGTGGCAGCTATCGCGCTGATCGTGCCGTGGGTTGCCTTCACCATAGGGGTTTACCTGATCGTGGTAGGTGGGGGCTTTGTTACCGACGTGGGACGGCTCGACCTGTCGCCGACATTCAGCCATATCGTAACGGCGTTTTCGTTCGAATTTGGCGAGAACGGACTGCGCCTTTATGGATCTGCCTGGGATTCCATGATAACAACACTTTGGGTCTCGGCCATCGCAGCGCCTCTGACAACGGTGATTGGAATCCTGACCGCTTGGCTGGTGGCGCGTCAGGACTTTGCGGGCAAGAAAGCCTTTGAATTTGGAACGATGCTGTCCTTTGCGATCCCAGGTACCGTTGTCGGCGTTTCCTATGTTGCGGCCTTCAACGTGCCTCCCGTGGACATCACTGGGACGATGGCGATCCTCGTCATCTGTTTCATGTTCCGCAATATGCCTGTGGGCATGCGGGCAGGGATGGCGGCCCTGAGCCAGATCGACCGGTCAATGGAAGAAGCCAGCCAGACCATGGGGGCCGGTGGGCTTGCCACCCTTCGCAACGTCGTGCTTCCGCTGATCCGGCCTGCGATCTTTACCGCGCTGGTCTATTCCTTTGTTACAGCGATGACAGCGGTCTCGGCGGTGATCTTCCTCGTATCGGCCCGGCACAATATGGCTACGGCCTATATCATGGGGCGGGTCGAAAACGGGGAATACGCATTGGCCATCGCCTATTCGGCGGTGCTCATGCTGGTGATGATCGTCTGCGTGGTGCTGATCCAGTTTGTCGTTGGGCAGCGGCGGTTAGGGCGGCGCAAGGAATTGCAGGGGGCCGGGCCAGCCCCGGCGGAATAGGAGAGCGATGTCCGACACAGCCATAGAATTCGTTAACGTGATCAAGCGCTATGGCAGCGCCGTGGCGGTCGATGACATCAGCTTTTCGATTGCCAAAGGTGAGCTTGTGACGTTCCTCGGCCCCTCGGGCTGCGGCAAGACCACGTCGCTGCGGCTGATAGCGGGACTAGAGCTGCCCAGCGAAGGCCAAGTGCTGATCGGGGGGCGCGACGTCAGCCGCGATCCGGCCTCGGAACGCAACGTGGGCATGGTGTTCCAATCCTACGCCCTGTTTCCGCATATGAACGTGCTCGACAACGTGTCCTATGGCCCAGTCATCCGGGGCGGCAACAAGGCCGAGGCCCAGGCTAAGGCCCGCGAAATCCTCGAACAGGTCGGCCTTGCGGGGCTGCAGGCCCGCTTGCCGTCCGAATTGTCAGGCGGCCAGCAGCAACGCGTCGCCGTGGCCCGCGCCATCGTGCAGCAACCAGAGGTCTTGCTGTTTGATGAGCCGCTTTCGAATGTGGACGCCAAACTGCGCCGCAAGGTCAGGGCCGAAATCCGGGATCTGCAACGCCGCTTTGGGCTGACCGCGGTGTATGTGACCCACGATCAGGAAGAGGCCCTCGCGGTGTCCGACCGGATCGTCGTCATGCAAGCCGGGCGCATCGCGCAGATCGGCACCCCGCAGGACCTGTATGACCGGCCGGCGACGCCCTTCGTGGCGGACTTCATTGGTGATGCAAACCTGATCGACGGCACCGTGCGGGGCGGGCACTTTCGCGCCGCCGATCTTGAACTGGTGCTTGCGGGTGATGACGGGCCTGCAACCGTGTCGATCCGGCCCGAGCGGATTACCCTTCAGACGGGCGGGCCATCCAAGGTGCTCAGCGCCACCTATCTGGGCAGCCGGACCGAATATGTCATTGAAACGGGGGCCGGGGAATTGCTGGTCTCTCGACCGATCTCTGAACCCGCAATGCCCAGCGGCAGTGCTGTCAGCCTACATATCGCGCCCGGCGATCTTACCCGCGTGCGCTGAGGAGCCACCATGACCGATCCCATTGACGCCCGCTTCGAGCTCGCCAGGACCATCGCGGCCAAGGGGGCAGAGTCCGCTCTGGCCTATTTCAACGCCCGAGACACGCTTGTCATCGAAGACAAAATGAATCCTCAAGACATGGTTAGCCAAGCAGACAAGGAAGTCGAGCTTCTGCTACGCGCCTCGATCGCAACGGCATTTCCCGACGATGCCATATCGGGGGAGGAAGGCGGCGCCACCGTTGGTGACAGCGGCTTTACATGGGTGCTGGACCCGATTGATGGCACCTCGCCCTTCCTCGCGGGCTTGCCGCACTGGGGTGTGGTGATCGCCATCCTGCAAGGCGACGAGACGGTGGCCGGCGTCATCGCGCAGCCGATGGCGGGCGAAACCTTCACGGCCCGGCTCGGGGCGGGCGCATGGGTGAACGACACGCCAATGCAGGTGGGCCACGATCTGACGCTCAACACCTGCAACGTTGGGATGGGGATCAGCCACCGATCGCCCATCGGCCCCTTCATCAAGGCGATCGAAGACGTGCTGACCGCCGGTGGCATGTTTTATCGCAACGGGTCGGGCGCGGTGATGCTGGCATCCGTCGCGGTTGGACGGTTAGGGGGGTATTACGAGCCGCATATGAACCCGTGGGATTGCCTTGCCGGGCTCTTGATGGTGCGCGAGGCAGGCGGGCAGACGCTACCGTTTCCGGCGGGAGCGCAAGGCGGTACCGTGCTGGCAGCAGCACCGCGGGTTTTCCTTCCTTTGCATTCAATCTGCCTTCAGCGACGCGATTGAATCGCGGCCCGCTGATAGCAGCCCTGTGTCGGGCAAGAGTGCGGCTTCGCGACATGGCCTCGGAACACGATCCCTCATAATCAGCCGAAGGACCTTTGGAGCCTTACGTTTTGTCATTTCGGATGGCGTTGGCCCGAGACGGGCAAGGTGCTGGGCAGAGGCCACCGGCAAAGATTCCCAGCGCACTCAAAGGGGGCTTTGTCCACCGACCGAAGCCCCGGCGCATGTCATGGTGTGCGATGCACCAATGGCCGCTTTGACCGACAGCGGCGCGGAATAGAAAGCAGAGGCTGATTGACCGCTTTGGTGAAGGTTTTCTGATGCGGGTCGCGGCGGAACGTTGCGCCCTGGCGCGACCACGACCCGCGTTGGAAAACCTCCCAAGGTGGAAGCCGCGGGGGTCTTGGAGCCGTCTATGGGGAAAGTGTGCAGTCGGTTGGGACGACCGTTGCATCAGGGGTGCGGCTGAAGGTGCGCTCGGTGCCCGATACGCTCGCACACTCGGGTGAGGATGTCGACAAAGCTGTGTGTTTTGGTGTCATTGCCGCCTTGTGCGACGCTGGAAATGAACAAGCACACGCTGTTCGGACCAAGTCTGCGGATTGCAGCTGGTGGTTTTCCGTGACGAATGACCGGCGTTTTGTCATGCGGCCTGCTCCCTTGGTGGTGCGCGCGACATCGGTTTTTGCCCGCGCCGGAAGATCTCGATGATCCGCATGGGGCCGCCGCAGCAGGGGCATGGTTCGCGCAGGGTGAGTGGGATGATCTCGGCCTCTGGTCTTGGGGCGATGGCCTGTTCCGGGCGCAGCACGCAAAGCAAGGCACGGATCTTCGTGATGTTGGCCTTGCGGGTCGAACTGGCCAGCAGGCCGTAATGCCGGATGCGGTGGAACCCGTCGGGTAGGACATGGATCAGGAACCGTCGAATGAACTCGGGCGTGGCCAACCGCATCACCTTTTGTCGACCTCCCGATTTGATGCGGTAATCCTTCCAGCGGAAGGCGACGGTCTCGGCGTCTGCGCTGACCAGACGGGCGTTCGAGATCGCCACCCGGTGGGGTGTAGCGGCTCAGATAGGCCAGCACTGCCTCCGGGCCGCCGAACGGGGGCTTGGCATAGACGACCCATTCGGATTTGCGGAACGGAGCGAGCCAACGAACGAAGTCATCGGCACCCGCTAGCCCGGTGAGATCGCCGAAGAAGACCAACTCACCTGCGCGATGCAGGGCCATCAGCCCTTCCAGAAACAGGCGCCGGAACAGTCGCGACAGCACCCGCACATGCAGGAAGAATCCAGGGCGGCAGGCGACCCACTTCGCGCCGTCGGGCGACAGGCCGCCGCCCGGCACGATCAACCGCGACACGACGTTGAGGGTGGAACGCATTCGAAAGGAGATGACCCAACTCTACGGTTCCACAAAGATGAACGAGGTTCCGTTCCAGGATTTGACCCGTCAGGACGCCAACGCCTTGAGGGATCTTTTGCTAACCAAGATGGCACCCAACTCAGTGCAGCGGACTATCGGGATCCTGAAGGCTGCAAACAATCACACGATTATTGAACAGGGTCTTAACCTGAACAACGTCTTTGCAAGCTTGCTGATCAAAGGCGCGGGTGCGAGCCGCACGGATAGACTTCCGATCACAGATGACCAATTGATGGTCCTGCTTAAGCACGCAGCGAGTAATCCAACAGCGACTACATTTCTGATCACTCTTGCCGATAAAGGGGCGCGCCTAGGTGAGGTCTGTGGGTTGGAGGCAAAGGATGTCGACCTTGAGAACCGCCTCCTGCACATTCGCCCCAACTCCTACCGCGGACTTAAGACAAAATCCTCCAACCGCAGAATCCCCCTTTCCCCAACAGCCACCAAGTTGCTCAAAGGGGTTTGCTCAGGCCTGGAGGACAACGCTCCAGTATTTGCGAAGTATGCCAGACCTCGGGGAAGTGATGCGGCCTCTGCCATGCTGATGAAGTGGCTCAGGGGGGTCATTGCGGACCCAAAGGTCACCATCCACTCACTCAGGCATCGACTGAAAGACAAGCTGCGCAACACCGACTGTCCGGAGGCCCTTTCTAACGAGATCCTAGGTCACTCGCAGGGGACAACTGCCTCGAACTACGGATCAGGCTACGCGATCGAGGTCATGCGAGCCGCGATGGCCCGGGCTTGGGAGAAAGACGGCGGGCCCGCTGTCTAACTTCGGTTTCCCAGAGAGGCTGCTTTTGGACGAAACGGAAGCCGAAAGGCACGAGAATGACAGTTCCCAAGAAGTTCACGCTTGATATGCTTATGCAGGCTATCTGCAAGCGCCATCCCGCGATTGCCCACTGCTTTGGCAAGGGGACAGGACTGCGGATCATGCGGCAGGAATCGGATATCCTTGTATCAGTCTTGCTCTCCCTGAAGGCCAAAGGGATCGTCGCCCTCCCTATCCACGATGCCGTCCTGGTCAGAGCAGACCATGGTTATGAGGCCCGGAAGGTGATGATTGAGTTATTCCAGCAGCATACAAAGCTCTCTCCAGAGGTCTCGATGGAGAGTTATGGATCGAGTTTATAGAATGATTTATGAGGAAGAAGAGTATTATCTATACAGAAGAATAACTTATCATCATATAGTCTAGTCTAGGGGTATATTTTTGACCCTCATAATATGGGCCCCGTAAGAGGCCCCAGCGCACTCGTCGGCCTCCCCTGCATTGCAGTCTTTGAGGAACAATAAACCAAACTGCCTGCTCAAAGGGCGACGTACCCTAAACGGACCCATATCGTTGCCAAAGCGGTCACTTTAGGGGCCGTTGAGCCTTCGGATCGGGGAGGCCATGCAAATCCCAACGCCTCCCAAATCGGGCCTCTGGTTGACGCGTTGCGGGAGCAACGTGACCGACACCTCAAAGCGGACCATCGTGAACAACGCGGTTTGGAGTTGGCCCAAATTCAATGTGCGGGCTCCAGCAACCTGCAGCCGCGGGAGCTTTGGGCGGGGAGCGGGCTTTCGCTGCAGTGATTGAAGCGACTTCCCATCAATTCAAGAGCGGACATCGGCCACCGCTCCAATGAGTAGATACTTGTTTTTGCGATAGCGCCAAGGTTGAAGCATCCGGTAACAAAAAGAGTTTGAAGTCGGTACGGCGAGTGACTACTAGATGCCCCGAGTTCCAGTAAAGAAAATTGATCGAAAGGACATTGTCTTGAGGCGCGGCTATATAGATCATGATAAAGAATCGGTGTACTTTTGGGCGCAAAAATGTGCGTGTACCACTCTTTTTAGTACGCTGGTTCTGACCTACGGCAACGGCCCAAACGCGACCTATCAGAAGGCCAGCCAGCCGCACGATGAATGCCTAAGAGTAATTCAGCAGCGTGGGTACAGATCGGCGGCAATCACTCGCAACCCATATGATCGAATGATTAGCTGCTACCTAAATAAGTTCGTTTCAAAGAGCGGCGTTCCATTTGAGGACATGAACAAATTTGATGGCTTTGCCCGCAAGCACTATCAGGTCGCTGCAAAGAAAAATGGCCTGAGTAGAACAATCAACGAAATGACCTTTGAGATATTCCTCACAACGATTGCACGCCTCATGAAGTACCGCACCGACTCAAACCTAAACACGCTAAATGGCCATTGCGACACACAGGTACCCCCTGCTATGACAGGTTACCAATATGATACGATTGTCAGGATGGAGAACTTCACCGAGGACTATCAGGTAATGTGTCAAAAGTACGGCCTGACGCTCGTTTCAGAGCCACGAAACGCCACAGTATATAGTGACCCATCTGACGAATACTTGGGTGGTTTGGCTGCTCACGATCTATTCCATAAGCCGCTGTCGAAGCGAAACTTCCGAAGTCCAGCAACTGACTCGATTATTTCTCGCTTGTATCGGGACGACTTCCGAACATTTGGTTACGATATCTAACTGTTCCATCCCGGATGATCACATAGACCCTCGCCGATCTGCACTTTTCATGGCACGATTGATCTTGCGCGAGGTTCGGGACGGGGATGCGAGATGCTGATTTCTCTTCACAAGCAGGCG
>JAQWWH010000057.1 GCA_029255105.1 Flavimaricola sp. | reverse complement strand
AATTTCAAGATAGCGCACGGCTGGAAACGTCTCAGTGTGTAAAACGTAAAAAGCGCAGCCTGAGCTGCGCTTTTCAATGCTTTAGCTAAACGAGCTGTAAATACCAGCTTAACGCTTGGAGAACTGGAAGCTCTTGCGGGCCTTGGCCTTGCCGTACTTCTTACGCTCAACCACGCGGCTGTCGCGGGTCAGGAAGCCAGCGGCCTTCAGCGCGCCACGCAGCGAGGGATCGTACAGCTGCAGCGCCTTGGAGATGCCGTGCTTGACCGCACCGGCCTGACCGGACAGACCGCCGCCCTTGACGGTGGCGTTCACGTCGAACTGGCCCGAAACACCGGCAACCTGGAACGGCTGACGCAGGATCATCTGCAGCACCGGGCGGGCAAAGTAGACGGGCATGTCCTTGCCGTTCACGGTGACCTTGCCGGAACCGGGGCGGATCCAGACGCGGGCAACCGCATCCTTACGCTTGCCGGTGGCATAGGACCGGCCCAGCTCGTCCCGGACGGGCTCGCGCGGGGCGGCAGCGGCGGCGAGGGTCTCGGCCGGCGAAGCGGTCGCGACAGAGCCCAGCTCTTCCAGCGAATTGATTTGTTCGGCCATGATTACGCGGTCCTCGTGTTCTTCGGGTTCATCGAGGCGACGTCCAGCACTTCGGGCTGCTGCGCTTCCATGTTGTGGGTGGGGCCAGCAAAGACGCGCAGGTGAGTCATCTGCTTGCGGCTCAGCTTGTTGCCGGGCAGCATCCGCTTGACAGCCTGCATGACCACGCGCTCGGGGTGGGCACCCTCAAGCAGCTGGCCGGTTGTGCGGAACTTGATCCCGCCGGGGTGGCCGGTGTGCCAGTAGTTTTTTTCTTCGCGCTTGTTGCCTGTGATCTGCACCTTCTCGGCGTTGATCACGATGACATTGTCGCCCATATCCATGTGCGGCGTGAAGGTGGGCTTGTGCTTGCCCCGAAGACGCATGGCGATGATCGAGGCAAGACGACCAAGAACGATGCCTTCAGCATCGATCACGATCCACTTCTTCTCGATATCCGCAGGCGTCGCGGTAAAGGTTTTCATGTGGTGTACCTGTGGTTTGTGGTGGCCCTGGGTCTGTCCCGGCCCCCCGTCATTCGGATAAGCGGCTTATAAGCGAGCGGCCAGCGCAGTCAAGCGCGACACTTCCTAAAATATATATCTAAATCAATGACTTGCAAATTAGGTATTATATTACCCCACATTTTTCGGTCCTCATCAACCCTTTGGCGGGATGGAATAGGTCAGGCTGGACCGGGTAACAGGATCTTTCCCCCCTTCGGAATAGATCAGGGTATCGACAACGGCCAGCGTCCGCCCAAGCTTTAGCACCCGTGCGACGCACAGCAGGTCCTTGCCTGCCGCAGGTTTGCGCATGAAATCAATGCTGCAATTGGTGGTCACCGCCAGCGCCACAGGCCCGATCCGGGCCAGAATTGCGAGGTAGGCCGCCACATCCGCCAGTCCGAACATCGCGGGCCCCGACACGGTGCCCCCGGGCCGCAAGTGCCGCTCTGCCACGACAAGGCGCAGGGTCAGGGCATCGGGCGTGACCGCGCCGACGGCATAGTCTCCGACCACCTGCGGAAACTGGTCGATGAGGAACTGTTCGAGGGCGGCTTTGTCCATTTCAAGCAAGGTCTTCTCCTTCAATACATCCGTCGCAGGGCCACCACGGCCAGAAAGGCGGTGCAGGACAGCACAAGGCTAAGCCCCATCAGCGCAGACACCCCCGGCCCCGCCAGCATGGCCGCCCCAAGGACGGGTGCGGCTGCCCCTGCCAAAAGCGCGGGGATCTGGATCACTCCGGCGATGGTGCCGTAGCCTTCCGGTCCCATCACCTCGGCGATCAACACAGGGCGCAGGATCGTAGCGATCCCTACCGCCGCGCCTTGCAGGATGGCATAGGACAATACCAGCACCGGGGCGAGGCCTGCCGCCAGCAGGATGAGGCTGGCCAGCACGCTGCCCAGAACGGTGAATTGCATCGCAGGCTTCGTCCCGATCCGGGCCTCGTAGCGCAACAAAAGCAACCGCCCGGCCACCTGTGCCGGTCCGACGCAGGCGGCGGCCAGAACGGCAAAGTCATGCGAGGCGCCTTGGGTGACAAAGATTGGCACGATCATCGCGACGATCATCCAGTGATTGAGCGAGGACATCGACAGGGCCACGGCCAGCAGCCAGAACCCCGGACTGCGCAGGGCCGCCCGCCGCCCGCGTCTGTCAGCCTCTGCCGATTTGGGGCCGGGTGGCGGGGTGTCGCGCCGGATCACCGCGGCCCCGTAAAGGTTGAGGGGGGCGGTGATCAGGATCATCACGCCGGCGGCCACCAGAACCGCCCCGCGCCAGCCCAGCCCCTCGGCCAGGGCGGCACCTGCCGGAAAGGCGAGGGTAGAGGCAAAGCCCGCCACCAGCGTGACCCGCACGATCGCGGCCCTTGCATCGGGACCAAGCCGCCGGATCAGGATGGCAAAGCAGACCTCGTACAGGCAGGCCCCCTGCGCCAGTCCGATGCCCGCCCATGCCAAAAGGTACTGCGTCTGGGAGACCGACGCCGACAGGCCAACCAGCGACACCGCCCCCAAGAGTGCGCCCCCGGCTAGCAGCCCCTGCCCGTATCCCCGGTCCACGATCTGCCCGGCAAGGGGCGCGCTGATGGCGGCAATGATGATGGCAAGGGTCGGCCCAAGGGCCAGCGTGACCTTGTCCCACCCCAGCCCGTCCTGCAGCGCCAGCACGAGGGCTGCAAAAATGTAGTAGATGCAGGCATAGGCCAGCGTTTGCCCGACGGCGAGTGCCCAGACGCCCCTGCCCCGCGCTATATCGTAACCGGTCATGGGCGCTGTGCCTGATATCAGAGGCTGTAAAGATCGCTGAACTTGGCCTCGAGATAGTCCAGAAGCGGGCCTTCTGTCGGCTCCGTCCCGCTGGCCCGCGCCACCACGTCCCGCGGCATGTAAAGCCCGCCGTGCCGTTGCAGGTTCTCGCGCAGCCAGGCCGTCGCGCGGCTGGTGTCGCCCCGCGACAGGTCATCGTCCAGATCCGGTACCGCCTTGCGCACCGCCTCGTGCAGGCAGCCTGCGTAGACGTTGCCCAAGGTATAGGTCGGGAAATAGCCAAACAGGCCAACCGGCCAATGCACATCCTGCAAGACCCCGTTCGACGCCTTGTCGACGGCAAAGCCGAAGTCGGACAGGAACCTGTCGTTCCAGGCCGCCTCCAGATCGCTCAGCGCCAGATCGCCCGAGATCAGCGCCTGCTCAAGGTCAAAGCGGAGCAGGACGTGCAGGTTATACTGCACCTCGTCCGCCTCGGTCCGGATGTAGCCATCGGCGACCCGGTTGACGGACTTGTAGAACGCCTCGGCGTCGGGAATGCCGAAATCGCCAAAGGCATCGCGCATCTTGCCATAAAGCCAGCCGGTAAAAGCGCGGCTGCGGCCAAGCTGGTTTTCGTAAATCCGGCTCTGGCTTTCGTGGACGCCCATCGACACGCCTTGCCCGATGGGGGTCAGCCGGTAGCTGGCGTCCACCCCTTGTTCATAGGCGGCGTGGCCGACCTCGTGGATGGTCGAATAAAAGCAGTTGAACGGATCGGTCGCGTTGGTCCGGGTGGTGATCCGCACATCTGCGCCCGATCCCGACGAGAACGGATGCACCGCCTTGTCGATCCGCCCCATGCTCAGGTCATAGCCAAAGGCGAGCGCAAGGTCGGTCGACAGGGCCAGCTGGCCGGCCTCGTCAAAGGTCCGCTCCAGCGCCGCAGGGGCCTTTGCTGCCAGCACAGCAGCGCGAAGGGCCACAAGGCGGGGCCGCAATGCCCCGAACATGGCCGCAAGTTCAGCGCCTGTTGTCCCCGGTTCATAGTCGGCCAGCATGGCATCGTAGACGGTCTGATCGGTGCCTGCGGCGAGGGCTGCCCCCTCTTCGCGCTTGAGGGACAGCACCTCGGCAAAGGTCGGCAGGAAGGCCGCGACGTCATCGGCGGCCCGCGCCTCGGCCCAGATGCCTTGCGATCGTGACGTGACCCGGGCGATCTCGGAGGCGAGCCTTGCGGGTACTTTCATCGAGCGGTCATAGCTGCGCCGGATCTCGCGCAGGTTGGCCTCAGCCACCGGACCATCGGGCTTGGCGGTGTCCAGCCACTCGCCCAAGCGGGGATCGGTACGGCGGGCGTGCAGGACGCCTTCCATCGCTGCCATCTCTTCGCTGCGCTGGTCGGCTGCCCCGCGTGGCATCATGGTTTCCTGGTCCCAGCCAAGCCGGCCTGCGACCTGGGACAGGGCTTCAGTCTCGCGCTGGTATTCCATCAGGGCGTCATAGGCGGACATGGGAATTAACCTTTGGCTAGGGTGCCGCGCACAGATTGCGGCAAGGGGTAGCGGGCCAGAAAGCGGCCCCGCAGGATGAGGACCCAAAGGATCACCGCCCCGATCTGGTGGACAATGGCGATGTGAACCGGGGCCGAATAAAGGACCGTGACGATGCCCAGCACGATTTGCAGGACAAGCATGGCCAGCATGGCGTTAAAGGCAAAGCGGGTCGCGGTGTTGGGTGATTTGCGCGCCCGGTTCCAGGTGACGATCCCCATGATCAGCAACAGGTAGCCCACCGTGCGATGAATGAACTGCACAAGGCCAGCATCCTCAAAGAAGTTCCGCCACAGCGGGGTGAGGGTAAAGGGATCGGGCGGCAGGATGCCACTGCCCATCAGGGGCCATGTGGGAAAAGCCCGGCCCGCGTCGATGCCCGCAACCAAGGCCCCCAGCAGGATCTGCACAAAGGCCAGATGCATCAACCCGGTCGAGACGGAGAAAAGCCGCCCTTCCCCGGACCGCCGCGCCTGCATCAGGTCGGTCTGCTTGCGGCCCATGGTAAAAGTGAACCAGGCCAGAATACCGAGGATGATGAAGGCCAGCCCCAGATGGGTCGCCAGCCGGTAAGAGGCGACGTCAAGCATGGTGCCTTGCAGCCCGCTATGGACCATCCACCAGCCAATTGCCCCCTGCACCCCGATCAGGACACCGATGGAAAACAGCGGGGGCGTCCAGCCCACCGGGATCTTGCGCATCGCCAAAAAGGTAAAAAAGCCAAGCGCCCAGACAAGGCCGATGGTCCGTGCCAGTTGCCGGTGGCCCCATTCCCACCAGTAGATGTACTGAAACTCGGCCAATGACATGCCGGCGTTTTGCAGCTGGTATTCGGGGGTCAGCTTGTAGGCCTCGAACTCGGACGTCCAATCGGCCTCGGACAAGGGTGGCAGCGCACCTGAGATCGGCGCCCATTCGGTGATCGACAGGCCCGAATCCGTGAGCCGGGTCATCCCGCCGACCGCGATGATCATGGCGACCATGGCAAACAGGATCATCAGCCAGATCCGGATCGCGCCGCGTCCGTCCGCCCGGCCCCGATCAATGGCACCGGGGGCGGCAACGGGCTTCTGCCCGGTGCTGACCTCTTCAAAGATGGCGCGGCCTTTGCCGCTGGCGGGTTTCAGTCCCATCGTGATCCGTCCTGCAATTCGGTTGGCTGATACCTAAGACGATGGGACGGCGCGGGCAAGCGTCAGCCCTGATCCTTGCCGCGGACCAACTGACGCAGAATGCCGTGAAGCATCTGCACATCCGCCCGGGTCAGGGGCAGCCTGCTCCACAGATTGCGCAGGTTCATCTTCATGCTGGCCGCCTTGTGATCGGGAAACCAGAAGCCCGCATCCTCAAGCCGCTCTTCATAGTGCGACGCCAGCGCCTCGATCTCGGACACGACGGCCCAGTTGGTGCCGGCCAGTTCCGTGCGCATGGCCTCGGCCTCTTGGGTGGCGCGGCGCCATTCGTAGGCGGTCAGAAGGACGCATTGCGCGAGGTTGAGGGACGCGAAGTCGGGATTGACCGGCACCGTCACGATGGCATTGGCCCGGATGATATCATCATTCTCAAGCCCCGCGCGTTCGGGACCAAACAGCACGGCCACCTTTTCCCCCGCCGCGATCCGGGTGGCCGCGTCGGCCATGGCGGCCTCTGGCGTGAAAACAGGCTTTGTCAGGTCGCGCCCCCGCGCGGTGGTGGCGTAGACATAGGTACAATCGGCGATCGAAGCGGCGGTGCTGTCAAACAACTGCGCCTCGTCCAGCAGCCGGCCCGCGCCCGACGCCATGGCCACCGCCCGTTCACTGGGCCAGCCATCCCGCGGCGTCGTCACCCGCATCCGATCAAGGCCAAAGTTCCACATGGCGCGGGCAGCCGCACCGATGTTTTCGCCCATCTGAGGGCGGATCAGGACAAAGGCGGGTTGCGGAGTGGTCGAGGGCATGGGGCTTCCTTGCAGGTCGGGGGGCGTGATACGCTGGGCCTGTCTCTGATACAAGGAGGACGCGCCGTGGCCTATGACGAGGGTCTTGCCACTTTGATCCGGGAAGAGCTGGCCGATGTGGCCGGTCTCACCGAAGAGAAGATGTTTGGCGGCCTGTGTTTCCTGTTGCACGGCAACATGATTTGCGGCGTCCATCAGGGCGGTGGCATGGCCCGCGTCGGCAAGACGGCCGAAGCCGAGGCGCTGCAACTGGAGGGGATTTCCCCGCTCAGCTTTACCGGGCGGCCGATGGGCGGGCTGGTCGATGTGTCCGAGGAGGTCATCGCAGATGACGAACAACGTGCCCGGATCATCGCCATGGCCCTTGCCCATGCACAAAGCCTGCCGCCGAAGTAGCCAATCCCCTAAAACCCCGCTATAGCGCGGTCTTGCCACGTTACGGGAAAGCTAAATACCATGTCCGACACCCCCGATCAGCCACAGATCTACCTGATCACCCCGCCCGAGTTAGACCTGTCGGTCTTTCCCGACCGCCTTGCCCGTTGTCTTGACGCGGTCGAGGTGGCCTGCCTGCGCTTGTCGCTGGCCACACGGGACGAGGACAAGATCGCCCGCGCCGCCGACGCCCTGCGTGAGGTCACCCACGCCCGCGACATCGCCATCGTGATCGATACCCACATGCTGCTGGTCGAACGTCTTGGCCTTGACGGTGTTCACCTCACCGACGGCTCTCGCAGCGTGCGCAAGATGCGTAAGGATCTGGGTGAGGACGCCATCATCGGGGCCTTCTGCGGCACATCGCGCCACGACGGGATGACAGCGGGCGAACTAGGGGCCGATTACATCAGCTTTGGCCCTGTTGGCCTGACCCCGCTTGGCAATGGTGAGCAGGCCGAGCATGAGCTGTTTCAATGGTGGTCCGAGATGATCGAGGTTCCGGTGGTCGCCGAAGGCGCCCTTAACGAGGACCTGATCCGCGCCCTGACCCCGCACACCGATTTCTTTGGCATCGGGGATGAGATCTGGGGACAAGAGGACGCCGCCGCTACGCTGGCAGCCCTGTGCAAGGCGATGGCCTAAACTTCTGTCGCCGTGTCCCTGATCCCAGCCGCTTCCAACCCAATACGCACCTGCCGCTCCAAAGTTGCGGCAAGCGCCTTGCGGTCGGTAAAGTCGGCAGCCCGCACCGGGTCATGATAGCGCACCGTCACCCGGCCCTGCCGCCGGGCGGCTAGGGTCGACAACAGGTGCGGACCAAAGTCCATGTCACCCCACCAGCCGTAAAACCGGGGATCAGCGCCTTCGGGGGCCTCGTAGATCATCGTGACGGGCTGGATCCATAGCGTCGGTCGTAGCTCTGGAGACAGAAAGGCGGCAAAGAGCGTCGGTTTGAACGGCAGCACCCGCAACCCGTCGGTTGAGGTGCCTTCGGGAAAGAACAGCAGCTTGTGCCCGGCGGCAAGCCGACCCTGAAACACGGCAAGCTGTTCCCGGGCGGCTCTTGGATCGCGCCGGATAAAGACCGTCCCCGTCGCCCGCGCAAGCCAGCCGATCCCGGGCCAGCCCGCCACCTCGGACTTGGACACGAAATAGATCCGCTTGGCCGCGTTCAGGGCAAAGATATCCAGCCAAGAGGCGTGATTGGCCACCACCGCCCCCGGTTGGGACATGGGGGCGCCAATTGTGCGGTAGCCCATTCCCAGCAGGACAAAGGCGGATCGGCAGACAAACTGGGTGATATAGGGCGTGACAGGACGGCGAAGGCCAAAGATCGGACGTTCGATCAGGCGCACTATTAGCAACAGTCCCAGGCAACCAAAGACCACGATCGCCAGTGGCGCCCCGCGCAAGACCACCCGCAACCAGTCAGCCGGACCAAGGGGCGGGTGCGACACAGGCTCCGGTGCGACCCAGGTCTGAGGGTTGGTTCCCCTGTCTGTCATTGGCGGATCAGAAGCGGCCCGGACGGGAATACAGCGCCTTTTGCCGCGTACTCATGCGGGCGGTATCCACCAGCAGGCAGACATCCGTCGTGTTGAAGGCATGATCGACAAAGGCCCCCTCGCCCACCACGCCACCCAGACGCAGATAGGCCTTGATCAACGCCGGGGTCGCCTGCATCGCAGCCAGTCTGTCGATCTGGGGCTTTGGGACAAGGTCCATCGCCTCGAAGAGGCGGGACCGCACCCGCAACTCGGGCGGGGCAAGGTGGTTGTGATGCAGCAGGGACAACGGCATTTCAAGTGCCTTCAGGTCCGTCCCATGAAACGAGGCGACACCAAACAGAACTTCAATTCCATTGTCTTCGATGTATTCCGCCAGCCCTTGCCAGAGATGATACATCGCCGTCCCGCCCCGGTAATCAGGATGGACACACGAACGACCAAGCTCCAGCAGGCGACGGCCGCCAGACAGCAAAGGCGAAAGATCGTACTCCTGCTCCGAATAGAACCCTCCGGCCCGGCGGGCGGCGGCATCATCCATCAGGCGGTAAACCCCGACGACCCCGTCCTGGCGCGGGCGCGAGATATCGCGCAGGATCAGGTGGTCGGACACCTCGTCGAAGCGGTCGCGTTCAAGGCCTGCGTCATGATCGACCAAAGCACCGTCACCGCCCAGTTCCCGGACGAACACCTCATAACGCAACCGCTGGGCTGCGCGCAAATCCACCGCATCCTGCGCCAGTGTCACCTCAAAGAGGGGGGCTAAGCTGTTCATCCTTCTTGGACCTTGGATAGGGACGTCGCCACGCGGACGATTTTGCGCTTTCTAGGCACACGTAAACCTTTTGGCAACTTTTTGAGCACTTACTTGCTCTGGGACTTTCATTGACCGTTGGGGTTGTGGCGCTAAGGTTGTGATACAAGTCGATGTGTGTTGTCCGTCAGGAGGATACAAGTATGAGTGCGACGCGTTGCCCGTCGAAGACAACTTTGCCCTCATCAGGGAAGTTGACCGTGATTCGACCTGAAATATTGGATTGCACCTGGCCGGTGCCCCAGTCCGGGCGATCCGGGTGGCGCACCAGCATACCGGGGGCCAGAATTGCGTTGATGCCTGACATGGGGTCCTTTCCCGTTGCAGCGGATGCGTCTGTATTTTCGCCATCCCCCCCCGGCCCTATCAATGACGGGACCGGGCCATGACAAAGGGGGCTGACCTCGCAACCCTTGTGGGCGCGCGCATCTGTCACGACCTTATCAGCCCTATCGGCGCGATCGGCAATGGGATGGAGCTTTTGTCTTTGTCCGGCACCCCGCCTTCGCCCGAGTTGGAGTTGATCGGAGACAGCCTGCGCAATGCCATGGCCCGGGTCCAGTTCTTTCGGATCGCGTTCGGGGCGGCCCAGACAGGGCAAGTGGTGTCGCGCAGCGAGATCCTCGACACCTTGCAAGGGGCGGGTCATGGCGGGCGGATTGCCTACGAATGGAAGGTTCCGGGCAATCCGTCGCGCAGTCTGGTGCGGACGGCCTTCCTGATCCTTCAATGCCTCGAAACAGCGATGCCGCGTGGCGGCGCCATCACAATCGCATCCACCAGTTGCGGGTTGAACATCCTGGCGGCCGGACAGGATTTGCGGATCGACCCTGCCCTTTGGGACCGGTTTGGCCAACTGGCAGACAATCGGCCCATGATACCCGCTGTGGTGCAGTTCGCCCTGTTGCCCCAGGCCCTGTCGGATGCCGGGCAGGACGTCTCGGTGACCTTTGAACCGGAGCGGATCAAGGTCACCGTGGCAATGGACGCACTGGGCGGTCCCGACGTGAGCCCATCCGCCGATCTGGCAGCCAACCTTGAAGCCGACCTTCAGACCAAGGGTTAGTCCCTGACGGCCCCGTTGCCGCGAACGAGGTACTTGAAGCTCGTCAACTGCTCGGCCCCGACCGGGCCACGGGCGTGCATCTTTCCGGTGGCAATACCGATCTCGGCCCCCATGCCAAACTCGCCACCATCGGCAAACTGGGTCGAGGCGTTGCGCATCAGGATCGCCGAATCAAGCTGAGTAAAAAACTGGGCGGCGACGGCATCGTTGCCCGTGATGATCGCATCGGTATGCTGCGAGCCGAATTGGCGAATGTGGTCGATGGCCTCGGCCACGCCGTTCACCACTTTGGCCGCACAGATCATGTCGAGAAACTCTTTACCGAAATCCTGCGGCCCGGCAGGCACCGTCCCGACAACGCCTGCCAGCGGCCCGGCGGCCCGCACCTCGACCCCGGCGGCCACCAATGCTTCGACCACGATCGGGCCATGGGCGCTAAGGAAGGCTTGGTCCACAAGAAGGCACTCCATCGCGCCACAAATGCCGGTGCGCCGCGTCTTGGCGTTCAGCACAACCTCAACCGCCATCGCGGGATCAGCGTCCGCACCGACGTAGATGTGGCAGATCCCCTCAAGATGGGCAAAGACCGGCACCCGTGCCTCGCGCTGCACAAGCCCCACAAGGCCCTTGCCCCCGCGCGGCACGATGACGTCGATATGATCGACAGCCGTCAACATGGCGCCAACGGCGGCCCGGTCGCGGGTCGGAACCAGCTGGATCGCATCAAGCGGCAGGTTGGCCGCCTTCAGCCCGGCCTGAAGGCAGTCATGGATCGCGGTCGAGGAATGGAAGCTCTCCGAACCGCCGCGCAGGATCACGGCATTGCCGGATTTCAGGCAAAGTGCACCAGCGTCTGCCGTTACATTGGGGCGGCTTTCGTAGATTACCCCGATGACACCAAGCGGCGTACGCACCCGTTGGATGTTCAGGCCCGACGGCATGTCCCATTCGGTCATCACCGCCCCGACCGGATCAGCTTGGGCCGCGACACTGCGCAGCCCGTCGACGATGCCCTGCACCCGGCGTTCATCAAGGATCAATCGGTCCATCATCGCAGGGCTGAGGCCCTTTTCCTCGCCGTGGACCTGATCTTCGGCATTGGCGTCGATGATCTGCTGCCGGTTTTGCCAGACCGCATCGGCGGCACTCACGAGCGCCGCATGCTTACGCTCGGCCGTGGCGGTGGCAAGCGTGGTTGCGGCAGCGCGGGCGCGCTGGCCGATGTCGCGCATCAGGGCGGGGATGTCGGTGAGGTCTTTCATGGCGGGCGCTTTCGAAGGGGGTGGTTTTTTGAGTATTTGGAACGAAGCGAAGGGGGATCAGAGGACCATGTCGTCGCGGTGGATCAGGGCTGCGCGCCCCTTGTAGCCTAGGATGGCCTCGATGTCAGCGCTGCGTCGTCCCTTGATGGCGCGGGCCTCGTCCGAGGTGTATCGGGTCAGGCCGAGGCCGATGCGATTGCCGTCAGCGGACAGGATGGCGACCGGGTCGCCCCGGCCGAACCGACCTGCAACGGCGTGGATGCCTGCAGGCAAAAGGCTTTTGCCGGCGGCCAGGGCCGTTTCGGCCCCGCTGTCGATCCGGATCTCGCCCTTGGGCTTCATGGCGGCGATCCAGCGTTTGCGCGCCGCCTGCGGATCGGTCTGGGCGCTGAACCAGGTGGCCGGGGCCCCATCCTCGAGGGCGCGGAGGGGGTTGAGCGGGGTACCCAGCGTGATGGCCATGGCGCAGCCTGCCTCGGTCGCGACGCGCGCGGCCATCAGCTTGGTGATCATCCCGCCTTTGGACAGGCCCGAAACACCGTCGCCAGCCATCGCCTCGATCTCGGGCGTGATGGTGTCGATCAGGTCGTAGCGCCGGGCCGATGCGTCGATGTTGGGGTTGGCCGAATAGAAGCCGTCGACATCCGACAAGAGCACCAGCTGATCGGCCCCGGCGGTGACGGCGACCTGTGCGGCAAGCCGGTCGTTGTCGCCGTAGCGGATTTCATCCGTGGCGACGGTGTCGTTCTCGTTCACGATGGGGGTGACCCCAAGGCTGAGAAGCGTTTCCATCGTGGCGCGGGAATTCAGGTAACGCCGGCGGTCGGTCGAATCTTCGAGCGTTACCAGCACCTGGCCTGTGACGAGCCCGTAGGGGGCCAGCGCCTCTTCATAGGCGCGGGCGAGCTGGATCTGCCCGACGGCGGCGGCGGCCTGCGATTGTTCGAGCGCAAGCCCCCCGGCCGGCAGTCCAAGAACCCCGCGCCCGAGCGCGATGGAGCCGGAAGAGACCAGGATCACCTGGCAGCCCCGTGCCCTTATGTGGGCGACGTCGGCGGCCAGGCTGTGCAGCCATTCGGACCGCAGCGCCCCACTGTCCCTATCCACAAGGAGGGCCGAGCCGATCTTGACAACAAGGCGCCGGGCATCGCTTAGGGAAACCTGGCTTAGGGTTGCCACGTCGGATCCTCCGCCGGCTCCTCCGCGGCCTTGCGGTGCCGCAACCGGTTGTCGTCAATCTCGGCCCGCAGGGCGCGCAGAACTTCTGTTACGCCTTCGTGGGTCACACCGGACATGAGCATGACGGGTCCACCGATGACGGCCTCCATCTCGTCCTTGAGGAAGGCCCGCTCTTCGTCGTCCAGTGCGTCGATCTTGTTGAGCACAGTGATCCGGGGCTTTTCGGCAAGGTCGCCGCCATAGGCCTCAAGCTCTCCGATAATCGTGGTGTAATCGGCCATGGGATCGTCGGCCGTGCCATCGACAAGGTGCAAGAGCACCGCGCAGCGTTCCACGTGGCCGAGGAAGGTGTCGCCAAGACCGCGCCCTTCGCTCGCCCCTTCGATCAGACCGGGGATGTCGGCCACGACGAATTCTACGTTGTCCACGCCCACGACGCCGAGGTTGGGCACAAGGGTGGTAAAGGGATAGTCGGCAATCTTGGGCCGGGCATTGGATGTGGCGGCGAGAAAGGTCGACTTGCCCGCATTCGGCATCCCCAAAAGGCCCGCATCCGCGATCAGTTTCAGGCGGAGCCAGATCATCCGTTCCACCCCCTCCTGACCCGCGTTTGCGCGGCGGGGGGCCTGGTTGGTCGCCGTCTTGAAGTGCAGGTTGCCAAAGCCTCCATTACCGCCCTTGGCCAGCACGACCCTTTGGCCCACTTCGGTCAGGTCGGCGATCACGGTTTCCTCATCCTCGTCGAGGATCTCGGTTCCGACGGGCACCTTGAGGACGATATCGTCGCCGGTGAACCCGGTCCGCTGGCGGCCCATGCCGTGCTGCCCGTTCTGGGCGAAGAAATGCTGCTGGTAGCGGAAATCGATCAGGGTGTTCAGCCCGTCTACCGCCTCTGCAATGACGCTGCCGCCGTTGCCGCCGTCGCCGCCATCGGGGCCGCCGTATTCAACGTATTTCTCGCGCCGGAATGACACGCAGCCTCCGCCTCCGCTGCCAGAGCGGATGGTGACTTTGCAAAGGTCGAGGAACTTCATGGATCAGGGCCTTCCGGGCGGTAGAGGCTCGCGATAGTCTATTGCGCGACGTTTCTCAAGGTCTGCCAGCGTTCCCGCGTCAAGAGCATTAATCGGCCGGGGACATCGGCCTGTCGGGCCTTTGAGAAATGCAGGTGTGCACCAACATCCTGAAAGCCCAGCTTTTCCAGAACCCGGCGTGAGCCGTGATTTTCGACAAAGTGGCTGGAGCGGATCTCTGCCCGGTCGGGGTCCGAAAAGAGGGTCGCAACCACGGCGGTCCCCGCCTCTGTCATGATCCCCTGCCCCCAGGCGACCGGGTCGAGCCAATAGCCCAGTTCGTCGCCGCAGGAGATGACCCCCTTAGGGACACCACCCTGACAGATGATCCAGAGCGCCCCCAGCTCTCCCCGATGGTCCATTGCCAGGAAATCTTTTGCATCGGACATGGTATAGGGATGCGGGACCATGACGAGCCACTTGGACACTTCGTAATTGTCGCAGGCCGCGCAAACCCATGGCAGATCATCCGGGGTCAGCGCGCGCAGCATAAGCCGCGCGGAGTGCAGCGGCTCTACCGGCCGGTTTGCAGCGTATAGGTCCATGTTGGCACCGTGCTGTTGCGGGCGACCGAAAACGCCTCGGCATCGCCCAGGTAGTCAAATCCGCAGTTGGTCAGCACCCGGGCAGAGCCGGTGTTGTCCTGGAACACTTCGGCCAGTATCTGGCTGGCCTCGTGCGGATTGGCCTCGATCAGCACGCGAAGGGCCTCGGAGGCGAGGCCGGTGTTCCAGAAGGCCGGGGCGACCCAATAGCGAACCTCGCTTTGGGCCTGACCTTTGATCGGCTCCATCCGGGTCAGGGTGATTAGGCCCAACAACTCTCCCTGGCCGCGCTCGGAGGCGTCCATGGCCCAGACATCCTCGGTCCGGTCGGTGAGGTTGGCCCGTTCGACCAGTGCCTCGGCGGTGCCGGGAGGCAGCGGGTGGGGAATCGTCGTGGTGCCATTGGCCACCCGGGGGTCAGCGCAATAATGCGCAATCATGCCGGCGTCCGACTTACGCAGTGGACGCAGCACAAAGCGGTCTGCCGATATGGTCGGCTGGGTGGTCACTGTGTCGATCAGCATGGCTTTCCTCCTCCGAAACCCGTGTCTCCTCCAAGACCGCAGCCAGGGTGTCACCCGGCATCGCACTCATCTGGGTCTACCGAAGGACGGTTACCAGAGTGATATGACGACAGTTTCATCATCCTGAAATAATCTTACGATCCAGAAATGCTTGGGGGACCGGTCCTTCGACCGATCCCCCTCACTTGTCTATAAGTGACGCGTTCCGGTCTATTCGGCCGCCTCAGCCACGGGGAGCACCGAAATAAAGGTGCGGCCCTTGAAGCCCTTGCGGAAGCTCACGGCGCCTTCGACAGTTGCAAAGATCGTGTGATCCTTGCCCATGCCAACGCCGTCGCCTGGCCACATCTTTGTGCCACGCTGGCGCATGATGATGTTACCCGGGATCACGGCCTCGCCACCGAACTTCTTGACGCCCAGACGGCGACCAGCGCTGTCGCGACCGTTGCGGGAGGAACCGCCTGCTTTTTTATGTGCCATGGTGTTTCTCTCCTATTCTATCAGTTGGCCAGGTTCTTGGCCTGTTCGATCCAGCCTTCACGCTCGATCCGGCCCTTGAAGGACAGCTTTTCGTCCATCTCGGCAACATCGGCTTCGGTCCAGGCTGCAATCTGTGCAAAGCTGGTCACGCCGTTTTCGTGCAGCTTCTTCTCAAGGGCCGGGCCGACGCCGGACAGAACCTTGAGGTCGTCCGCGCCAGCAGCGGCCTTGGCAGCAGGTGCTGCCTTGGCAGCGGGTGCGGCCTTTGCCTTGGGGGCAGCGCCGGGGGCCTCGTGGGCCATGGCAGATGCGATGGCGGCACCGATGGCAGCCTTGACGCCGGTCTTGTCACCGCCGGTGGCGAGGATCTCGGTCACCTTGACGAGGGTCAGTTGCTGGCGGTGGCCCTTGGTGCGCTTGGACGAATGCTTACGCCGACGACGCACGTAGTTGATCGTCTTGTCGCCCTTGATCTGGTCGATCACTTCGGCCTGAACCGCTGCGCCGTCGATCATGGGGGCACCGATGGTGTCACCGACCATCAGAATTTCGTTGAACTGGACGGTTTCACCCGCCGCTGCTGCAAGCTTTTCGACCCGGAGGATATCGCCCGAGGCCACTTTGTATTGCTTGCCGCCGGTTTTCATAACCGCAAACATGGTTTCTTTCCTTCGTATACCGCGTCGCTCCGGTCCCCCGATCCCTCGGGGTGTTTGTGGCCATGGACCACCGTCGGACAGCGCGTCTTTATTCAGACGTTCGTTTCTGTAACGCGAGTTCCGATAGGCGGACTCCCGCGTGGTCCCGCCAAGACACTTGCCGGGATGCGGGCTTATCTGCGCAACTGCGGTTCAAGTCAACCCGCTTCGAGGAGCCATTTCATGCGTCTTGCCCTGTCCGCACTGCTCATCCTTGGGGCCTGCACGACCGGGGGTGCGCCAGGCGCAGGACCGCTCGGTGCCCTGACCTCATCCCTGCAGAACCCGTCGATGGACGGGCGTCGCGGGCCGGTCGAAGTGCAGGTCAAATCGGCCTATCCGGTCATCCTGTCCGAGATCGCAGCAGGTGGCGGGCCAGAACTGACGAGGGCGATGGACCTGGCTCGCATTCCGGCAAGCGACCGCCCTGCCCGGCTGATCCAGTTGCAGGGCGACTTGCCGCTATACTCAGGAAATCCCGGCGCCCTGATCCTCGCCCTGCTGGTCTATGGCGGTTAAAGCTCTTGCGTCACCATTTCGCGGGCGGCAGCAAGACCCAAAGCCCTGCTGATATCCTCGAACATGCCATCGAAAGCCTGAAAAATGGCCCTGTTCATCGCGGCCCCGGCCTGGGTTTCGGAAAAAGCGATATAAGTCTCGAGGTCGGCATCCGACAGCGGTGAATAAGCCATCAGCAAAAAGGAATAGACCCACTCGGTCGTTTTGTCCCTGATCTCGGATTCCTGGGACCAAACATCGCTCAGGATCTGATCCTCGGTCAGGTCGGCAGGAAAGGCGCCACCCTGTTTGAGGCCGATGTAGAAGGCGTAGTTTGAGTTCATCGCCCCGACGACGTTGGTCTCGACCAGGTCGTTGACGGTGACGAAGCGGTCGATCAGTTGGTAGCGTGGCGTTTCATCCATTCGGGCGATGATAGCGGCGTCCTTGCTTGCAGTCTTGACGGCATCGTCAAGCAGGGCGCGACGGGCCGTCACCTCGAGATTGATGATGGTGGCACCCGGCTCTGCCTCGAAGAACGCAAGGATCGGCGCGATATCTTCGTTCGCAAGCGCCAGCCCCAGGTCCTCAAGAACCTCGCTTTGCATGCGGTCGGCATCGTAGATCGTGGCAAGGGCCGCGTCCCAATCCCCTGTCGGGCGGCCGGGCAGCAGGTCGTCGGCTATCTCCGCCCCGTAGGCAAGACCCTCTTCGCGCATGATGTCGATCATCTCGGACAGTCCGAGCGCGTTGAACAATGCCTCGACCTGAGCCTCTTGTGGGACCTCGTGGTTAGCCGGATCCGATGCCCCGGAGGTTTGGGCAAAGATCGGGCCCGACAGGGTAGCGGTCACGAGTAGAGAGGCAAGAACACGGGTCAGCACTGGACATTCTCCTGTAGCGGCTGCCCTTTAGATAGGGGGCGCCAGCTGCGATGCAAAGGCCAAGCCGCCGGCTTCGGATGGCCCAAAGGTCGCAGTCGCTGCGAAATGGGACTTGCACAGCCGTCCCGTCCCCATTACACGCCGCCAATGACCGCGGAGAGGTGCCGGAGTGGTCGAACGGGGCGGTCTCGAAAACCGTTGAGCGTGCAAGCGTTCCCAGGGTTCGAATCCCTGTCTCTCCGCCATAAAACTTCATTGCCCTTTTTCCATTGATTATATAGCCTTGGAGCATCCCATGGAGGGTATTCGAGGAGTATATGGATGTCAGATTATCCCGCCACGACCCTGTCGATGAACAAGGGCAAATGGTACGTTTACCTGACAATTCCTCACGAGCTCAGAGAACACTTCGGTGGCCGCAAACAACTCAAGAAGTCCACTGGCACCAGCGACTTTAGGGACGCTCGGCGTCGCCAGCATTCCTTAACAACAGAACTCTACGCGCAACTCGATGCCTGCAAACCGGACGCACGGCACGTCATTAGTCGGCTTCTCGGAGATATCGGAGATGTGGATGAAGTCGAACGCCTGCACAACGAAGGGCACCTCGAGGGTATGATCAACTACTTGCTGTTCAAGAGATATGAGCCTGATCCCCACGATGACTGGGTCAACGAGCGTTATCACGAACGCGGCAAGAAGGCGCGTGACGCCTATCATCAATGGGAGGCGGGAAAGAACCCCAAGACTGCCCCATCCGCTAGCAACGTCCTCTACTCTGTCGCAGTCGAGGAGTACCTAGCGACACAGCCGTACGGCCCAGCGAAGACAATGCGAGACTGCGAGTTATCCTTGCAGCAGTTCATGGATCACATCGGCGATCTGCCACTTGAGAAAGTGACTGCAGTGATGATCCACCAGTACGCCGAGAACCTTGGGGCAACCATGGGCCGTAAGACGATTGCCAAGAAGGTCAGCTATGTGAAGCGAATGTTCGACCACGCCGTACGCAAGGGCTGGATACCGAGCAACGTCTTTGCAGGGCTGGTCATGGACAAGAAGGTTGGTCGCCCAAAAGAGAGCTATCGGCCATTTACCCCCAGTGAACTCCAAGCGCTCTTCAAGCAGACCATGCCAGACCACTCGCATAAGCTGCTATCGATCCTGATCACTACCGGCATGAGGCTCGATGAAGCTGCGTTGCTGGACTGGGAAGACATCAAGGCAGACCAAGATGGCATCGTGTACTATGACCTGACCGACAAGCTGGTTAAGAACAAAGGTTCCCAACGGCGGGTCCCAGTTCACTCGAGTTTAACTTGGATAACCGAGGGCCACACCAAAGGCCGCACGGGGCAGGTATTTCCTCAATTCACCCGAGATAAGGATGGGAAGGCTCAGGCATCTGCGTCCAAGGCTTTGATGCCTCTGATAAGGAGGGTGACCGATGACAAGGCCAAGGTGGTTCATTCGCTTAGGGGTAACTTCAAGGATATGCTCCGAGACGCCGGGGTTTCCAAGGAGGTTAACGACTTCATCACTGGTCATGCCTCTGGTGATGTCGCGGGTAACTATGGCTCTGGGCCGAGCCTGAGGGTTCGTAAGGATGCCGTGGAACGGCTGAACGCAGTGACTGGATGACCCTCAGGTAAGCTCTCCCCCGGTGGAAGCCGGGCATACAACACGTTTCCAGCAACCCTGACCGAAACGGGCAGATCACGGCGTGGGGACGACCGCCCTAATTAATTGTCCTTCGCACTTGACCCTCACACTCATACCCCTAAGTGAGTTCCTATATATCAATTGGTATATGTATAATCCAGAGGGGATCAGTGTGAGCAGAATAAAAGCAAAGATTGATCACTCTTGGATACCTGATGTCCTTCGTGACCTCGAAACTTATGCTGATCTGCACGATCGACCTAAAGTTGTTGCCCTGATTGGCGCCGCACGAGGCTCGGTGAGCCATGCTATGGCCGAAGTCGAAAGGAAGTCTGAAGGCACAGGCAAGACTGACGAGCAATGGTTTGACATCGCGCTGGATGAGCTTGCCAGATACTGCCACCTACATGGCTTTACTGAGACAGAAGAGCATTTAGTTACGGCACTTGGGTGCTGGATTGATGCGGAAGACGCTACATCGTGCAAAGGTAATGTCATACCTTTTCCCGCTAAAGCACCGTAAGATTTCTGCGATTTGAGAAGCTAAGCAAATCGTCCCCTCAGCAGACCCTGGCACAAGTTAAGGCGAACAGCAGGTTCCCCCAGTGTTAGACGGAGCGCCCACTCCCGGTCATTCCAAGGTGTGCCCTGAGTGCTGGTCTAATTTTGGGGCAAAAATCTGAGTGACTTACAATAGCTGTACCTTCCCGCCGCCCCCCCTGTGGGGGTGCCTGAAGTTCTCTATCGAAACCCACAGCCACCCCGGGGCCATCCTATCTACCCCTATCCCAGGACTACTCCGTCCCCCTCCACCGATGAGGCGACCAAAATGTACGTGCTCTCAACCTTCAATACGAACCGCAAGGTTGCCTTGGTCAATTACGGCGTCCACTAGTTGGGAGTTTATCCGAAGCCATCGCCAAACAGCGCAACGCTGATACCCGAGGTGTCCGCCAAGTGGTCCAGCGCAGCGACGGGGCTGTCATCAGTGCTGGGACCTGCTGGTGGACGTTCGACATGGGTGAAGCAATGGATGCAACTGAGGACACCTATCGACCACCGTTGACCCTGTTGGTACCCGTAGAGGTAGCTCGGAGTTATATCCTCAAATTAATGCAAGCTGATCTAGAGGTACTCGAGGGATTACTGCAGGAAGCACTTGATTGAACCCTTGGTGTATCTTAATGTATCCATAGTGATACCCTAGGATACCCTATCTATCCCCAAGTTACCCCTAGCGTACCCTAGTTATCCCGTAGTGAACCCTGAGTGTACCCGGCGCGGCCCCCTAGTGGGGCTGCGTCATTTAGCGTGTTCTCATAGGATGCTGTCGCGATGCTGTCGGGCTGCTTGTAGCATGCCGAATGGAGGGTATTTGGCACCTATTGAGGAGTATATGGCCTCCGAAAAACCCTTATTTTATTGGCATTTAAGAAGAGATCGTCTATTCCCTGTCTCTCCGCCAAATACCTTTGATTTTATTGAGAGTTGTTTGCGGTTGGGGACTTGTTCCCATAAAGGCTCCCCAATAGCCCTGGTCCTACAGGTTGGCTTCTGCTTCGCCCCCACCCTAGACAAAAGAATATCCCCACTTCGCCGACCCCACCGGGGGGCGCCCCCCCTTTTCGGGCAAGGGTCTCTCTGTCCCTATATACTCAATTCTGCAGGTAAGGTTGGTGCCGCGCTGTGTTTGGAACTGTTTTGGGGGCAAAGAAGCCTATGACAGAACTTGCAAAAATCATCCTTGGCCAAAATCAGCCCCTGCAACAAAGCCGAGCCGAGCACACATATCGGCAACGGGAGGGAAACATGATGGATTTGCGGGGTGATCTGCCCAGTTAACAGTCAGTGACCTAGGGTGCTACGCTCATACCCGGTTCCCAGATTCCCGAAATTGCCGACCGTTGGATGGCTTCGATCGTCTCCTGTATGGTAAGCGCTTCGCGACAATCGGGGCCGCACCGGCTGCCCCCACTATGGGCGGCGATCAGCTGTGCAACCTCGATGACTTTCAGGTCGTTGAAGCCCAGGTGATGGC
>JAQWWH010000056.1 GCA_029255105.1 Flavimaricola sp. | reverse complement strand
CCGCGGGAGCGGGGGAACCCGCCACCCACAGATCGCGGGTTGACGCCGCAGCGGGTCTATCCCCGCGGGAGCGGGGGAACCTTGCTGAGATTGGGCTTGGCGGAGGCGCATTCGGGTCTATCCCCGCGGGAGCGGGGGAACCCCGGGTGGCGGCGGACGCGGGCTTTAAGGAGTGGGTCTATCCCCGCGGGAGCGGGGGAACCCGTCGAACTACAACGACCTCCTCGAGTTCTATGGGTCTATCCCCGCGGGAGCGGGGGAACCGGTGAGGGGACGTGGATCGCCTTCAACGCCGGGGGTCTATCCCCGCGGGAGCGGGGGAACCCCAAGGCGGTGCGCCCGGCTGATGATTTGGTAGGGTCTATCCCCGCGGGAGCGGGGGAACCTCTTGTAGCCAAATAGATGACATCTTTACATTTTCAAAGAGCATTCAGGCGAGCTTTGGCTCGACTTACTTTCGCTTAAGGAGAAGAACTCCATCTGCATCGATGATTTCCATTGCCGGCTCCCCCAGTGTTTCGATCCGCAAATTTGCGGCTGCACTTTTGTCGCGCCACATCATCACTAGTGAGCCGCGTTGCAAGGTCGACCACCAGTCAGAAACCACTGCCCATGTCCGGCCCCGCACACCTGCGGACATTTGTGGAGACACGTAGACGCCGGGGGCTACTTCGAGCATGATCGAGGTCAGAAAGCCGCGGTAGCGGGCCTCGACGTCACGGGTTATGATCAGCGTCGTTTGGGCGGTCAATTACGCACTGCCTCCGATCAGTTTCTTGATGCGGTCGATCATATCGGGGATCACCTGATCGCGCCCCAATGTATCACCGGTCAGCCGGCGAGTAACACGTTCTATGTTTCCGCCGTGGCGCAGGGAGCACTGTTTGGCGGCTTTGAACGCGCAAGGGATCGTGACGGTGACCCGGTAAAGGTCTGCAATATCCAACACGAAAGATTGGCCGGCATCTTCGTGGATGAAGCCCAGTTGCGGGATGGTAGCGGTGGCGGCAACAGCGATTGCAGCGGCGGCCTCGACGGCGGATGAGGCATGGTTCAGCGCCTGATTGGGCAAGTCGGCTGCGGTGGGACTGTCGCGTTGATAATGACGGCCGTTCCAGTCGATGCCAATGGAACGGGCCAGAAGGCGATAGCTTTCCTTCATCCTTGCACCCTCGATGCCGCGCAGAACATCCAACTCCTTATGGGGCAGGATTTCACCCAGGCGCATTGCATACATTCTGCGGGCGATCATGATGCGCATTTCGTCATCTGCCCAGAGACGGGCTTGGACGCGGGCGAGGCCCGAGCGATCCGGGATCAAGGGCGGCGCAGTATACATGCGAACGCCGTCTTCCCCCACTGCGGCAAGTGCCGTGCGGGCATGTGCCAGCAGCCGAAGCGCATCGTGGCTTACGGTCGAGCCGGGGCCGAGGAGGATCATCGACACTGCCTGAAGGGGGATGGCATAATCGCCCGGCCCAAGGGCATCCGCATCGGTTGGGGCCCCTTGCAGAAAGGCAAGCGTGCCATCGCGGGCGGTGAGCGCACCCCGAGCCAGATACAGCAAACCGGAGCGGTCGGCGTGGGGCACTTTGGCGCTGTCAAGGCCGAGGCGTCCTTTGAGCATTTCAGCGGTCCATCGAGGGGCGGTTTGGCGCGCGCAACAACAGCATGCCATAGCCATAGGCGCGATGCCGTCCGACCCCGCGTGCAAGCATCGCAGCGAAGAGTTCCGGGTTCTGGACTTCGAACGTGCCTTGGAGTGTGGCCTCCGGCCCTTCTGGCCCGGCACCGCCACGCGCGACACGGCGTCTGCGAAAGCCAGTCATTTTGGCTGTCGCGCGGTCTAGCTTGGCACTCCCTTCCAGCCGTTCGGCTAACCAATCTAGATATACGGCTTCTCGTCTGCGCTCATGGTGATCGTCGGATGAATCTGGGTCATGTTGCAGAACATAGGCGAGAAACGCGTCAACTTCGGCCCCTTTGGCAAAGCCGCTAACAGCGGCATTCAAGCGGCGTACCGGACGAGCCAGAAGATCAAAACCAAGGCGTTGGCCTGTCGTCCAGATCGTGGGCATCGGTTTGTCCTCCAACGCGCCGATATCAAGAACACTGAGGTGTTCTGGTAAGGCAATTGCATGAGCGGTTGCGCGCAGAACGGCGGCAGTGTTCGTGCTGTAGGCGTAAAGATTTCCGGTATTGGCACGGGGGGGGACCAATAGGCGAAAGGGTTGCGCTATGCCTTTGCCAAAGGTTTCCGAAAGAAGATGATGAAGCGCTCGGCCTTCGTCGAAGGTACCGTGTTTTCCCTGCACCCATCCCCGGTCGCCCCCCCAACGCGCGAGCGCCGAAATTCGGATTGGCAGGCGGATCAAATGCAGGGTCATGATTTGGCACCCGATATCTGGCCCTGAATGACCAGCCGTCTGCCGCCATGCAGACCACTGCGCCAATTGCGCATGTCTGGCAAATCAAGTGTTGCCTCGCCCGCTGGGCCCTCGCCTACGGGCCACTGGGCGCGCGTCGGGGTCTGTCCGGTTGCCGAAAGGGCCGCATAGGCCGAGTCTGCCTCGGTCCAACCAGCGAAAAGGGGACGTGTCGGAAGGCAGGGCTTTCGGCCAATGAATAAAGGGCGGGCCGGGCGGTTCAGGGCGTCGGCCAGTTTGTCGAGCGACGGAGCAGCTTCGCGCTGGGTCAATCGAAGCACCACAACAACCCGCGCGTCTGCAAGGTAGTCACGCCGGCGACGGTGTGGGGCATCGTAACTGGCACCATCGCGGCCTTCGACCAATCCTGCCGTGGTCCATCCGCGATCGTTCTTTCCCAGTTTTGCGTTCTGGCTGTCCGTGACAAGGCTACCCTCCTGATCAATCCGGGCCGCAAAGACCAGCCGGTCTTGCAGCAATTGATGCGCCTGCCAGTCGGACCAGTGCCAGCCAAGCGCGTTGCCGAACAACCCTGTCAGCATCGATGCCGCGGGAGTATCCCGCGTGGGGCCGACGTGGTCAATCGCAACCCCACCAAACGCCATCAGCGGCGCGCAGAGATCAAGGACCAACCAACGATGTGTCACGAAAGCAACCCCGGCAGGGCCTTTGCCCAAACGGCAAGGTCACTCAGCGACCCCTGTGTGGCGCCTGGCACATCGTCATTGGACAGTGACAGCACACGCCGATCCTCGCCGGTGGCATAGGCAGCATCAAAGGCCCCCAACTGGCCTGCCAGGGCATTTGCGGCGGGGCCCAGCTGCGGTGCGCAAGGGGTGCGGAACGCCTCGGCCAGACTGCGTGGCTGACGATCCCCCGCCTCCAGCAGCATCAGACCTGCGCGGCCGTAAGGGGCCGTCGAACCGAGCTTGGCCCCCGGCGTGACCTCTGCGATCAGATATATCAGGTTGTGCAGCACCGCGCCCGCCAGCACATCATCGCCGCCCAGATTGTCGAGCAACCCCTGCAGATCCACCACCACATAGCCATAAAACAGGCCCGAGGTCAGTTCGGTTTCTTGAATGGTATCGGCACCTGGTTCATCGCCCGACAGATCATCAACGGCGGTGAAATAGTCGCTTTCTGCTTCCTCTTGATGCACGGTTATCGCATGGGCGACATGCACCGGGGCAGTGATGTTGGCGTCAGGGTCCGACGTGACCATGCGCCCGAACAGTGCCGAGGCAAGACCGCCGGGCAAGGCAGTATTGGCCCGCATCGTCTTGATATTCTGTGCAAAAGCCTTGGACCAGTCCGCAACAGCCTGCTCTGCGGCCTTTGCGTCCCCACCGGCATCATGGGCAAGGCGCGCGGCCTCCGAGGCAAGCCAAGCCAGTTCAGGTGCTCCGAAAATCAGTGTTTGGCGGCTGGCTTTGCCCTTGTCGGCCTTTTCTCCATAGACGGCTTTCTGAAACGCGGGGTCGAGCTTTTCCAATACACCGTCATCTATTCCCGCCGCACGCAACGGAGCAATCACCTTTTTAGTCACCAATTCGCGCGACCGGAATGCTGCCTCAGCCCCGTCAATGGCATGCAGCGCGTGCGGATCATCTGCCAGTCTCCAGTGCCGCTTGAGGCATTGCGAACTGATCCTTGTGCGCAGAACTCCGCCATAGGGCAGCCGTTTGGCCAACCCGGAATCATCGCGATTCAACAGAGCGGCGGTATAGGAGGTAAGCGTGTGGATTTGCAAAAAGCGCGGAGCTGTCATGCGGAGGTATCCTCTTTGTTGCCCGCCTCGGCATGGTCCAGCCTGCGGTAATAGGTTTCGGCAATTTTGGCAGCGCCCTTGGGCGCCAGCACAGCCCAAGCAATGGTGCGGACATCCAGCCCGGCACCTGGCGGGCGGCTGGTGGCCAGCGCGCGGGCGGCGCGGGTCAAAAGCACATTGCGCGTCTCGCCCCTTGCGTTCAGCAGTTGCGCCAACCGGCGTTCGCTGAGTATCGGCGAGGGGCCTGTCCAACCGGGATCACCGCCGTCACACAAGGCGGCACCAAACGGCCGAGCGGCATCGTGCAAAGCGGGGCGCCCTTCGGCCGCGCCCTTCGGTGTCAGGATCGCGAAGATCCGCAAGATGACGATCCATGCTTCTTGCCGCGCGCCGATGGTATCAGGATGGCGCGCAGCCAACCGCCAGAACGCAGGCGCGGCACTCTCCGCCTGCATGCGGCGGAGGTCGGCCAAAGCGCCGGGATCAAGTCGGCCCAACTCACGCACCGCAGCGATAGCGGCCTTGTTGACGGCATCGGCGTCAGACATCGGCGGGTTCCTTATCTATAGAGGCTCGTGCGGGAAGGTATCCTGCCCTGCGCAAACGCGCCGCAAAGCTGCGCCTGGCGCGGGCCTCGGCACGTGGGCGATAGATTACGGCACAGGGGATGGCCGGCAGTGCGTTGTCAAGCTCAAGTTTTGCGGCTTGATTCAGGTTATTTACAAACCGCTCATGCGCCGCTTGTTCTCCGATCTTGCCGCCGTTGGTGTAGGCTGCAAGCCTGTCCCAAAGGGCAGGGAAAAACAGTGCATCGGCGGCGTGGTCGAACCGAGCGCGGGCGTCAGTGGTGCGGGCGTATTGGGCCTTTCCGACAGCATCACGGTCGCCGCGCGCGGCGACCAATGCCAGCGCATTACGCAGGGCTTCGTCAAACACCTTGATCTCATCGATCTGGGCACGGGCGAATGAGCCTGCGGTTTCGGACTGGAACAGACCACGCAGGGATCCCGGCACCGGGACAACCCGGCTTTTCCAGCCATCGGTTTTGGAGTTGCCACGTGACAGCGCCTCGGCAACAAGCAGGCAATCCGCTTCGCCAGGGCCGGGTTCGGCTAGGGCAGGCAAGCGCCAGTCAGGCGAAAAAATCAAATCGGACAGGCGGCGATAGGTAAAATCACCTTCGCCAAGCGTCAGGCTTTTGGGAGGGTCTTCAGTGGTGATCGGGGCCCAAGGGTCACCCGTTGCTCCTTTGAAACTCTTGCCATCAATTCTTGCGCTAGAAGATGTGGTGCGACGGGCGGTCATCCCCCCCTCCGAGACGTCCAAGCGGACGCGGCGGCAAACTTCGATGAACCACGGGTCGAGCCGTGTCAGGTCCAATTGGTTGCCTTCCGGCCAGTTCACACACCACAACAGCGCAGGGCCGCCCGGCGTTCCCGGGGCTATAGAGCACCCCTCGGCCCGAAGGGTCAATAACCGGCCTACATCTCGCGCCCACCATGCCGAAGGGTCCGGGGTGCGGCTTTGTCGTGTAGCAGGAGCGATGCCCAAAAATGGGCGACTTGATGAACCTCCGTTCATCCGGGCAATACCGTTGTTGCCCGCTCCGCCGTACCCTTCCGAGGTTTGCAACGACACCAGGGCGAACACCCAATCCTGTGGTTCGGCACTGCGGGCGATTTTTTGTTTCACATCGTGATTGCGCGAGGTGATCAGCAGGTCAAGTGCATCGGGCGTCTCAACCTGGGTCCACTTTAGCCCCTTGGGCGCGGGAGGTTGCAGGAAAGCAGGCTTGTCATCTGGTCCGGCCAACACCCAAGGTCCCGCATCGTTGTCCGTCAGCGTCAGCAACAGCGCACACCAATCCTCTTCAGTTTCAGGCAGATCATCGCGCCCGGCGGTCCAGAGGGCCAAGGCAGCAAGTTGCACAAGAAACATATGCCAAGCAGCGCGCTGATGCGGGCGCTGCGCCGGATAACCCCGGACCTCATCACGTGCCATTGCGGCAAGGACGCCGGGCAGCGAATGCTTGCCTTTCGGCGATACCGCAAGGATGGGGGTCGTCAGTAAATTGTCCACATAGATTCCATCAACTATATTGCGCAAATTAGGAGCCGGAAGCTGACAGTCTGTCAATGCCGGAGCGAGAGTAATGAAAGCTTTGCTCTCCCAGAGCAAAAGTAAAGCCGCCTTCTACCGGCACCACAACCAAAGGGGTATCAGGGATATAGCCATGTGCCCATCGGGCTGGCAGGGCCAAACGGGTCACAGGACGACCAAAGGCACCGATCGTTCCAGGAGGCAGCGTCAGGATCGGGCCTTCCTCACCCAGTCGGGTCATGATCTTTTCATCGTCGCTTCGGAAGAGTTCGGGGAATGGCTTGTCACGACGCAGGATGCCCAGTTGGCCGACCATCCGGGCGGCGGCATTCTTGCCCGCCAGACTGCGATCATAAGCGTTCCAAACGGCCCCTTTTTCAAAAATCAGGGCTTCGCGCTTGTCAGGATGGGTTGCCCCCTCGACCAAGGCGCGGTTCATCGTCGGAATGTGCCACTGGGGATGGGCAGTGATAAGCCGATGGGTCAACTCCAAGCCGGCAAGATCGGTGTAAATTCCCTGAAACGTCCCATCAGACGTTTTCCAGCCACCAAGTCCGTTTTCATAGTCCGGCTTGGCAAGCCAATCCAGACCGCCGTCAGGCATCAGCACCACTGTCCGGGGTTCGTGAAACCCGGTTGGCCGCATTATGCTGTGGCGGTGCAATCGTCCGATGCGCTGAAGTAGGACGTCCATCGGACAAAGGTCTGTGAACAGGATATCTGAGTCAATATCGAGGCTTTGCTCAAGGGTCTGGGACCCTATCACGATCGCGCCCCGCCCGCCGTGTTTTCGTTTCGGGGAAAGTATCGACTCGGCGGCCGCATCAAGCAACGCACGATCCTCGGTGGCGAAACGCGAATGGTGCAAGGCCGGGGACCCGGCAACCTGCATCAAATGCGCCGCACCACCGCCTTCTATTACGGCAGTGAATACCTTGACTGCGGCGTCAACCGTATTGCGGATCAGCAAGACCCGTGCGCCAGCATGAGCCGCCTCTATAAGTTCGGCAGCCAAAGGGGCGGCATCCATTGTATCTCGGGTTTCTATTCTGATCGACCTTGCGCGACCGGTGCCCTCGGCGCAGATCGGGCCAGGCATCGCCTTCGTCCAGACTGCGGGGTAGGCAACAGCCGCCGCCCTTGTGAAATCGGGTTGCGGCTGGCCCAGGAATCGACACCTCGCATGACTGCCCAGGGTGGCAGACATAAGAAGTGCATGGCCGCCCGTTGCGAGGTGAGCATCCAAAAGCGCCTTGATGACCTCGGTCATATAGGCATCCGAAGCGTGAACCTCGTCGATCACCAGCAGGCTACGCGACAGGGCCGCGCCGCGCATATGCGCGTGTTTGACCTGAAGTGCCGCCAGCATGGCCTGATCGACGGTGCCGACGGCAACGGTCGCGGCCAGATAGCGGGTTGCATGCTCTGCGGCCCAACGGGCGGGAACCGGGCCTGTGGTGTCATCCCACCGAACGTTGAAATCCGGAAGCGACTGACCCGTGGCAGTTCCGGCTACACGCATGCCGGGAATTGCCAGCACCGCCTCGGGCGCGGTCTTGCCGAACATCCGCCCAAGTGCGGTATTCACGCGACCATGCAGTTGCCGGGCCGCTGCACGGGTCGGCACTGCAAAATACATGCCTGAAACGGCACCCGCCTCGACCAGTCTGGCAAGGCGCAACAGGGCCGCTTCGGTCTTGCCAGACCCGGTTTCCGCCTCAAGGATGACAAGTCGGTCTTCCGCGCTGATTTTAGCGATTGCCGCCTGGCCTAGGTTGGGAACCGAAAACCCGGTGATGGTTTGAAAATCAGTATGGGGCGCAGCACGGTTTCTGACGTCCAGACCAATCGCGGCCAAAGCCTCTCGCGCTGCGGATCGAGCTTTGGCGGGATAGGTATCTTCCGGGTTTGGGACAAATTCGAAAAAATCCTTGTTCGACCCGATCCAGTCTGCCAACGCAGTCAAACCAGCGACCAGATGAACGAAGTCATGGCGGTCCGGCAGGTTCAGGCCTGATGGCACCGCGGTGGGAAATGCTTTTTCCAGAAAAGATGCCATCAAGCGTGCATCAACCCTCCAGTCGTAGCCTTCCGCGCTCGGCCAATCCTTTGGAAGCAAATGCGAGGGTCGAACGGGCCGTCCATGATGTGCAAGGATGGCCGCCAAAAGGTCCGACACGACAGGCCCCCAGCCGATCATCCCTATAACGGTGTTGTGAAACGGGTGATCCTGTACGGAGGCCGCAAGATCAAGAAAACCGCCGCCGGCTTCGGAATGTCTTACTGGTGGGCCGGGCCATGGCCGCGCAGAGTTGCCAGCCTTTGCCTGAAACCCGGGATGAAGTTTACCTATGTCATGAATAAATACCAGCGCGCAAAGGCGCGCTACATCTATCTCCAACAGTTTTCGTCCTGCCGCATACTCCAGCCTGTTCCGAAATTCCGGCAGACAAATCAGGGCTTCGAATACAGCGCTGACGTCCATGCAATGGGCTGACAGGGCGTGCATGCCCATTTCGTCCAGCTTTCCCCATGCCACTACATTTTGCACCAATGGACCCCGCTTGTTGATCCTGTTTGTCGAATTGGAGGATTGCAGGTTGGCTGACGGTTGCAACCCTATTCATTTACGCTGATTTCGGATCGATTCAAACCCGCATTCCCCAAGTAATCCTCTTACTTCGCTGTCCGGAGCGATCTACTTTCTATATAAATCATGGCGTTGAAGGCTACGGAGAACTTGTTTCATGGGTCACCCAGAGGGTGCGGGCTTACCGCGGGCAGATTACGACCCTCGGGTGCGGTTGGAATTTCGTGGCACGCAACTCAGTTCGGACGGAGGCCTTCTGGTCATGCGCGAGCTGGATGACGTACTCGGGCTGTCGGGCCTCGCGTCGGGTGCGCTTAATGACAGTTTGCCGTTGTTGTTTGGCCCAAGGCTTTTTTCGTCACAGTTTCATTGTTCAACAGGCTTCAGCTAATGAAGGGCAAGCATGCCCCTATTAACTGGGCTTTTCTATATTTCGCCAGGTGCGTTGGCGATCTAATGTCGCCATCTGGTTTCCACCGAAACGTGACGCCACGCTCCTCTAGAAACTCAAGCGCCAGATATCCATCCTGAAGGCCGATACGATACTCACCATCCAAGAGAATGAACGTGACTTCTTCGAAAAAACCTGCGCCCTGCGCCATGAAGCATTCGTAGGTTATGTCATGAAGATCATTCGTCGTGTAGGCTGTTCCACCAACGGTGATGCATGTGGCGAGGCCAAGCGTACACATCAGGCTCATTGCAGTGTTCCTTTCCCTCTAATTCGTGGCGTACTATCCGGTGGCAGAACCGATCTTCTGCATATCCATAGGTCAGAACAAGGGTAATCTCCCCCTTTTTTGGTGGCGTGGTGTATTTCTTAGCCACTGCAAAATACTGATGCACTTCTCAACAGGACCAACAACTCACTCTCGCCCCGACGCATCGCATCATACGCGTGCTTGATCCCGCCCTGCAGTCGCAGCCTCAGGGCTTCACAATCTTCGATCAGACGCTGCGCGTC
>JAQWWH010000055.1 GCA_029255105.1 Flavimaricola sp. | reverse complement strand
CGCTCACAGCCCTTCAGAAGTTCGTCCAGCAGTTCCTTGGATATTGTCATCGTTGTCGTCCTTGCTTCTTTCAGTAAGCATGGACCAAATCCCAGTTACACAGAAGATCGGACACTCTCCGATACTGCTACTCGTGACCTCGATGGCACGGATCTCCAGCGTTTGCTCGTCTATCCCAATATGTATCTTGCGCCACAGGCGGCGTTTGGGACCGCCGTGCTTGCGGGCATTCCACTCGCCTTCCCCTTCAGCCTTGATACCCGGGCTGTCGATAAGCAGGTGCAATGGTCCTGCTGAACCCTTGTAGGGGATAGCGACTGATAACGTCTTCTGACGGCGACATAGTGTGCTGAAGTCTGGGACAGACCAGTCCAATCCGACAAGCTTGAGAAGGCTCGCAACAAACCCTGTCGTCTGTCTCAACGGCAAACCAAACAACACTTTGAGGGTCAGGCAGGCTTGTATCGCCGCATCGCTGTAGGCTTGTTGGCGTCCCCGCCGCCCTGAAGGTGCAGCATCCCACACCATCTCTGGATCAAACCAGATCGAAAGCGATCCCCGCTTCTTCAGTGAAAGGTTATACTCTGCCCAGTTCCGGGTCTTGTACTTCGTAGGTGTCCAACTGCTCATTTCCACCAGTTATCACGCTGGATTCACACAGTGAATCCTACAGAGCCCGATTTGTGCAACAAAGCCTATCACGCCACTTCCGTGGCAAACTTTTGCACTGCCGTTCTCACTAAGAGCTTGCCAATGCACCAAATATAATCTGTTGACATAAAATACTGTCTATTGGTAAGTTAATCAAATCGACGTACTTATATCCATGATCATCGACAGATCTTTCGCAGATCAGTGGTGTCGCTGCGATCGACCACTCAGGGAGGGGTGCTGAACATGAATTCGAGGGCGAGGTGTGTTTGGAGCTTCTGGCCGAGTCTGCCGATGCGGCGCTGTACGGTCAAGAAAATGGTAAACCCATTCTCCCGCTGGCGGCGATCCAATAGCGGTAGCAGACAATGACGACGCTGGCCGATCTTCTGGCGAGTGTGTTCGATCGCAGAAAGGTGCCGCTAGAATCCACCTTTCTGGGTGAGAAGACACTTGCTGAACTGGCATTCGAACTAGTCAGCAGCGCTGGGGAGGCATCGGGGCTCGCCTCTGCAGCGGCCATCATGTCTGGCTACAGCTCTCTTGACGATGCGGACAAGCTGACCTTCTTCGGGATGATGGCCGTTGAGATGAATATATCTCCGGACAAAGTTCGTCAGACGCTGGAAGCCTATGAGGCTATGCCTTCGAAGGTCACATACCGAGACTTTGCAGCGGCCGCAGAGCCCCTGCGGCAGGAGTTGATTAGGCGGCTGAATCGGGTCCCCGGTGCAACTGGCGGTTTGGTGCAGATGCGGGCCGACCTACTCCGTTTTGGTAAGGGCGATCCGGACCTCGAAGCATTGGACCTAGACTTTCGTCATCTTCTGGCTTCGTGGTTCAATCGTGGATTTCTTGTGCTGCGGCCGATCAGCTGGGAGAGCCCCGCGCATGTACTAGAAAAGATCATCGCCTACGAGGCGGTTCATACGATTGACAGTTGGGAGGATCTGAGGCGGCGGCTGGAGCCAGCTGATCGCCGGTGCTTTGCATTCTTTCATCCCGCAATGCCGGACGAGCCGCTGATCTTCGTCGAAGTTGCCCTGACGCGGGGTATGGCGCAATCTATTCAGTCTCTCTTGGAGGAAGGCCGCGAGGAGAAACCTGCGGAGTCCTCGGGCTTGATGGTCAATTACCTCTATGAACTCGGCCGCGTCGCACAAAACCATGAACGGTTCGCCACGAGCCGTGAGATCTCTACGTCGCCTCAGATTCGCGCACTGTGCGCGCTGGCGCAAAAGATTCTTCAGCCGGAAAAGACAACATGACTAACCCGCTCTTCGATCAATTGTTCGCGAAGCATAACGGCATGGGGAAACCTTTTTTGCGACTGGGTGGTGGCTCAGTCCTGTCTTATGTAGATTTTCTCGGGCTAGCCGCGCAAATGGCACATGTTCTGACGCAAAGTAGTCTGAAACCCGGTGACCGGCTGGCTGCGCAGGTTCAGAAATCGCCCGAGGCCTTGGCCCTTTACTCAGCCTGTGTTCAAGCGGGAGTGGTGTTCTTGCCTCTGAACACCGCCTATACCACCGACGAGGTCAGCTATTTCATCGAAGATGGTGGCGCGCGGATGATTGTTTGCGACATGAAGGCGGAAGAGGCCTTGTCAACGATCTCCGATCGGCTTGGAGCTTGCCTGGAAACACTGAACGGGGATGGAACCGGCACATTGATGGAAAACGCGCGGATGATGCCCGACGTGTTCTCTACTGTGGCGCGATCGGCTGATGACCTTGCAGCATTGCTCTACACGTCCGGAACGACGGGGCGCTCCAAAGGGGCGATGCTTAGCCAAGGGAATCTCCTTTCAAATGCTGAAACGCTAGCGAAGGAATGGCGGTTCACGCCTGATGATGTGCTTTTGCACGCTCTACCAATTTTTCACACTCACGGACTTTTAGTTGCGACCAATGTGACTTTGGCTGCAGGCGCGTCGATGATCTTCCTGCCAAAGTTCGATGTCGATCAGCTTGTCGATTTCATGCAGGACGCAACGGTTCTGATGGGGGTTCCGACTTTCTACACGCGGTTGCTGGACCATCCATGCTTTGATCGCAAGCTTACCTCCGGCATGCGCCTTTTCGTGTCCGGCTCGGCCCCGCTTCTTGCCGAGACCCATGTACAGTTCGAGGACCGCACCGGCCACCGTATACTTGAACGCTATGGAATGACCGAAACTAACATGAACACATCAAACCCATATGACGGTGAGCGCCGTGCGGGCACCGTCGGCCTTCCTCTGCCGGGCGTGGATGTGAAAGTCACCGACCCTGATACCGGCGCAACCCTGCCCGGAAGCGATCTAGGCCAGATTGAGGTTCGTGGCCCGAACGTTTTCAAGGGCTACTGGCAGATGTCCGAGAAGACTTCCGCAGAGTTGCGCTCTGATGGTTTTTTCATCACCGGCGATCACGGGAAGATAGATGCGGACGGCTACCTCCACATTCTTGGCCGCAACAAGGATCTGATCATATCTGGCGGATACAACATCTACCCAAAGGAAATCGAACTTGTGCTTGATGCTCAGCCGGGAGTGAAGGAAAGCGCTGTCATCGGCGTGCCGCACCGCGATCTTGGCGAGACCGTCATCGGAGTGATCGTGGCCGAGACTGGTCAGTTGCCGGATCTTGACCGGATCATGGAGGCGGTCCGGACATCTCTGGCCCGTTTTAAGCACCCTCGAAAACTGGTCGTGTGCCCTGAGCTGCCGCGGAACACGATGGCCAAGGTGCAAAAAAACGTCCTCCGGGAAGAATTCAAGGATGCCTTTCATACGGACGACGCAGGTGTCGGCCCACGGAGATCCGGGGCGGATATGGAGACCTTATGCTGACAAGATCGACGTGACCTTCGAGGAGGAAGGCGCTGTAACAGAGAAACCAAGCGAGGAGATACTGATGACTAACCATCTAATCGGCCAAGGCGGAATGACCCGTCGCGGCATCTTGAAAAGCGGTGCGGCTTTCACAGCGGCGGGATTAATCCTTCCTGCAGGCATGGCCATGGCCCAGGCCGAGCCGGTAAGGGGCGGAACGCTGAGGATCGGGTTCAACTCGGGCAGCACAGTCGATAATTACGATCCTGGTGTCTGGGACACAAATTTTGTCCAGGTTTTCGCTCAGGCGCGGCACAACTATCTTACAGAAATTGCAGCCGATGGCTCGCTCGTCGGCGAAGTGGCGGAAAGCTGGGAAGCCAGTCCCGATGCCACGACCTGGACCCTGACAATCCGTCAGGGCATCACTTTTCACAGCGGCGGGACAGTTACGGCGGATGATGTGATCGCTTCGATCAACTATCACCGCGGCCCCGACAGCACTTCTGCAGCCAAACCGATCGTCGATCCGATCGTCGAGATAACGTCTGACGGGCCGAACACGGTCATAGTCACCCTAAATGGGGGCAATGCCGACTTCCCGTTCCTGATGTCCGACTACCACCTGCCGATCATGCCCGCGAGAGAGGGCACAATCGATCCAACCTCATCAGATGGGTGCGGTCCTTATCAAGTCGACGATTTCGAACCGGGCATCAGCGCGACGCTGAGCCGTCACTCGGGCTACTGGAAAACCGACCGCGCGCATTTCGACGGACTCCTTCTATTGGCCATTCCCGACCCTGTTGCGCGGCAGAACGCGCTTCTGACTGGCGAAGTGGACGTCATCAATCAGCTTGACCTCACAACGGTTTCGTTGATGGATCGGAATCCTTCGATCCGCGTGATCTCGGTTACTGGAAATCAACACTTCTGCTTCCCAATGGACACGCGCGCCGGGCCATTCAACGACAATAATGTACGCCTTGCCCTTAAGCATGCTCTCGACCGACAGGAAATGGTTGATAAGATCCTTGACGGCTATGGTACAGTTGGGAATGATAACCCAATCGGGCCAACGCAGAAGTATTACGCCGATGACCTGCCAGTGAACAGCTATGACCCCGACAAGGCCAAATTCTACCTTAACGAGGCCGGGTTGACCTCGCTCGACGTTTCTTTGTGGGTGGCTGAAGCCGGCTTCACAGGCGCGACGGATTCAGGTTCGCTATATGCAGAGCGGGCCGCTGCCGCGGACATAAATATCACTGTCGAACGCGCACCGAACGACGGATATTGGAGCAATGTCTGGATGGCGAAACCATGGGCTGCGTCTTATTGGGGCGGACGGGCCACCTGCGACTGGATGTTCTCGACCGCTTATGCCTCAGGCGCGCCCTGGAACGAGAGCTATTGGGAAAACGAGCGGTTCAACACCTTGCTGCTGCAAGGCCGTTCAGAGCTAGACGAGGCTATACGGGGCGAGGTCTACCACGAGATGCAGACAATCGTTTCGAAGGAGGGCGGCACGGTGATCCCGATGTTCGCAAGCTTTGTCATGGGCGTTTCAAATGCGGTCGCGACACCTGATGTGGTCGGCGCGAACTGGGACCTCGATGGCTTCCGTTGCGTGGAGCGCTGGTGGTTCGCCTGATCTGTCAGGTCTAAAAACAGGGTCCCGGAAGGCAGATGTTTCCGGGGCCTTTCTGCCTGTGCCGGATCAAGAGGACTTGGCAAGGACAAAGGCAATGGTAGGGAACTATGACCGAAATTTGGCGAATGATCTCGCAGCGACTGCTTCTGGGCGTTCTGACCCTGTTCATCATTTCAGTGGTGATCTTCGGCGCGACCGAGCTCTTGCCTGGTGACCTTGCGCGCGAGCTTCTGGGCCAGTCAGCCACCCCGGAAACCCTGGCCGCGCTGCGCGAGCAGTTGGGCCTCAACGAGTCCGCGCCGGTGCGGTATTGGAACTGGTTGACCGGTGTTATGCAGGGCGATTTTGGCATGTCGATGGCGACGAAAATGCCGATATCGGAGTTGGTCGGTACGCGACTTGGCAACACGCTGTTTCTTGCATTTTACGCCGCAGCCCTTGCTGTTCCCTTTTCCCTGCTTCTAGGCGTTCTGGCGGCCCTGTGGCGCAATTCAATCTTTGACCGTGCATCAAACGCCCTGGCGCTTACAGCAATTTCCTTCCCTGAATTCTTTGTGGCCTACATCTTGATCCTGTGGCTGTCGCAATCCGGCCTCTTCCCCTCGATGGTGCGTATCACGGATACGACGTCGATGGGCGAGCGGTTATATATGGCTTTCCTGCCAGCGCTGACACTGACCCTTGTCGTGACTGCTCACATGATGCGCATGACGCGGGCGGCGATCATCAACCTTCTGGCCTCTCCCTATATCGAGATGGCTCGGCTCAAGGGAATGTCGCCGATGCGCGTCGTACTGCGCCATGCGGTGCCGAATGCGCTGTCACCGATCATCAACGTGGTGGCGCTGAACCTCGCGTATCTTATCACCGGTGTCGTCGTGGTTGAGGTGGTCTTTGTCTACCCCGGTTTGGGGCAATTGATGATCGACGCGGTCAGCAATCGCGACATTGCCGTGGTCCAGGCTATCGCCCTGATATTTGCGGCGGCCTACGTCTTGCTCAACCTTCTCGCGGATGTGCTCTCTACGATCACCAACCCGCGCTTGATGCACAGGAAGTAGGGCTATGACCGTTGTTCTTTCTATTCTCGTCGCCCTAGGCATTTTCTTTGTCGTCGGCCTCGCATCGCGCGCGGGATTGCGCTCGCTCGCCCCGGCCCATCACAAGCCAACCTATCGCGACATGCCGTTGACCGCCTCGTTCGGGCTGGCAGTCATCGTATTTTACATCGCAGTAGCCATTCTAGCCCCCGTAGTGGCCCCTTATGGCGAGGGTGAGGTTACCGGAGCGCAGTTTTTACCTTGGGGTGCACCCAATTACCTCGGCACCGACAAACTGGGCCGTGATATGCTGACCCGGTTGATCTATGGAGCGCGCAACACCGTGGGCATCGCCTTTGTTACCACTGCGCTCGCCTTCATGGTGGGATCATTCCTTGGGATCTGGGCGGCGCTGGTTGGCGGCTGGCTCGACCAGTGGCTGTCGCGTTTTGTCGATGCGCTGATGGCCATTCCCGCGCTGATCTTCTCGCTTCTCTTGCTTACAATCTTCGGGACGTCGGTGCTGACACTTGTTCTAGTTATAGCCGCGGTGGACTCCACTCGCGTCTACCGATTGGCGCGGTCCGTGGCACAAGGCATCGTGATGATGGACTATATAGAGGCCGCGCGGCTGCGCGGCGAGGGAGCATGGCGACTGATCCGGCGCGAAATCCTGCCCAATGCCATGGCGCCGCTTGTGGCCGAATTCGGCCTACGCTTTTGCTTTGTATTTCTTGCTATTTCTGCGCTGTCCTTTCTGGGTCTGGGGATCAAACCACCGACTGCAGACTGGGGCAGCATGGTGCGCGAGAATGCGACGCTGATCACCTTCGGCGACGTCACCCCGCTCCTGCCAGCAGGAGCGATTGCGCTGTTGACCGTGGCAGTGAACTTCGTTGTGGACTGGCAATTGCACCGCGCGAGCGGGTTGAAGGAGTAGGCATATGGAAAAGAAGACGCTTCTGACCATCAAGGACCTGCAGTTAGAAGGCCGCTCGGGCAATGCATGGCATCCGATCATCAAAGGCGTGGACCTGACCTTGCACAAGGGTGAGGTTTTGGGGCTGATCGGCGAGTCCGGTGCGGGCAAGTCTACACTGGGTCTGGCGGCCATGGGCTTTGCGCGTGACGGTTGCCGAATTTCGGGCGGAACCATCGACTTTGACGGTATTGACCTGCGCACTGCCCCAGAGTCGCTGCGGCGCGGACTACGCGGCAAGCGCATCGCTTATGTGGCGCAATCCGCCGCGGCCAGTTTCAACCCCGCGCACAGGCTGATTAATCAGTATTGCGAGAGCCCCGTTGTGCACGGAGTAATGGCACGCGAAAAAGCCGAGGCGGATGCGGTAGAGCTTTACGGCCGCATGCGCCTGCCGAACCCGGATGAAATTGGCTTTCGCTATCCGCATCAGGTGTCGGGCGGGCAATTGCAGCGGGCGATGACCGCGATGGCGATGGCCTGCCGCCCCGATCTGATCATCTTCGACGAACCGACGACGGCGCTAGACGTGACAACACAGATTGAGGTTCTGGCCGCAATCCGCGACATTGTCCGCCAATTCGGTACGGCGGCGATCTACATCACCCATGACCTTGCCGTGGTTGCCCAAATGGCCGACCGCATCAAGGTTCTGCTGCGTGGCGATGAAGTGGAAGACGCCGACACCCGCTCAATGCTGACCGCCCCGCGCGAAGAGTACACTAAAAGCCTCTGGGCTGTTCGCAGCTTTGCCCGGGCCGAACAGCCAACTGCGACCGGAACGCCGGTCGTGTCGGTGCGCAGTGTGACAGCGGGTTATGGAGCGCTTGATGTGCTGAAGGACGTGAGCTTTGACATTCACGCCCGCCGCACTGTGGCCGTGGTAGGTGAAAGCGGGTCAGGCAAGTCCACGACAGCGCGGGTGATCACCGGGCTTCTGCCGCAACGAAATGGCCAGGTACTTTTCAATGGCAATCCCTTGCCGCCCAGCTTCAAGGCCCGTTCGCGCAACGAACTCCGCCAGTGTCAGATGATCTATCAGATGGCGGACACTGCGTTGAACCCAAAGCTGCGCCTGCGCGAGTTGATCGGACGTCCGGCCGAAATGTATCTCGGGCTGAAGGGCAAGGCGCTGGAAGCACGAATCCGCGACCTTCTGGCGCTGATTGAATTGGAACCTGACAGATACATCGACCGGCTGCCAAGCGAATTGTCCGGCGGTCAGAAGCAGCGCATCGGCATCGCCCGTGCACTCGCCGCTGAGCCGCAGCTAATTATTTGCGACGAGGTGACCAGCGCATTGGACCAGATCGTTCAGGAGGGCATCCTGAAACTTCTGGACCGGCTGCAAGGTGAGTTGAACCTAGCCTACATGTTCATCACGCATGACCTTGCTACAGTGAAATCCATTGCCGACGAGGTTGTGGTGATGCAGCAAGGCGTTGTTGTCGAACGCGGACCGAAAGCGGCGATATTTGCCGATCCGAAGGAAGACTACACCAACCTCCTCCTCTCTTCGGTGCCCGAGATGGACCCTGATTGGCTAAACCGGCTGCTTGTTAAACGGTCGGCCAAGGCGCAGGAGCCCTGACGCCTTACTCTTTTATGATCGTCATTCAGGAGGTTGATTACAACCGGGCTGGCCGTAAAGTCAGGTTCTTTTCTTTTGGTCAGCAATTCTTTATACTGGTCAGAAATCGTGTTCTGGTTCAGGATTTTTGATCCTTACAGACTGACTCTAGAAGGGTACAATCAATTGCGTTCACGGTCGATCCGCACGATCCGACGCGCCGAGCTGTCAAAGGCGGCGTTCGAGGCCGTAGTCCTTTATGGATTGCGCGGCACGACACTTGAAAAGGTCGGCGAACTTGCTGGTGTCTCCAAGGGGGTAGTCCTGCACCATTTCAAGGATAAAGGCTCACTTCTCGAAGCCGTGATCCGTCGAACTAATGGCATGTTGAGTACATCGCTGATTGAACTTTATCGGCATGCCGAGACGCCCTATGAGCGACTGTGGGCTATCATCATTGCAAATTTTCATGAGTCGATCTTCAATCAAGCAGTTTGCCAAGCTTGGGTGTCGCTGATGGCTGAGGTTCCACACAACAGGGGGAGCCAGCGCGTGCAGATCGCCAACTACGCGCGTGTGGCCAGCAACTTCGTTCATGAGTTGCAGCATTTCGTGCCAAGGTCTGAGGCAAAGGTTATCGCCCGCCAGCTCAACCTCCTGATTGACGGTATCTGGGTACGGGTCGGTTCGCGTGTTGAACCGCTCGACGGCGCTCGGGCAATCAGCGATCTTGAGTTTGAATTGATGAAGTTTCTTCCTAGGAACGATGCCAGCCTAGCGCATCATCAGGCAGCACGCGAAAAGATTTAGAACGTTGCGCGCTTAGCTCTTGGAACCCGCGCCTTTCAAGGAAATTCCATGTCACTCTGAGGGTCAGTTATCAGCCATAGTACGAAGCAAATGGTCTGCGACCCGCCGGATAGACTGCTCTGCCTCCGGCAAGTCTTCATACCATTCGAAGACATGCCACATACCTTCCCAGACCTGCAGATCGACCTTTATCCCGCTGTTGCGAAGCTTCTGTGACAAGCTTACCGCTTGGCTGAGAAGCAGGTCGCGGGTTCCCGTCGTTATCAGAAATGATGGAAAGCTTGCGTCGTACGTGCCATGTATGGGCGAGATCGTTGGTTCATCCAGCCTATTCGCTCCAGCGTAGTACTGTGCCGCTAGATGCGAGTTATGCCGTTCTAGCGTTGGATCGCGGCCTTCGTTGAAAATAAGGCTGTCGCCTGTGTTGCTTAGGTCACTCCACGGCGACATCAGAGCGGCTGCGCTTGGCAGACCTAGACCTTCGACTTTTGCCTTGAGCATCCACGCTAGCGACAGGTTACCCCCGGCAGACTCACCCACGGTTGCGAAGGGCCGATCGGCGATCTCGCGGTAGACGGCAAAGCCATCTTCAATGGCGGCGGGCCAAGGATGCTCGGGTGCTAGCCGGTATTCGGGCACGATCACTCTTGCACCAGTCAGGGCAGAGAGGGGGGCAATAATAGGCAGATCTTCGAGTGGGCTGCCTTCGACCATTCCTCCACCAAAAGCGTAGAGGATGGGCCAGTCAACCAGAAGTTCAGGTGGACGTACGTCAATGCAACTCAGCCCGCCAAACAACGTCTCGTCCATCCTTACTCCGTGTGCTTTACAAATACGCGGGGCGGCGGCGGCGGCAAGGTCCTTGGCTTTCGCTCGCATGTCAGGAAGGTTGCGGGCCGATCTGTTCCTCGACCGGATCTCTTGATTGAGGAACTTCAGGGCTTGATAGCTCAGGCCAGAGAGTGGCATTATGGCTGGTATCCTATTCTGATTACCTCTTTGGGCGAAATAGTCGTCTACGCTTTTGGTAGGTAAAGTGACCAATGGTCAACAAGAAAACTGAAGCTTTAGCCGAAGCTTGTTACCTGAGAACGGCAGTGCAAAAGTGAGCTACTCCCCAACTCTTGGACAGATTTCCGGGTAATTTAAGCTACTGCCTGCGCCTGCTGATCGGTTGCGATTGTAGTAAAGTAGACCACGGCGGGCGGTTGTCTGAAGTGGTCCGGCAAATTCAGACAGCGTGCTAAGATGTATCCAGCATTGACGACAGGATACAGAAATGACGACAAGACGCAGTTTTTCGGACAAGTTCAAGGCCACGGTTGCGCTTGA
>JAQWWH010000054.1 GCA_029255105.1 Flavimaricola sp. | reverse complement strand
CTTTGGGCGCCGGGTTCTTTGAAGGCCAGCGCGCGGAAAATCTGGGGGAGGCTGCGGTTGTCGTCATCTCCTCCGCGATCAAAAAGGGCAACCCCGAGCTGGAAGAGGCCCGCCGCCGTGGTCTTCCCGTGGTCCGCCGGGCCGAGATGCTGGCCGAGTTAATGCGTCTAAAATCGAACATTGCGATCGCTGGAACGCACGGAAAGACGACTACAACCACCATAATTGCAACATTGCTGGATAAGGGCGGGTTTGACCCGACGGTTATCAATGGTGGCATCATCCATGCCTACGGCTCCAATGCGCGGGCGGGCGAGGGCGAATGGATGGTGGTCGAGGCGGACGAAAGCGACGGCACCTTTAACCGCCTTCCGGCGACCATCGCCATTGTCACCAACATCGACCCTGAGCATATGGAGCACTGGGGCTCGATCGAGAACCTGCGCAAGGGGTTCTTTGATTTCGTCTCGAACATCCCGTTCTATGGGCTGGCCATCTGCTGCACCGATCACCCCGAAGTTCAGACCCTGGTGGGCAAGATCACCGATCGTCGGGTCCTTACCTTTGGCTTTAACGCCCAGGCGGATGTGCGGGCCCAGAACCTGACCTACAAGGCCGGGGTCGCCCACTTTGACATCGCATTGCAGTCCGAAGGCGCGATGATCGAGGATTGCACCCTGCCGATGCCCGGCGATCACAACGTTTCCAACGCATTGGCCGCCGTCGCCGTCGCCCGCCATCTGGGGATGAGCCGGGAGGACATCCGCGCGGCCCTCTCCGGGTTTGCCGGGGTCAACCGGCGCTTTACCAAGGTAGGCGAGGTCAATGGTGTCACCATCATCGACGACTACGGGCACCACCCGGTCGAGATTGCCGCCGTCCTCAAGGCCGCCCGCCAGGCCGTGGCCGACACCCCGGGCGCGCGGGTGATCGCGGTCCACCAGCCACACCGCTATTCCCGGCTGGCCAACCTGTTCGAGGATTTCTGCACCTGTTTCAACGAGGCCGACGTGGTTGGCATCTCAGAGGTTTATGCCGCGGGCGAAAACCCTATTCCGGGCGCATCGCGCGACGACCTTGTGGCGGGGCTGATCCGCCATGGCCATCGCCATGCCCGTGCTGTGACTTCGGAAGACGACCTTGAACGGCTGGTGCGCGAACAGGCCCGTCCCGGTGATATCGTTGTCTGCCTCGGAGCAGGGACGATCAGTGCCTGGGCCAACGGTCTGCCTGCCCGATTGGGGGAGACCGAGGGAGGCCGGGCCGATGTCTGAAACACTGGGCCTAAGGGCCGGTCATTGGCTTCTGATCGGGTACGGTGTCCTTGCCTTGACCCTCGTCGCCGGGGCGGTGATCGGTGAGCCGGCGACGCTGCCGTTTGTCGACCGGGGGGTGCCATGAGCCTGCCTCTGTTCCTCGGTTGCCTTTGGGTTCTGGCTGCAACAGCCACGGCACTTATGCCGATGCGGCGCCAGTATATTCCGGGTGTTACGCTGTTGCTTTGCGCGCCGGTGCTGCTGGCCTGGATCGGGATGGTGCATGGCTGGGTCTGGGTTGCTGTCGGGCTTGCCGCCTTTGGGTCGATGATGCGCAATCCGCTGCGCTATCTGATCGCAAGGGCGCGGGGCCAAAAACCGGAATTGCCTCCGGAGATACGCCGATGACCCAATCCCTTATGCTTGCCTGCCTGTGGCTTGTCCTGGCCAATGTCCTGGCCATGATCCCGTCCCGGGACAATCACTGGGCGCGGGCCTACGCCCTCGTTGCCGTCGGCGTGCCGCTTTTGGGCTATGTCACGTGGCAAAATGGTCCGGTGATCGGGATCTTTGTCATGGCGGCGGGGATAAGCGTCCTGCGCTGGCCGGTCATCTATCTGGTCCGCTGGCTGCGGCGGCAGTTGCCTGGTTCGGGCGAGACGGGATGACTGCTGCGGACCTGCCTGATGTGCGCGGCATCTTGACCGTCGACCGGTCACTGGCCGATCTGACCTGGTTGCGGGTCGGCGGCCCGGCGGATGTGTTCTTTCAACCGGCCGATGTCGGTGATCTCGCACATTTTCTGGCCGAGCTTTCGCCCGATGTGCCGGTCTTTCCCATGGGTGTGGGCTCCAACCTGATCGTGCGGGATGGTGGGATCCGGGGTGTGGTCGTCCGGCTGGGGCGCGGCTTTAACAGCATCGACATCGAAGGGGGCAAGGTCATCGCGGGGGCAGCTGCCCTTGATGCCCATGTCGCCCGCAAGGCGGCAGAGGCCGGGCGGGATCTGACGTTCCTGCGCACCATACCGGGCAGTATCGGGGGCGCGGTCTGCATGAATGCCGGGTGCTACGGCAGCTATGTCGCCGATGTCCTGACCTCTGTCCGTGTCGTGATGCGGGACGGAAGCATCCAGGACATCGCCGCAGAGGCCCTGTCCTTGGGCTACCGGCAAAGCCAATTGCCCGCCGGGGCGATCGTGGTGTCGGCCACTTTCGATCCGCCCAGGGATGACCCAGAGGCATTGGCGGCCCGAATGGACGATCAGATCGCCCGGCGCGACGCCAGCCAGCCGACAAGGGACCGGACCGCCGGGTCCACTTTTCGCAATCCGGTCGGGCATTCCTCGACCGGGAAGGCTGATGATACGCATGATCTGAAGGCATGGAAGATTATCGACGACGCCGGTTTGCGCGGCGCCCGCCGAGGCGGGGCGGTGATGAACGAGATGCACTCGAACTTTTTGACCAACGCCGGCGGCGCAACAGCCGCAGATCTGGAACGATTGGGCGAAGAGGTCCGAAAAAAGGTTTACGATACAACCGGCATCGCGCTACAATGGGAAATCATGCGGATAGGCGAACCGACGCATGATCCGGACGATAGCAAGACCCCGTAAGGGCGGCCCCGGGCAAGGGCCAAAAATAGCGAAATGACGGACCGAAAAAGGTCCGCGATCGAGGCGGTTGGGAATGTCGAGCAGGACAAACCCGCATGTTGTTGTGCTGATGGGCGGTCCGTCGGCTGAGCGTGAAGTATCGTTCAGCTCGGGCCGTGAATGCGCAGCGGCGTTGCGGGAAGCAGATTGCAAGGTGACAGAGGTCGATGCCGGCCCCGACATTGTTGCGCGCCTGACCGAAATCAAGCCCGATGTCGTCTTTAATGCCCTGCACGGTCGCTGGGGCGAGGATGGCTGCGTTCAGGGTCTGCTTGAATGGATGCGGATACCTTATACCCATTCTGGCGTTCTCGCCTCTGCCCTTGCGATGGACAAGGAAAAGACCAAGGCCGCCTATCGCACAGCCGGCCTGCCCGTCGTTGCCAGCATTCTGGCCGGTCGGGACGAGGTCCGGTCCCGCCACGTGATTGAGCCGCCCTATGTGGTCAAGCCCTACAACGAGGGCTCTTCCGTCGGGGTCTACATCGTTGCCGACCGGGCCAACCAGCCGCCGCAACTGTCCGACGATATGCCCGAAACGGTGATGGTCGAGGCCTATGTGCCGGGTCGGGAACTCACCACGACCGTTTTCGAAGGCCGTCCCCTGACCGTCACTGATATTCTGACGGACGGTTGGTATGACTATCATGCCAAGTATTCTACCGGCGGATCGCGGCATGTCCTGCCCGCCGATGTCCCGTCCGAGATCTTTGATGCCTGCCTCGACTACGCGGTCCGCGCCCACCAGACCCTTGGGTGCCGGGGTCTTAGCCGGACCGATTTCCGCTGGGATGCCGACAAGGGCCTGGCCGGGCTTATCCTGCTTGAGACCAATACCCAACCGGGCATGACGCCGACCTCGCTGGCGCCGGAACAGGCGGCCCATGTTGGGATAAGCTTTCCCCAGTTCTGCCGGGCCCTGGTGGAGGATGCGTCATGCGATCGCTGATGTCTGCCATTCTGCGCCGCGCCGTGCCCGTCGTTCGCAACGAGGCCCCCGCCCGTCGTGATCCCGCACCGACCCGGTGGAGCTATCGCTATCAACGACTGATGCTGACCCCGGTCTTTCGGGCGTCTGTGCGCATCGGCTTGCCAGCCTTATTGCTCGTCTTCATTGCCGGCGCCTGGTTCAGCAACCCGGCCAATCGTGCAGCTTTGGCAGCCCAGGTCGAAACCGCCCGCGACGCGATAGAGAGCCGGCCGGAATTCATGGTGACAAGCCTGTCGATCTCGGGCGCGGATGTTGCCGTCGCGGGGGCCATCAAGGACCTTGTCGGGGCCGAGTTCGACGCCATCGGCGTGGCCTTTCCGGTCTCATCCTTCAATCTGGACCTTCCGTCGCTGAGGGAACGGGTGACCAAACTGACCGCTGTTGAGGATGCCGTCGTCCGGGTAAAGCCCGGTGGCACCCTCGATATCGTCGTCACGGAACGTCGTCCTGTGGCCGTCTGGCGGCACGTCGACGGCGTGCGCCTGATCGACCATGAGGGCGAGATGATCGGCATGATCGCGGCGCGCAGCGACCGGCCGGATCTGCCCCTTATCGCAGGCGATGGTGCCAAGGATCGAATAGGAGAGGCGTTGGTCCTCTTTGCCGCCGCTGCACCTGTCCAGGATCGTATCCGGGGTCTGGTGCGCATGGGGGAACGGCGCTGGGACCTTGTCCTGGATGGCGGGCAACGGATCTTGCTGCCAACCGACAACCCGGTCGCAGCACTTGACCGGGTTATGGCCCTTCATGCGGCACAGGACATGCTCAGACGGGACGTTGCAGTCGTCGATATGCGCAATGGCAATCGACCGACGCTGCGGCTCAATCCCATGGCGGTGGGGGTGCTGCAGGGCGCCTCGGCAAGGATAAGTCAATGACACTAATGACAGCAGTACATACGGGAAAGCAGGCGGAGATCTGATGCGGGACCTTTACGAAAGCCAACGCGCGATGCGCAACATGCGACAAGCCGCCATGCAGCGAGGTGTGGTCGCGATCCTTGATGTGGGCACTTCGAAAATCGCATGCCTGGTGTTGCGGTTTGATGGCCCTGACCGGTTTCGGGAAAATGATTCTGTTGGTTCCATGGCCGGGCAATCGTCTTTCCGGGTCATCGGTGCCGCAACGACCCGGTCCCGGGGCGTCCGCTTTGGCGAAGTGGAGGCGATGCAAGAGACCGAGAGGGCGATCCGCACCGCCGTTCAGGCCGCGCAGAAGATGGCAAACGTCCGGGTCGACCACGTCATTGCCTGTCTGTCGGGCGCCAGCCCCCGGTCCTACGGTCTGGACGGTGAAACAAATGTCGAAGGGTCAGTGGTGACGGATGCCGACATCGGCAGCGTCCTGGCGGCCTGCGATGTCCCCGACTACGGTCATGGCCGCGAAGTGCTGCACGCCCAGCCTGTCAACTTTGCCCTTGATCACCGGACCGGCATGGCCGACCCGCGCGGCCAGATCGGCAACAAGCTGACGGCGGATCTGCATCTTCTGACGGTCGATGCCACGGCGGTCCAAAACATCCTCCACTGTATCAAAAGGTGCGATCTTGAACTCGCCGGTCTTGCGTCGTCCGCCTATGTGTCGGGCATCTCGTCTCTGGTCGAGGACGAACAGGAACTGGGTGCGGCCTGCATCGACATGGGCGGCGGCACGACCGGCATATCGGTTTTCCTGCGCAAGCACATGATTTACGCCGACGCCGTCCGGATGGGTGGGGACCACGTAACCGCCGACATCTCGATGGGTTTGTCCGTGCCGATGCCCACCGCCGAACGGATCAAGACCTTTTACGGCGGCGTTGTCGCGACCGGGATGGACGACCGCGAAGCGATCGAGATCGGCGGCGATACCGGCGATTGGGAACATGACAGGCGGACGGTCAGCCGGGCTGAGTTGATCGGCATCATGCGGCCCCGCGTCGAGGAGATCCTCGAAGAGGTCCGGCTGCGATTGGACGCGGCCGGTTTCGAATACTTGCCAAGCCAGCAGATTGTTCTCACCGGGGGCGGTAGCCAGATCCCCGGGCTTGACGGCCTGGCCTCCAAGATATTGGGTCAACAAGTACGTTTGGGCCGGCCGTTGCGTGTTCAGGGCCTTCCGCAAGCCGCGACAGGACCGGCATTTTCCGGCGCGGTTGGGCTGACCCTGTTCGCCGCGCACCCGCAAGATGAGTGGTGGGATTTCGAGATTCCCGCGGAACGCTACCCCGCCCGGTCGTTCAAGCGGGCTGTCAAATGGTTCAAGGACAACTGGTGATACGCAAGATTTGGCTCATTCGTCGAGATGGAGCAGGTTTATGGGAAGTTTTGTCCCAGATTTTGTGGCCATATCTCGTTTTTTCCGTGACGATCCGGTCCTGAACCGGTAGTATTTTAACAATTCAGGCACGAGCGCCCGGTGGGACGGGCCAACAACAAACAGGCGGACAGCAGCATGGCACTCAATCTATCCTTGCCCGGGCAGGAAGATCTCAAGCCCCGGATCACCGTTTTCGGAGTCGGCGGCGCGGGCGGCAACGCCGTCAACAACATGATTGAAAAGGAACTCGACGGGGTTGAGTTCGTGGTTGCCAATACCGACGCGCAGGCCCTGCAGCAGTCGAACGCTCCGGCCAAGATCCAGATGGGCGTAAAGGTCACCGAAGGTTTGGGCGCTGGTGCCCGCGCCTCTGTCGGTGCTGCCGCTGCCGAGGAAAGCATCGAACAGATCGTTGACCATCTGGCGGGCGCACATATGTGCTTCATCACCGCTGGCATGGGTGGCGGTACCGGAACCGGTGCAGCCCCGATTATCGCGCAAGCGGCTCGCGAACTGGGTGTTCTGACTGTTGGCGTTGTGACCAAGCCCTTCCAGTTTGAAGGTGCCAAGCGGATGAAGCAGGCCGATCTCGGGATCGAGGCCCTGCAAAAGGTCGTCGATACACTGATCATCATCCCCAACCAGAACCTGTTCCGGCTGGCGAATGAAAACACCACCTTTACCGAAGCCTTCGCCCTTGCCGACGATGTGCTTTACCAAGGTGTCAAAGGCGTCACCGATCTGATGGTGCGCCCCGGCCTGATCAACCTCGACTTTGCCGACGTTCGCGCGGTGATGGACGAGATGGGCAAAGCCATGATGGGCACCGGCGAGGCCGAGGGCGAAAATCGCGCTGTTCAGGCCGCCGAAAAGGCCATCGCGAACCCGCTTCTGGACGAAATCAGCCTGGAAGGCGCACGCGGCGTTCTGATCAACATCACTGGCGGTTACGACCTGACCCTGTTCGAACTGGACGAGGCAGCGAATAAGATCCGCGAAAAGGTCGACAGCGAAGCCAACATCATCGTCGGCTCGACCCTCGACACCTCGATGGAAGGCCGGATGCGGGTTTCCGTTGTGGCCACCGGCATCGACGCGGCTGTCAGCCATGCTGACATGCCGCTTCCCCGCCGCTCCATGTCTCAGCCGCTGCGCGAGCGCGTAAGCCAGGAAGAGGCCGCCGTGGCCGAACCTGCCGCCGCTCCTGTCGCACCGCAGCCTGTGGCCGCCCGCGCCTTGTCGCGCGACGAACTGACGGCACCGGCACCGCGTCCCGTCCCGGCGGCTCCGGTCGCACAGCCCGTCGCAGCAGCACCTGCACCGGTCGAGCCGTCCCTCTTCGATGCTCCGGCGGAAGACGATTACGAGGATGACTTTGCCGATATCCAGGCAAGCCTCGATGCCGACGATCTGCCGCCCCCGGCCTACCAGCCGCGCGCCCACGTAGAGGCAACGCCCGAGACCTTCGTCGCACCGCGTGCCCCGGCTCCCGGTACGCCGACCCCCGAAGCGCTGGCCCGTTTGCGCCGTGCCGTCGATCGCAGCCATGCAGAGGCCGCGCCTGCCCCTCGGGCAGAGCCTGCCGCCGCCCCCCGGGCTGGTGAGACAGAGCGCAATCGGTTTGGCATCGGATCCCTGATCAACCGGATGTCAGGACATCAGGCCGAGCAGCCCCAGCAGGCCCGCCAGCAGCCGCAACTCAGCGCGCCGATGGAAGAGCCTGAAATGGATGCTGAGCAGGAGCGGATCGAGATTCCGGCCTTCCTGCGGCGTCAGGCCAACTAGGACCATCCTTCACAGCGGTGCTGTGGAGGACTTCAAATCGTAACAACTCAAAACGGGCTGCGTGAGCGGTCCGTTTTTTTATTATTGAAAACAGCCGGTTGCGCATTGGTTCGCTGGATTTTCGGCCTCCTGCCAATGTTTCAGACGGTTAGAAAGAGTGAGTTGAGGCCGAGAGGGCCTGCCACTAAACCAATCTTAATCAAGAAAACCGAGACGAGGCGCAGGCGCGTGCAAACCACATTGGCAAAATCCGTCAAGTTCACCGGAACGGGACTCCATACAGGACGACCGGCGAAAATGACTGTGCGGCCTGCTGATGCAGGCTCTGGCATCGTGTTTCGTCGGCTTGACGTTGATGGGGTGCAGTCCGATGTGCGGGCGCATTGGTCCAACGTCATCGTATCCCCCTTGAACACCCGGATCGAAAACTCCGACGGGGTGTCGGTGTCCACTATCGAACATATCATGGCGGCTCTGGCCGGTTGCGGTGTCCACAATGCCTTGATCGAGATCAGCGGCCCCGAAGTGCCGATCCTAGATGGTTCGTCTGCCCGTTTTGTGCGGGGGCTGCTGGCGGCAGGTCTGGAACGCGGGGCGGAACCCCTCGATCTGATCGAAGTGCTCAAGCCTGTGTCCGTCCATCAGGGTGACGCCTCGGCCGAACTGCGGCCGGCCTCGGGTCTGCGCATCAGTTTCACGATCGATTTTGCGGATGCCGCAATCGGGCATCAGTTTCACAACCTTGACCTGGCCAATGGTACCTTTGTGCGCGAATTGTGCGACAGCCGCACATTCTGCCGCAAGGCGGATGTGGATGCGATGCATGCCAATGGCCTGGCCCTTGGTGGAAACTACGACAACGCGGTGGTCGTCGACGGCGATCGGATCCTTAGCCCGGGCGGTTTGCGCCACGCCAATGAGGCGGTTCGCCACAAGATGCTTGATGCCTTGGGTGACCTGACCACGGCGGGCGCTCCGATCCTTGGCCACTACGTCGGTGTCCGGTCGGGGCACGCGCTGACCAACAGGCTTTTGCAGGCTTTGTTTGCCTCACAGGACAACTGGCGGCTGCGGCGATGCGATACCGCGACGGCGGCCCGGTTGCCCGGTGCAGGAATTGCGGCCGCGGACTTGGTCGCGGTTGCCTGACGGGCACGCTTGATTGTGACGGCTATCCGGGGGAAAAGGCATTTTGCCCCGGATTTTTTCGTGATAGACGAATAGCCAATCGGGGTCTTACGGACCCTATGGATAAATGACAGTCAGGGCAGAATGCATGTCAGGCCGGAATGATAAGTCACCGCGGCGACTTGGTATTGTATTGGCCGCACTTGCCCTGAGCTTGGTGGCCAGTTGCGACACGTTCAACCCCCGCACGCCGGGCGCGCTTGACGCCTTCACCGCCGAGCAGATCTACCAGCGCGGCGAGTTTGAGTTGCAGCGCGGTCGTGGCGACGATGCCGCCTACTACTTTGGTGAGATTGAGCGTATCTACCCCTATTCCGAATGGTCGAAACGGGCGCTGATCATGCAGGCCTTCTCGTATCACCGGAACGAAGATTATCCCAACAGCCGCGCTGCCGCCCAACGGTTCATCGACTTTTACCCCGCCGATGCGGACGCGGCCTATGCGCAGTACCTTCTGGCCCTCAGCTACTATGACCAGATCGACGAGATCGGGCGCGATCAGGGCCTGACCTTTCAGGCTCTGCAGGCCCTTCGCGTCGTAATCGAACGGTATCCCGATAGCGAATATGCCCGGGCCGCGATCCTGAAGTTCGATCTGGCCTTTGACCATCTTGCTGCGAAAGAGATGGAGATTGGGCGCTACTACCTGAAGCGCAACCATTTCGCGGCGGCCGTCAACCGGTTCCGGGTCGTGGTCGAGGATTTCCAGACAACGAGCCACACCCCCGAGGCGCTGCACCGCCTTGTCGAAGCCTATCTGTCCCTTGGCCTTACCGATGAGGCCCAGACAGCCGGGGCGATCCTTGGATACAACTATGGATCGACCGAATGGTATGCAGACAGTTATGCCCTGCTGACCGGGCAAGGGCTTGAGGCCCGGTCAATCGGGGACAACTGGCTGTCGGCCATCTACCGGCAGGTTGTGCGCGGCGAATGGTTGTGAGGTAAGCCGGGTCCAGACCCGGCGATTACTTGGCGGCCCTCCCTTGTGGTAAGGTGGGTCTTGACCCACCTCCCGGTGCCGGTCATGGAAGGTCGAAACGGGTCACTTGGGGCAGGCATGCTGCGCGGTCTCGACATCACTGACATGCTGATCATTGACCGGCTGGAGCTTGCGTTCCAGCCCGGCCTCAATGTGCTGACCGGCGAGACGGGGGCCGGCAAGTCGATCCTTCTGGATTCGCTCGGCTTTGTCCTTGGCTGGCGTGGCCGGGCCGAGCTTGTACGCGCTGGCGCGGCGCAGGGCGAAGTCACCGCGATCTTCGATCTCACCCCCGATCATCCCGCCCATCAGGTGCTGGCCGAGGCCGGGATCACCGCCGAGGACGGCGAACTGATCCTGCGCCGGATCAACACCCCCGATGGCCGCAAGACCGCATGGGTCAACTCGGTCCGGGTGACGGGCGAGGTTCTTCGCGCGCTGTCGGACACTTTGGTGGAACTCCATGGCCAGCAGGACGATCGTGGCCTTCTGAACCCGCGCGGCCACCGCGCCCTGCTGGACGCTTTTGCCGATTGTGCGCCGCTGATCGCCCGGACACGCGCCGCTTGGGGCGCCCGCCGCGAGGCCGCCAACCACCTTGCGGCCATCGTTACCAGCCGCGAGGCGCTCAAGGCCGAAGAGGACTATCTGCGTCACGCGGTGCAAGAGCTGGACCAGCTTGACCCCCAGCCGGGCGAAGAGGCGTCCCTCGACGCAGAGCGTCGCCTGATGCAGAACGCCGAGCGTATTCGAACCGACATCGCCCGCGCCCACAACGTCTTGACCGGCGACGGGGCCGGGTACGGGGCCGAGGGGCAGGTGAGTGACGCGATCCGCTGGCTGGACGGCGCCGCCGCCGCCGCCGAAGGCCGACTTGACCAACCGCTCGAGGCGCTGGCCCGGGCGGTCGAGGCTTTGGCCGAGGCAGAGCAGGGTGTTGCCGCCTGTCTGGAAGAGCTGTCCTTCGATCCTTTCGCCCTGGAGCAGGCCGAAGAACGCCTGTTCGCGATCCGGGCCCTGGCCCGCAAGCACGATCAGTTGCCTGATGATCTGGGGACCTTTGCCGATGGTCTTCGCAGTCGTCTGTCGGCCCTCGACGCCTCCGAAGGGGACATTCAGGCAGCCCAAGCCGCTGTCGACAAGGCCGATGCCGCCTACGATCAGGCGGCCACAGAACTGTCTGCGGCCCGTGCAAAGGCGACTGATCGTCTGGTCAAGGCGATGACGGCCGAGCTTGCCCCCCTCAAGATGGAGCGGGCCGTATTCACTGTCGCCATCGCCCGTGGGACAGCCGGTCCCGAGGGCTGGGATGATGTAGGCTTTCGCGTCGCCACCAACCCCGGCGCCCCTGCTGGACCGCTGGACAAGATCGCCTCGGGCGGCGAACTCAGCCGGTTTCTTCTGGCGCTCAAGGTTTGCCTGACGCAGGACAGCGACGGGCTGACGATGATCTTTGACGAGATTGACCGGGGCGTAGGCGGGGCCACCGCCGATGCTGTTGGCCGCCGGCTGGCCGAACTCGCCGCCAAGGGGCAGGTTCTGGTCGTCACCCATTCGCCGCAGGTCGCGGCCCTTGGGGCGCATCACTGGCGCGTCGAAAAGGCGGTCGAGCGGCAGAACGGGGCCGAAGTCACGACCTCGCGCGTCATCCCGTTGGACCCGCAGGACAGGGTGGACGAGATTGCGCGCATGCTGGCCGGTGACCGGGTGACCGATGCCGCCCGAGGTGCAGCGCGCGAGCTGTTGTCTGGACCGGCGGCCTGACACTGGCCTAGCCTTGGGGCACGACCTTGCTGGGATTTAAGATGTCGTCGGGGTCCAGCGCCTGCTTGATCAGGCCCATCACCTGCCACGCCGCACCATGTTCGGCCTGCATATAGGCCAGCTTGCCCATCCCGACCCCATGTTCTCCGGTCAGCGTGCCGCCCAGTCGCAGGGCCCGTTCCGCCATGCGGTGCGCCAGTCCTTCTGCGGCGGCCCTCTCAGCGGTGTTCTCCGGGTCGATCAGCAGGATGGCGTGAAAGTTGCCATCCCCTACATGCCCCAGGATCGGTCCCTCGATCGGGCTGGCGGCGATATCTGCCTGAGTCTCGGTCACCGCCTGCGCCAAGGCCGATAGTGGCACACAGACATCCGTGACGATGGCCGTCTTGCCCGGATGCGCCCCCAGGATCGCCCAATAGGCCTCGTGCCGGGCGCGCCAGAGGCGGGTGCGTTCTTCCGCCAGTGTCGCCTGCGCCATGTCGCCAGCACCATGGCTTTCAGCGATCTCCATGAACTGGGCAGCATCTTCGGTGGCACCGCGTTCCGAGCCATGAAACTCGATCATCAGATGCGGGGCCAGAGGCAGATCAAGCGCGGAGCGGGCATTGACCGCGGCGGCGGTGGCCGCATCAATGAACTCGATCCGGGCCATGGGCACGCCCGATTGAATGGTCTCGGTCACCGCCGCAACTGCAGCCTCCATCGTGGCAAAGGTGCAAACGGCCGCGCTGATCGCCTCTGGCTGACCATGCAGCTTGAGCGTCAGTTCCGTCACCAGCCCCAGCGTCCCTTCGGAGCCGACGAAAAGGGCCGTTAGATCATAGCCTGACGCGGATTTCCGGGCCCTGCTGCCCGTCCGTATGATCCGGCCATCGGCCAGAACAACCTCTAGCGCCATGACGTTGTCCCGCATGGTGCCATAGCGCACCGCTGTCGTGCCGCTGGCCCGCGTCATCGCCATACCGCCAAGGCTGGCGTTGGCGCCGGGATCAACCGGAAAGAACAGGCCGGTGTCGCGCAGGTCCTCGTTCAGGGCCTGCCGGGTCAGTCCGGGCTGGACGCGGACATCCATATCCTCGGCATTGACCTCCAACACCCGGTTCATCCGGGCAAAATCGACCGTCACCCCACCCCGGATCGGCAAAGCATGCCCCTCAAGCGAGGTTCCGGCCCCCCAACCGATCACCGGACACCGTTCATCCGCGCAGATAGCGACGAGGGCCGAAACCTCTTGCGTCGTCTCGGGGTAGGCGACGGCATCGGGACACACAGGGGCAAAATGCGTCTCGGACCGGCTATGGCCGTCCAGATCGGCCTTGGACCGGCTCAGGCGATCGCCTAAGAGGGTAGACAGGCGGTCAACGGCTGCCTCGATGGTCATGTCAGTCTCCTTTGCGCCGGTCTTTACGGTGTTCCGGCGACCCTAGGCCAAAGAGGGGGGCCAGTGAATGGGCCAGTCGCAAGGCCCTGCACAGGGCTGCAGTGGAACCGACCCGGCGGGAATGGGCGCATGGCAGACCAGCAATCACCGGGAAAAACAAAGGGCCCGCGCCTTTGGTCCCAACTGCGGGCCACATGGCGGATCGTGCGCAAGCGGGGACCAAGCGAGGTCCAGTTCTGGTTCATCGCCCTTGCCATCGGCATCGCCGCCGGTTTCGCGGCAATCGCCTTTCGCTACGGTGTCGATACCCTTCAGACTTTTGTCTATTCCACGCCCGACGTTCACATCCTGCACAGCTATGCGGCCAGTCTGGACTGGTGGTGGGTCCTGCTGATCCCGGCCTGCGGCGGTCTGGTCGTTGGTATTTTGCTGCACAGGTTCACCGATGACGGGCGGGTCCGGTCCGTGGCCGAGGTGATCGAGGCCGCGGCCCTGACCGAGGGCCGGGTGCAGCGGCGGCGGGGGTTGGTTTCGGCCTTGGCGAGCATGGTTACCCTGTCCAGCGGCGGCTCAACGGGGCGCGAAGGGCCGGTCGTGCACCTCGCGGCGGTGCTGTCGAGCTATGTGGCCGGATGGATGCGGGCGGACGGCATCCACGGGCGCGACCTTCTGGGCTGCGCTGTCGCGGCGGCGGTCTCGGCCAGCTTTAACGCCCCCATTGCGGGCGCGCTTTTCGCTCTGGAAGTCGTCCTGCGCCACTTTGCCGTCCACGCCTTTGCCCCTATCGCCATCGCAAGTGTGGCGGGCACGGTGGTCAGCCGGCTGGTCTACGGGGACGTGACCGAATTCGTCCTGCCCGTGCAATCGGCGTTGGAGTTCTATGTAGAGCTTCCCGCCTTCCTCATCCTTGGCCTGCTCTGCGGGCTTGTCGCTGTGGTGTTGATGAGGTCGATCTTCTGGGCGGATGACTTTGCCAGCCGCTGGCAAGCGCGGACCGGGTTGCCCCGCTGGGGCCGGCCGGCGGTGGCCGGGTTGTTGCTGGGGCTACTGGCGATCTGGTGGCCGCATATCATCGGGGTCGGCTACGAGACGACTTCGGCCGCCCTGACTGGGTCGTTGGTGCTGCACGAGGCGATCTTGTATGTCATCCTGAAGGTCGTGGCAGTTGCGATTACCATGGGGGGACGGATGGGGGGCGGGGTCTTTTCACCGTCGCTGATGGTGGGGGCGCTGACCGGTCTGGGGTTCGGGATCGTGGCGACGGGGCTGTTTCCCGAGGTGTCAGGCTCGGGCACCCTTTATGCTCTGGCGGGCATGGGGGCGGTGGCTGCGGCTGTTCTGGGGGCACCGATTTCGACCACGCTGATCGTGTTTGAACTGACAGGCGACTGGCAGACGGGTCTGGCGGTCATGGTCTCGGTCTCGCTTGCTGCTGCCCTGGCCAGCCGGATGGTCGACCGGTCTTTCTTTCTCACCCAGCTGGAACGGCGGGGGGTGCATCTTGCCGCCGGGCCCCAGACCTGGCTGCTTGGGACTTTCAAGGTGGCCAGCATCATGCGGGCGACGGGCCATCCACGCGCCGCCGACCCGGACATCTGTCAGGAGTTGGTGATGACCGGCACCTGGCTCCGGCAAGATTCAACACTCGAGCAGGCAATGCCTCTGTTTGAAAAGACCAACGCCACGTTCCTGCCGGTGGTGCATTTCCCCGACGCAGACAGCCCGCCCGAAATATGGGGCGCGCTGTTCCAGGTGGACGCCCTCAAGGCGCTGAACCGGGCGCTGGCAATGACAGCGGCGGAAGAACATTCCTGAAAAGGGCGGTGGGTCAGGACCCACCTTACTTGCAGCCCTTAGACCTGCTCGACGGCCACCTTGTTGGAAAAGAACGCAAGGTAGCCCGCGATCTGTTCCATTCCGGCCAAGGGGGCCTCGTAGGACCAGGCGGCATCCTTGATCGCCCCGCTCTTGGCGATGATCGAATAATAGCTGGCCGCACCCTTGTAAGGGCAGGTGCTGGTCGTGTCCGAAGGCTCCAGAAAAGCCATCGCGATATCACCGCGCGGAAAATAGATGACGGGGGGATAATGCCCCTCGGTCAGTTCGAGCGCATTGCTCGATTCCCCCAAAACAGCGCCACCGGCGCGCACAACCCATTCACCGGCAACCGGCCGGATGGTGATATGGTCTGCCATGTCTTTTGTCTCCCCAAGCATGGACGCCGCCCGAACAGGCTCTGCGTCGAACATGACGTTATGATGTCAAAGCGGCGCGCAAGCGGCCAATAGCCACTCTCGGGCGATCTCATCCACGCGCGGCCCGATCAGGTGTAACGTATCGGCATGATAACGATTGATCCAGTCCCGTTCATCCGGTGACAACCGGTCTGTCAGGATCAGGCGGCGGTCAAAAGGCACCCATGTCAGGGTCTCAAAGGCCAGCATCGCCCGCGGGTCGGCGGTTTCAAGGTCCGGGGCCGGTGTCACGACCAACAGGTTCTCGATCCGGATGCCAAAGGCACCTTCGCGGTAGTAGCCCGGTTCGTTTGACAGGATCATGCCCTCTTCCAAGGGGACATCAGACAGGCGCGACAGGCGCTGCGGCCCTTCGTGGACCGACAGATAGGCCCCGACGCCATGGCCGGTCCCATGGTCATAATCGCGGCCAAGGGTCCAAAGAGGGAACCGGGCGAGGCTGTCGAGGTGACAGCCCGCGACCCCCTTGGGAAAGCGGGCTCGGCTGATCGCGACCATGCCTTGCAGGACGGCCGTATAACTCAGCGCTGCGTCTTCGGGTGGCGGACCGACGGTGACCGTCCGGGTGATATCGGTGGTGCCGTCAAGGTACTGACCGCCGCTGTCGACAAGGAACAATTCGCCGGGGCTGATCTGCCGATCGCTCTCATCGCTGACCCGGTAGTGGACGATGGCGCCGTTGGGCCCCGATCCGCTTATGGTTTCAAAGCTGATGTCCTGAAGGGCATTGGTCGCCCGGCGAAAGCCCTCAAGGGCCCGGACAGCCGCAATCTCGGTCAGACCCCCTTTGGGGGCCTCGACGTCGAGCCACGCCAGAAACTGGACCATAGCCGCCCCGTCGCGCAGATGGGCGGCACGGCTGCCCGCAATCTCGGTGGGGTTCTTGCGGGCCTTGGGCATGACACAGGGGTCCTGGCCCTCCACCACCCGGGCAGAGCCCGCGTCCAGCGCTACCCTGACCGCCTGCGGGGCAGAGGCCGGATCGATGCGCACCACTCCGCCAAGGTCGGTCAAGGCTGCGGCAAAATCATCAAAGGGCCGAACGGCGACATCGGCGCCAAGGTGACCTGCCAGCGCGTCCGCCTTGCCGGGGCCTGCAAACAGGTCCACCGCACCGCTGTCGTGAAGGATGGCAAAGGCTTGGGGGATCGGGTTTCGCTCAATATCCGTGCCCCGAATATTGAGAAGCCAGGCAATCGAATCCGTCAGTGTCAACACGGCGGCCGTCTGGCCGTCGCGGCGCAGCGCCTCGGCCAGGCGCGCGCGTTTGCTGGCATGGGCCTCACCTGCAAGATCCAGCGGATAGGCTGTAAAGGGGGCCGCAGGCGGGGCAGGGCGATCCTCCCACAAGTCGTCGACAAGATTAGGGGCCAGACGCAGGACAAGGCCCGCAGGGCCCAGCTTAACCTCAAGATCCGCCACAGCCTTGACGGTGTGAAGCCATGGGTCCAGTGCCACGACCGAACCTGCGGGCAGGGTATCGACCAGCCAGTCGGCCAGCTTGGTCTCTGGCCAGTTGACCGGGGTAAACTCCGGCGCCACCTGAGTGCGGACCTGAACCCGGTAGCGGCCATCCACAAAGACCGCCGCCTTGGCAGGCGTCACCACACAAAACCCCGCCGACCCGGTAAAGCCGGTCAGCCAGGCCAGGCGTTCATCGCAGGGGGCAACATATTCGCCTTGAAACGCATCCTCGCGTGGCACCACGACAGCATCGACACCAGCCGCACCCATGGCACCGCGCAAAGCCTTCAGGCGTGGTGGGCCCTGCTCGGGACGGCTGGACACCTCAAAGGTCTGAAACATCGCACTGTCCCTTGCTTCTTCGGATCAAAAATATCCCCGCCGGAGGCTCCGGCCGTGCAACCTGTCCCGTCCTCAGGACACTTTGCGCATGCCCAGCACACGGGCGCGTTTACGCGGGTCGCTGTCAAACAGGCCCGCCAACTGTTCGGTCATCGCCCCGGCCAGCTGGTCGACATCGGTGATGGTCACGGCCCGGTCGTAATAGCGGGTCACGTCATGGCCAATGCCCACGGCAATCAGCTCCACCGCCTTGCGGCGTTCGACCATGGCGATGACATCGCGCAGATGCTTTTCGAGGTAGTTGGCCGGGTTCACGCTCAGAGTGGAATCATCCACCGGGGCACCGTCGGAGATGACCATAAGGATCTTGCGGGCCTCGGGACGGTTCATCATGCGGCGATGGGCCCATTCCAGGGCCTCGCCGTCGATGTTCTCCTTCAACAGGCCTTCCTTCATCATCAGGCCCAGGTTCGGGCGGGCGCGGCGCCAGGGGGCGTCGGCCGACTTGTAGATGATGTGGCGGAGGTCGTTCAGACGGCCGGGCTGGGCCGGACGTCCCTCGGCCAGCCACTTCTCGCGGCTGTTCCCGCCCTTCCAGGCGCGGGTGGTAAAGCCAAGGATCTCAACCTTGACCTGGCAGCGTTCCAGCGTGCGCGCCAGCACATCAGCACATATCGCCGCGATCGAGATCGGGCGGCCGCGCATGGAGCCGGAGTTGTCCAGAAGAAGGGTCACGCAGGTATCGCGGAACTCGGTATCCTTCTCGATCTTGAAGCTCAGAGGGGTGGTCGGGTTCGCCACCACACGGGCGAGGCGACCGGCGTCCAGCATGCCTTCCTCAAGGTCAAACTCCCACGAACGGGACTGCTGGGCCTGAAGGCGGCGCTGCAGCTTGTTTGCCAGTCGGCTGACGGCCCCCTTCAGGGGTTCCAGCTGCTGGTCCAGATAGGCGCGCAGACGCTCGAGTTCGGCGGCCTCGGCAAGTTCTTCGGCCCCAATCTCTTCGTCAAACTCGGTCTTGAACACCTTGTAGTTCGGATCGGCGGCGGAAATGGGCTGCGGGGCCGGTGGTTCGAGCGGGGCTTCGCCCTCGGGCATCTCGGTTTCTTCGGCGTTTTCCGCATCGGCCTGCTCGTCCATCGACACCTGGGCCTGGCTTGGGTCCTGCTGGTCGTCTTGGGTCTGCTCGGGCGAGGCTTCGGCCTCTTCGCTTTCGCTTTCGTCCTCGCCGGTCGACTCCTGTTCTTCCTGATCGTCAGAGCCGTCTTCGGCCTCGTCTTCCTGATCCTGGTCCTGATCATCCGGATCATCGCCCAGCTGATCGCCGTAGCCGAGGTCCTTGATGATATCGCGGGCGAGGCGGGCAAAGGCCTTTTGATCGGACAGGATTTCGGACAGGTCGCCCAGGCGATCGCCGCAATGATCCTCGATGAAGCCGCGCCAGAGGTTCATGACATTGTCCGCCCCCGGAGGCAGGTCACGACCGGTGGCAAGATGGCGGACAAGGTAGCCTGCCGCCACGCTTAGCGGTGCATCAGAGGCCTGACGGATCTGGTCGTAGCCCTTGCGGCGGGCCTCGTTGCCGATCTTGGCATCAATGTTTCCGGCGGTTCCGGGCATGTGCTGGGCGCCGACTGCCTCGATCCGGGCGGTCTCCATCGCGTCGTAAAGGTCGCGGGCCATCTGGCCCTGGGGCATGTAGCGGGCGGCGACCTTGGGGTCGTGATAGCGGTGGCGCAGGGCAAAGGCGTCAGCCGTGCCGCGGGCCAGAAGAACCTCGTCCCGTGTCATCCGACGACTGACCTGAGGCAGGCGGACCATATCGGCGGTCTGGCCGGGCGGGTCGACCGAATAGGTGACCGTCAGCTCATGGTCGTTGGCCATGACCTTGGTCGCCTCGGCGAGGGCCTTCTTGAACGGATCTGCGGGGTTGTCGATGGGGCTTTTCATGAAACGAGATAAAGCACCGGGATCGGCCGGGGGCAAGAGCGGGCGACACGGCTGTTGAGAATTGACCATGCGGACATTTGCTCATTTTCGCACAGTGGACCTGCGCTTTGCTGCGTTGCAGAGACAGGGCGCAAGGCACAGGTAATGGGTCAGATCAACCCAGGAAAGGTGTTCCGAAATGACACAGCATAAGCCCAAGATCGCCCTTATCATCGGGTCGACCCGCGAAACCCGCTTTGCCGACAAGCCGGCGCAATGGATGCTCAAGCAGGCTCAGGCCCGCGACGACATGGAGGTCGAACTGGTCGACCTGCGCGACTTTGACCTGCCGTTGTTCAACGAAATGGCGTCGAACCTCTGGATGCCCTCTGCCGACCCCGCCGCTGTGGCCTGGCAGACCAAACTGGCCGAGTTCGACGGTTTCATCTTTGTCGTTGCTGAATACAACCGGTCGATCACCGGGGCGCTGAAGAACGCGCTGGACCAGGCCTATGTAGAGTGGAACCACAAGCCGATGTCCGCCATTGCCTATGGGTCAGTCGGTGGAACGCGCGCGCTCGAGCATCTGCGGACCATCGCGGTAGAGCTTCAGATGGTGCCCACCCGCAACGCCGTACACCTCGGCATGGCTGACTTCTTTGCTGTCCACCCCATGGGGGGCAATGCCGAGATTGAGACCATCGAAGATCATATCCTGCCCGCCGCCAAAGCGACGCTTGATGATGTGGTCTGGTGGGCCAAGGCGACCATGGCGGCCCGCAGCGAGGATCTTGCCAAAGCAGCCTAAGGTAAGGTGGGTCTTGACCCACCTTACAAGAAGGGCCCCGATACGAGGTGTATCGGGGCCCTTTTGTTTTCGGTGTCTGCGTAAGGTGGGTCTGGACCCACCTTACCAGCGGCTCACTTCATCGCGGTGCTTGCCGCACTTTCGGGAAGTTCCTCGGCAAAGCAGCGCTGGTAGAACTCGGCGACCGTCTGCCGCTCCAGCTCATCGCATTTGTTGAGGAAGGACAGGCGGAAGGCATAGCCCACGTTCCGGAAGATCTCGGCGTTCTGGGCCCAGTTGATCACTGTCCGGGGGCTCATCACCGTGGACAGGTCGCCATTCATAAAGGCGGTCCGGGTCAGGTCGGCCACGGTCACCATCTGGCTGATCTGCTTGCGGCCCTTCTCGGTGTTGTAATGCGGGGCCTTGGACAGGACGATCGCCGATTCCGCGTCATGCGACAGGTAGTTCAGCGTCGCGACCAGCGACCAACGGTCCATCTGTGCCTGGTTGATCTGCTGGGTGCCGTGGTACAGGCCGGTCGTGTCGCCCAGACCCACGGTGTTGGCTGTCGCAAAGAGGCGGAAATAGGGGTGCGGCGTAATGATCTCATTCTGATCCATCAGGGTCAGTTTGCCATCATGCTCCAAAACCCGCTGGATGACGAACATGACGTCGGCACGGCCCGCATCGTATTCGTCGAACACGATCGCCACCGGATTGCGCAGGGCCCAGGGCAGGATGCCTTCGTGGAATTCGGTGACCTGCTTGCCGTCGCGCAGCTTGATCGCGTCCTTGCCGATCAGGTCAATCCGGCTGATGTGGCTATCGAGGTTGACCCGCACCGCAGGCCAGTTCAGTCGCGCGGCGACCTGTTCGATATGGGTCGATTTGCCTGTGCCGTGATAGCCTTGGACCATGACCCGACGATTGTGGGAAAAGCCTGCAAGGATGGCCAGGGTTGTATCAGGGTCGAACTTGTAGGTGGGATCGATCTCGGGCACCCGATCAGACCGGTCGGCAAAGCCTTTGACCTTCATGTCGGTATCAATGCCGAACACGTCCCGGACCGAGATCTCTTCGGTGGGTTTCTCTGTCATATTGGTGTTCCCGTCGGCCATCGCCCTGTCCTTTCACGCGCGTCCGCAGCCCCCCGGGCCGCGCATCCGTAGTGGAGCATATGCCGGTCGGGTTCAAGGGCAAGAGCATCAGGCGTCATCTTGCCGGACTTGCCCGGCCCGAGCGCAGGTTTGACCGGTGCCGCCCAGTGATCGGGCAAGGTCATCTGGCGTGCGATGTGGTGGGGTGAGCCGGCAGGGTGAGTCTGCGACCAGAACGAGACCTTCCCTGACCGGGCAACGGATTCGTGAGAATGCCCGATTTTGCCTTAATGTCGCCTGTTTCAAATGGCCGGTCCCTTTGAATGTCCATGCGCTTGCAACAATCAGGGTCGCGGCGAGGGATTGGTGCCAAGTGTGTTCATTTTGCCATAATCTTGACGCTTGATTGCCATAATGTCGTCGGACCGGGCAATCATACGGGCCTCATTGAAGATGACAGGAGTTCCCTATGCGCTCGATGACATTGCTCGGTCCTGACTTTACCCAAGGTGAGCGGCGCATGATCGTCAGCTACATCACGACCGGTGCGTTCGGCGCGGTCGTGGCGCTTCTTGTTGTCTTTCGTCTGGGCGAAGAAGAGATTTTTCGCCGTGGCCTGAGCTTGTATGAAATCTGGATACTGGCATCGGGTGCCCTGGGCGCAATGCTGGCCCTGCGGATGACCCGCGATCGCCTCGGTCGTCCCGGTTTGCGTGATCCCGCCCTGGGCATTCTTGGCGCCAGTTTTCTCGGAGCGATCATCGCCGGGACACTGGCTCTGCCGCTTTACGGAACGATGTTCGGGCCGTTCGCGATGTTCGTCGTTTTTGTCGGGTCGCCGTTCACGGCGCTGCTTTGGTTCGCCAATCTGATCCTCGTCCATTTCATGATGAGGCTATGGCACGCCGAGCGGGACAGCATCTTCGGGGCCTCCATGCCGACCCCGATTTCGGACATCTTTGCCGGTTTGCTGACGCGGATCAGCCTTCGTCCCTGAAGTTCCGGCTCGTTTTGATCTGGTCCCAGGCCCAGACAACCTCGGCAAGCTGATCTTCCTGTGACCGATCGCCTCCGTTCATGTCGGGGTGCAGTACCTTGATCAGTGACTTGTAGGCGCGGCGAATCTCGGGCTTTGTCCAATGATCCTTGGCCTCAAGGATCTCGACGGCCCGCCGCTCGGTCGGGGGGAGCTTGCGGGTTCCGGTGACGGATTTGCCGGGATTGCGGGTCGCGTTCTCGCCCAGCACTTGATGCGGGTCATCAACCCCAAGCCGAGCCCAGGCGCGCTGTTCGTCGGATTTCTTGAAAGGCTTGGTTTCCCGCTCCCACACCCGGTCCTTGTCGACCTGCTCGAGGTATTCCTGTTCAGAGGCACCGTCGAAGAAGTTCCACTTCAGGTTATACTCGCGGACATGATCCTTACAGAACCAGAAGTAGTCGTCGAGAATATCCGGGGATTTCGGCGCCCGATACTTGCCAGACTCGGCGCAGCCGGGGTGATCGCATTCCCGGGTAGAGGTCTCAAAGGCCCCGGACATGCCACGCCGGCCACGAGGGTTCTTCTTTTTTGAAGCCGACACCGAAATGTCAAATCCAAATGGGTCGCTCTTTGCCATATGCCTCACCTTTCCGACTCGGACGCATGAGTTTAAGCCGGGCAGCGTCAGATAGAAGGGGTAATGAAAAAATAATGGGACTTGCGCAGGAGATTCGGGACCGATTGGAGGGGGCTTTTCAGCCGACGGTGCTCGAAGTGATCAATGAGAGTGCCAAACACAGCGGACACGCCGGTGACGACGGATCCGGAGAAAGCCATTGGCGGGTCGTTATTGCGGCGGCAGACCTCGTGCCGCTTAGCCGGATTGATCGGCACCGGGCGATTCACAAAGCTTTGGGGCCAGAGGTGATTGGCCGCTTGCACGCCCTCGCACTTGAGGTTCAGGCCTGAAGAAGCGCGCGAGCCGGTCGCACTAACGTGTGAGGCTGGCCGCGACGCGCGGGTCCGGGGCAGGGATGGAAGGTGCCTCGTCCGACGCCTCTGGCATGGCGATGGCCGGGGCTTCTGACGACGGTTCCGGCGCCCGGACATCTGGCGCGGCGACGCGATGCTCGGGCTCTGCGGGCGGCGCGGTCAGCAAGGCAGGCGTCGTCGCGTCGTCCTGCGGCCTTGCCTCGGTCAGGGTTCTGCGGAACACGAGCATGTTCTGATAAACCGTGGTCTTGCCCGTCAGGCCCTTGCGTTCTTCGCAGGGCAGGGTGTCGGTGCGCTGGTATTCCCAACCCTCTGCTGCTGCCTCGTTCATCAAAAGGGTCAGGGCGTGGGCGAACTGTTCTTCGGTTCCTTTCACCCCCCGCGCCTTTACGCCGCGCTTGGGGGCCGGAACCACCTTGTATTCGAACTGTCCCATCTTGAACTCCACCCTTGATAAGCCGCTAGTCTAGCAACTGCGGTGACCAAGTCCAAGCGGGTGGTTTGTCGGCAGCACCGTTTTGCGGCCCTGGCCGATCATCGAAAACACTGGCCGGGCATACGCCCTTTTATTTTGGATGGTTCTGGCGGGCGCGGGCGTCGTCGATGACGCGTGCTGTATGGCGAAAGTAGGCCATGCCGACAGCGGCCAGGCTGAGGGCGAGGAGGGGGATGGCGAATTGCAAAGCAGTCATGGCATCTCTCCTTAGGGTCGTAACGGCGGCTCGTCTGACCGCAACTGTCCCAATATATATAGCGCTTCGCCGTGTAATAGCAGTCCTGCAAGGCCCCAGACCGCGGCTGCGATGCCGACAAGTTGAAACGTCTCGGTCACCGGGCGCAGAACGGCAAAGCCGATGAGGCCCAGCCCGAGGGCGTTCAGAAAACCTGCAAATAGCTTGATCCGCTCATTGCGGATCAAAAGCGCGCCCTCCGAAAGCGCGCCCTCCACAAGCTCTGGCGCGGCCAAACGTCAAAGGCCCAGCTTTGCCATCACAAGGGCATTCACAGCCGCCGGATTGGCCTTGCCACCGGTGGCCTTCATCACTTGGCCCACGAACCAGCCTGCCAGTTTGGGGTTGGCCTGCGCCTTTTCCACCTGGGCGGGGTTGGCTGCGATAACATCGTCCACGGCGGCCTCGATGGCCCCAGTGTCGGTGACCTGACGCATGCCGCGGGCCTCGACGATCTCGGCCGGGTCGCCGCCTTCGGTGTAGACGATCTCGAACAGGTCCTTGGCGATCTTGCCGCTGATGTCGCCCTTGGTGATCAACTGGACGATACCGCCCAGCTGCGCCGGGGTGACCGGGCTTTCGGTGATGTCATGGCCTTCCTTCTTGAGGCGGCCGAACAGTTCGTTGATGACCCAGTTGGCGGCAAGCTTGCCGTCGTTGCCGCGGGCCACCTCTTCGAAATAGGCGGCATTCTCGGCCTCGGCGGTCAGGACGCTGGCGTCATACTCGCTCAGGCCAAAGGCGCTGACAAACCGGGCTTTCTTGGCGTCGGGCAGTTCGGGCAGTGATGCTTCGATGTCGTCGACCCAGCCCTGCTCAATCTCAAGCGGCAAGAGGTCGGGATCGGGGAAGTAGCGGTAATCATGCGCCTCTTCCTTGGAGCGCATCGACCGCGTCTCGCCCTTTTCGACGTCGTATAGCCGGGTTTCCTGCACGATTGCTCCGCCATCCTCAAGAATGGCGATCTGGCGGCGGGCCTCATGATCGATGGCCAGCTGGATAAAGCGCATGGAGTTCATGTTCTTGATCTCGCAGCGCGTGCCAAGGTGGCTGAAGTCCTGGGTCTCCTGATACCGCTCGTAATCACCGGGACGGCAGACCGACACGTTGACGTCGGCGCGCAGGTTGCCGTTTTGCATGTTGCCATCGCAGGTGCCGAGGTAGCGCATGATCTGGCGCAGCTTCAGCACATAGGCGGCGGCCTCTTCGGGGCCACGGATATCGGGGCGGGACACGATCTCCATCAGGGCGACCCCGGTACGGTTGAGATCGACGAAGGACATGGTGGGGTCCATATCGTGGATCGATTTGCCGGCGTCCTGCTCAAGGTGAATACGTTCGATCCGGACGCGGCGGGCGATGCCGGGGGCCATGTCCACGATGACTTCGCCTTCGCCAACGATGGGATGGTACAGCTGCGAAATCTGATAGCCTTGCGGCAGGTCGGGGTAAAAGTAGTTCTTGCGGTCAAAGGCGCTGCGTAGGTTGATCTGTGCCTTGAGGCCGAGGCCCGTGCGCACGGCTTGCGCCACGCAGCCCTCGTTGATGACGGGAAGCATGCCGGGCATGCCGGCGTCCACGAAGGCAACGTTTGAGTTTGGTTCAGCGCCAAACAGGGTCGAGGCGCCGGAAAACAGCTTGGCCGCCGTTGCGACCTGGGCGTGCACCTCAAGGCCAATGACAAGTTCCCAGTCCCCGGTTGCTCCGGCGATCACCTTGGGTTTGGGGGCCTCGTAGGTCAGGTCCAGCATCGGTCGGCTCCTCGTTTGTGCGGCCTCTGTCTAGGGCCAAGACCCGCCCGCTTCAAGCAATCTTGTGCCGGGGTGGCGGAGAGAAACGGCCAGCAGGGCGCTGCGCGGGTATCCCCCGTTTCAGCAGGATTTGGCCGAGGCCGGGGGGGCCTGTCTGGACGGAACTGAAAAATGGAGGCAGATCATGGTCAACATCCACCATAGAGTAGTATCAATGATTGTTCGTGCCTTCGGTCTGGTCGCCCTTACGCTGACGCCTGCCTGCACCATGTTGGGCAATGGAAACCTTGATGCAGGACCCGCCGCCCTGCCGGTCATGCAATGGGATCACCGCCCCGAGGCAGATGTCTGGACCGAAGCGACGCTTCGGGCCCTGAGCGAAGAAGGGTTGCCCCTTCTGACGCTGGAACCGCAAGACATCGACACTTGGTGCCCCGATTACATCGCGGCCGATCCCGAACAGCGGGCCGCCTTCTGGGCGGGACTTCTGTCCTCTCTGGCGAAATACGAAAGCACCTGGAACCCGCAGGCAGTCGGCGGCGGCGGACAGTGGTTCGGCCTTGTCCAGATCTCGCCCGGCACGGCACGCGGCTATGGCTGTGATGCCAGCACCGGCGACGCGCTGAAGGACGGGGCCGAGAACCTGGCCTGTGCGGTCAGGATCGCCGCCTCCACCGTACCACGCGATGGCGTCGTGGCCTCTGGCCGGTCGGGGCTTGCCGCTGATTGGGCGCCGTTCCTGAACCCCTCACATCGGGCGGAAATGGCCGCCTGGACGCGCAACCAGTCCTATTGTTCGGACCCGGTTCGCAGGCGCAGTTAAGGCGTCGCCTCAGCTTTATGCTGTAAGTATATGTTTTTAAATTAAACTATTATCTTGTGTCGATGACTGGTTCCGGGGCATTGTGTGGGCCATGCGCGCGTCACAGACCATCCTGGGGGGGATTTTGGCCGTGATCGTCGGAATGGGCGCGCCTCTAAGTGCCCAGGTCCGAGTGGCCAATCCGCAGTCCGAGCCGCTGAAAGCGGGTACCACGCTGTCCGGCGAGGATGTCTTTGGCGCGCTGCCAGAGCTTGCTGGCTTCCGCCCTGAACCCCGCCCAGCCCACATGCTGCGGTATCCGGTCGAGGTCCAGACAGGTGCGACTGTTCGACCTGTCAGCCGACGGATCTTTCGGCCTGCCGCCCGCTGGGACAGCCAGCCTGATGGAGCGCTGTGGACCCAGGCCGCCATGACGGCACTGGCGACCAATGCCCCGGGCATCGTCGACATTGTGCCGCGCGACATAGCCACCTGGTGTCCCGGCTACGCAACCAATCCACCTCAAATGCGGCGGGCTTTCTGGGTCGGAATGATGTCGGCCCTTGCATGGCACGAAAGCCGGCACCGGCCCGACGCGGTTGGTGGTGGCAACCAGTGGTTTGGCCTGATGCAGATCTATCCGCCGACTGCGCGCGGCTATTCCTGCCGGGCGCGAACGGGGGCAGCGCTGACCGATCCGGAAGACAATCTTAGTTGTGCGGCCCGAATCATGAATGTCACCGTGTCTCGAGACCGGGCTGTTGCGGTGAACGATGGGCGGTGGCGGGGAATTGCCGCCGATTGGGGCCCGATGACGAGCCGGGCAAAACGCCAAGAGATGGCCGAATGGACCCGGCGTCAAAGCTATTGTCAGGTCCAGACAGCCCTTGCTTTGGCCCCAAGGCCCCCGGCCCGCCCCATGCGTTTGTCGGGACAGCGCGAGACGATCAGCACGTCGAACTATGTGCGTCCCGTCCCACACAGGCCCCATTCGCGGCCCGAGTAGGCAGAGCGCACTACGCCGGGGACCAAGCTGAGGCCGATCCTAAAACCGCAGAAGAGGTCGGCGCGTGGCGCGAACAAGGCTGACCGTCGGCGCATCGCGCCCACCAAGAGCAAGGGTCGCCTTGCGCAGCATTTCGATGCCCTCCTCGGACGACACCGGCAAAGAGGCCGGTGAAATCGTGTCACCCACTGTAACGACATAGGGTTGGGTCGATTTGTTCAGCGTCTCGTGAAACAGGGTGATGTCGCGCAGGGTCGGGTGGATCAGGTCAAAGAGGTAGAAGATCACCGAATTCCGGGCCCGGATGTTGACCGGGATCACCGGCATCTCGAACTTGCGGGCCAGCATCGCCGCCGAGGCCATCCAGGGCCGTTCGTAAAGCCGCAGGCCGCGACGTTTGGCCAGACGCCCCGATGGAAAGATGACGCCGAGCCGGCCCTCTTCCACAGCCTTGCGGGTGAAGGCCATGGTTTCGCGGGTCTTGCTATGGCTGCGCAATTCCTTGCGCCACTCGACCGGGGCGACCATGTCCTCAAGCTGGGGCATGATGCGCAGGATGTCCCGGTTGGCGTAAAAATATATGTCGGGACGGATCTTGGACAACAGGTGCCAAAGAATGATGCCATCAGCGATACCCGTCGGGTGGTTGCAGACGATCATCGCCGGGCCGTGACGGGGGATGCGGGACAGGCCTGTGACGGTTACATCCTTGGCCAGCATCTCGCCCATCGTGCCCATGACCTCCGCTGTGTTCGAGTTTTCGAACTGTTCGGCAAGCTCGACCGTCCGATCATAAGACAGGAAATGGTTAAGGGCGCCACGGATGGGCCTTATCAGGGGAGTCTTTCGAAACAGCCATGGGGCGCGTTCCGCAATCAGGGGGTCGATCCGCTCTCTCATGCTGCACCATTGATCATGCTGAAATCAAAGTTATTTGACATTGCACTCTTCAAATCGATTCCCGCAAGGGTTCGGTGCCCTTTTGCTATCCGCTCGGCAAGGGGTGGCTTATCCAAAGTTGTCATCTGTTACCCCAAAAGCCGCCCGACGATCTCGCCGGTATCGCGCGACAGGCCGGGTGTTTTGGCAATTCTCGTCAGGCTGTCGCGCATGAGGGCCTGCCGGTCCGGGCCCCAGCGGCCAAGCGTTTCAAAGGCCTTTGTCATGCGTGCGGCGGTCTGCGGGTTGACCGGGTCAAGCCGGATCAGCCAATCGGCCAGAAAGGCGTAACCTGCGCCGTCCGCCCGATGAAAGCCCGACTGGTGCCCGGCCAGCGACCCAAGGACCGCCCGGAACCGGTTGGGGTTTTTCCAGTCGAAATCAGGACGTGCCGCCAGCCGGGTCGCCTCATCCACCGCGAATTCCGGTGCGGCAAGGGCGACCTGAAGGCCGAACCACTTGTCCATGACCAGCCGGTCGGCCTGCCATTTATCGTGAAACCGCTCCAGCGCTTCGGCTCCGATCTCGTTGGAAACAAGCGCAGACAGCGCGGCAAGCTGTTGCGTCATGTTGTCGGCGGCGTCGAACTGGGCGCGGGCGCGGTCGCCGCCGTCGATCAGGCTAAGCAGCGACAGGGCCGCATTGGTCAGCGACCGTTTGCCGGCGTCCTCTGCGTCTGGGGTGAACGGGCCGGGGACCTGATGCCGGTCATAAAGTGCGGCCAGCGTGGCATTGCAGGCCTGCGCCGTCATCAGGCGCAAGGCCTCGCGTTGTGTGCGGATTTGATCCGGGTCGGGCGTGTGACCCCGGTCGGCCAGCGCCTGCGCCAGATCATCCTCTGACGGCAGGGCCAGCAACAGGGCGCGGAACGCCGGATCACGGCCCTCGTCGGCCACTGCCCGGTTCAAGGCATCTAGATACCCCGCTCCGGGGGGTGCCCCGTCCGCGATCATCGCCACCAGAACCTCGCGGCTTTGCTGGCGACCGGCCTCCCAGGCATTGAAGGGGTCGGTGTCATGGGCCAGCAAGAACACCCGCTCTTCGGCGGTTTGATCGCGCTGCAGAATCACCGGTGCAGAGAAACCGCGCAGGATTGACGGAACCGGGCGGCTTGCCAGCCCCTCAAAGCGAAAGCTTTGGCTGGCCTGCGTCATCTCAAGCACCGTGGTCGGCACCACCTCGTCGCCGTTGGGGTTCAACAGGCCGACAGCGACCGGGATCACAAGAGGGGCCTTGTCCGGCTGGCCGGGCGTCGGTGGCGTGTGCTGGGCGAGGTGCAGGGTATAGGTCCCGTCCTCGTAGCTGTCAGTGACGGTCAGGCGCGGGGTTCCGGCCTGCGCATACCAGCGTTTGAACTGGGACAGGTCGCGGCCTGTCGTATCCTCGAACACCTTGAGCCAGTCTTCGATCGTCGCCGCCTCGCCATCGTGGCGGTCGAAATAAAGGGTCAGCGCCCGGGCATAGGCCTCATCCCCCACGAGGGTCTTGAGCATGCCGATGATCTCGGCACCCTTTTCATAGACGGTGGCGGTGTAGAAATTGTTGATCTCGACAAAGCTTTCGGGCCGGACCGGATGGGCGAGGGGGCCTGCATCCTCGCGGAACTGGTAGGCGCGCAGGGTCAGCGCATCGTCGATCCGCTTGACGGCATGGCCACGGGTGTCGCCGGTGAACTGCTGATCGCGGAATACCGTCAGCCCCTCTTTCAGGCAAAGCTGGAACCAGTCGCGGCAGGTGATCCGATTGCCGGTCCAGTTGTGAAAATACTCGTGGGCGATGATCCCTTCGATCCGTTCAAAGTTCATGTCGGTCGACGTCTCGGAACTACACAAAACGGCGCTTGAGTTGAAAATGTTCAAGCCCTTGTTCTCCATAGCCCCCATATTGAAGTCATCGACTGCTACAATGTTGAAAATGTCTAAGTCGTATTCGCGGCCATAGACGGTTTCGTCCCAGGCCATCGACCGTTTCAGGGCGTCCATCCCGAAGGCACACTTGCCCTCGTCCCCCGGACGGACCCAGATGTTCAGCGCAACGTCGCGTCCCGACGCTGTCACGAAATGGTCGGGGTGGGCCACAAGATCACCGGCCACAAGTGCAAACAGATAGGCCGGTTTCGGCCAAGGGTCGTGCCATTCGGCCCAGCCTGCGCCACTGCCAAGGGGGTTGCCGTTCGACAAAAGCACCGGCAGGTCGCTTTCGATCCGGACGGTAAAGACGCCCATCACGTCGGGACGGTCTGGGTAGTAGGTGATCTTGCGAAACCCCTCGGCCTCGCACTGGGTGCAATACATGCCCTTGGACATGTAAAGCCCGTCGAGGCTGGTGTTCGAGGCAGGATCAATCTCAACCTCTGCCTCCCAGACGAATGCGACGTCGGGGACTGCGCAGGTCAGACCGTCGGCAGTGACGGTCGGGTCTACTGCGCCGCCGTCGATGCGGGCAGAGATCAGGGTCATCCCCTCGCCATGCAAGAAGAACCGATTGTCTCGCGCCTCGGGGTTGGGGCGAAACGCGATGCGGCTTTTGACGCGGGTCGCAGTTGGGGCCAGATGAAAGGTCAGGTGCACGCTCTCGACCAGATTGGCCGGGGGGGCGTAGTCGGACAGGTGGGTGGTGAGCGGGCTTGCGTCCTTCATGAAGGCACCTTTCTGTGGCGGGCCACTTGGATCACCGGACCCTATGAAGTCTTGCCCCCGGCCACAACATCCGCAATTCGCGCTTCCACAGGCTTGCAGCGTCGCTTTGGCACTCTAACTGCCCCAACATGGCCAAGATGCGCAAAAAATCCGAACTGCCCAGCAAGACCTGCGCCACCTGTGGCCGTCCCTTTGTCTGGCGCAAGAAGTGGGAAAAGGTCTGGGATCAGGTCCGCTATTGCTCGGACAAATGCCGGATGCAGCGGCCGGGCTAGTCGGCCGCAAATTTGGCGTCAAAATTGGTCAGAATTTATGACCGCGCTGTTGCCTATCGGAAACCTCTGTTCTATTGCGGAAACCAAATCCGGTATGCACCCGCATGCCGATCAGGCAGGCCGGCGGATTTTGCGCTGGCGCACATGATCAGGGAGACTTCATATGTCCGACCGTCTTGACCGCAGTGGGCTTCAGGTGGCCCCCGTTCTGGCTGAGTTTATCGAAACCCAGGCACTGCCCGGAACCGGTGTCACAGCCGAGGCGTTTTGGGACGGCTTTGCTGCCCTCCTCACCGACATGACCCCGACCAACCGCGCCCTTCTGGCCCGCCGGGACGAGATTCAGGGCCAGATCGACGCCTGGCACATCGCCCGTCGGGATCAGCCCCACGACCCCGAGGCCTATTTCGCGTTTCTGCAGGAAATCGGCTACCTCGTGCCCGATGGACCCGACTTCCAGATCGACACAGCCAATGTCGATCCCGAGATTGCGTCGGTTCCCGGCCCGCAGCTGGTCGTGCCGATCACCAACGCCCGGTTCGCCATCAACGCCGCAAACGCCCGTTGGGGCAGCTTTTACGATGCCTTCTACGGTACTGATGCCATGGGCGTGCAGCCGCCCAAGGGCCCCTACGACCGGGGCCACGGGGCGCGGGTCGTCGCACGGGCGCGCGTGTTCCTCGACGAGGCCTTCCCGATCGCGGGCGCAAGCCACGGCGATGTGCGTCGGTATTTGGTCAAGAACGGCGCCCTGCTGGTGGATGACCTGCCCCTGCAGGACCCCTCCAAATTCGCGGGCTATCGGGGTAACCCAAGGGCCCCGGACGCGATCTTGCTGGTGAACAACGGCCTGCATGTTGAACTGGTCTTTGACCGGGCCCACCCCATCGGGTCGCGCGACCGGGCGCTTCTGGCGGATGTGCGCCTTGAAAGTGCTGTGTCGGCCATCATGGACTGCGAAGATTCGGTCGCCTGCGTCGATGCCGAGGACAAGGTCGAGGCCTATTCGAACTGGCTTGGCCTGATGAAGGGCGACCTCGAAGCCACCTTTGAAAAGGGCGGTAAGCAGATGACCCGCTCGCTTGAGGCGGACCGGGACTATACTGCGCCCGACGGCAGCACGCTGACCATCAAGGGCCGGGCCCTGATGCTGGTGCGCAATGTCGGCCACCTGATGACCAACCCCGCCATCCTGGATGCCGAGGGCCACGAGGTCTTTGAAGGGCTGATGGATGCCGTCGTCACCACCCTGATCGCCAAGCATGACCTGCTGCGCGAAGGCGGCAATTCGGTCACCGGATCGGTCTATGTGGTCAAGCCCAAGATGCATGGTCCTGATGAAGTGGCCTTTGCCGATGCGACCTTTACCCGGGTCGAGGCGATGTTGGGGCTGCCCCAGAACACCGTCAAGCTGGGCATCATGGATGAAGAGCGGCGGACGACGGTCAACCTCAAGGAATGCATCCGGGCCGCCAAAAGCCGGGTTGCCTTTATCAACACAGGATTTCTTGACCGGACGGGGGACGAGATTCACACCTCGATGGAGGCTGGCCCCTTCAGCCGCAAGGAATTCATCAAGCGCAAGGGCTGGATCACGGCCTATGAGAACCAGAACGTCGATATCGGTCTCGAGTGTGGCCTGTCGGGCAAGGCCCAGATCGGCAAAGGCATGTGGGCCATGCCCGATATGATGGCCGCCATGATCGAGCAGAAGATCGAACACCCAAAGGCCGGCGCGAACTGCGCATGGGTGCCAAGCCCGACCGCCGCGACCCTGCATGCGCTGCATTATCACAAGATCGACGTGTTTGCGGTGCAAAGAAAGCTCGCCGCTGGCGGGCGCCGTGCCTATGTGACGGCCGTTCTGGACATCCCGCTGGCCTCTTATCGCCGCTGGACGCCCGAGCAGATCCAGCAAGAGATCGAGAACAACGCCCAGGGCATTCTGGGCTATGTGGTTCGCTGGATCGATCAGGGGATCGGCTGTTCCAAGGTGCCAGACGTCAACGACGTGGGCCTGATGGAAGACCGCGCCACCTGCCGGATTTCAGCGCAGGCGCTGGCCAACTGGCTGCATCACGACGTCATCGACTACGAGCAGGTGATGGCGACAATGCGCAAGATGGCCGCGGTGGTGGACCGTCAGAACGCAGGGGATCCTGCCTATGTGCCGATGGCGCCGGGCTTTAACGGGATCGCCTTTGCTGCGGCATGTGACCTCGTGCTGAAGGGCCGCGAACAGCCGTCCGGTTATACCGAACCGGTCTTGCATGCCCGCCGTCTGGAACGCAAAGCTGCCTGAGGTAAGGTGGGTCATGACCCACCTTACGCCCTTAACATAAGGACCTGACCATGGCCTCCCTGACCCTCGCCAAGACCCGCATCATCCTGCGCAAGACCCTCGCCAAGGGCCGCGAGATGGACCTCAAGCCGCTGTCAGTCATCGTCCTGGACGCTGGCGGCCATGTCATGGGGTTCGAACGCGAGGACGGGGCAAGCCCGGGCCGCTTTGGCGTGGCCCAGGGCAAGGCCTATGGCTCGGTCATGCTGGGCATCGGCGGGACCGCCCAGATGGCCCGGGCCGAAACCCAGGCCTATTTCCTAACAGCCGTAAACGGTGTGTTCGGCGGCAAGGTTGTGCCAGTGCCGGGCGGTATCCTTCTTAAGGACAAGCGCGGCACTGTTATCGGGGCCGTCGGCGTGACCGGCGATACCTCGGAAAACGATGCCATCGCCGGGCTTGCCGGGATCGAGGCGGCCGGTCTGGTGGGCGAGGCCTGAGGAGGCAGGCCTTGCCTGACCTCTGACCGGATGGCTTCAAAGCGCCATCCGGCCATATATCGATCCCGAGACACGCTCATTCTGCTCATTTTTGCGTCACTTGCATCACTGCACAGCAATTCTGCGCAGGCTCACCTTTTCATCACCCTTCGGCCCTTATATTGAGGGGGTAACAAAAGGGGACCATCAATGTCTCGGCCTGTCATCGGCATCATCGGCAACAGCCACCTGATCAATGACCAGTATCCCGCCCATTCAAGCGGTACGATGAACGCCTGCGCGGTGTCTCAGGCCGCGGGATGTCTGCCTTTGATCATCCCGTCCGACCCCGCCATCGTTTCGATCCCGGAACTGCTGGACGCCTGTGACGGGTTCCTGCTGACCGGCGGTCGCCCGAATGTGCACCCCGAAGAGTATGGAGAGGCTGAAACACCGGCCCACGGCACCTTTGACCGGGACCGCGATGCCATCGCCCTGCCATTGGTGCGCGCCTGTGTTGAGCGGGGGCAACCGGTCTTTGGCGTCTGCCGGGGTTTCCAAGAGGTCAACGTGGCCATGGGCGGCTCTCTCTACCCAGAGATCCGGGACCTGCCGGGCCGCGACAACCACCGCATGCCGCCCGACGGCACGCTTGAGGAAAAATTTGCCCTTCGCCACGTGGTGACATTCATCGAGGGCGGGCCGTTTCACCGCCTGATGGGCGCGCAAGAGGTGATGACGAACACCCTGCACGGGCAGGGCATCAAACGCCCCGGCCAGCGGATCGTCATCGACGGCACCGCCCCGGATGGCACGCCAGAGGCGATCTATGTCGAAGGCGCCCCCGGATTTACCCTGTCCGTTCAATGGCATCCGGAATGGAACGCAGCGACGGACCCGGTGTCCCGTCCGCTTTTCACCGCATTCGGGGACGCGGCGCGGGCCTGGGCCGCGGGCCGGCTGACCCAGCAGACGCGACTGTCGGCCTGACACCCTTATACCCTGACAATCCGATTGAGATTCCGGCGCGGCGCTGGCATGGTCGCCCGTAAACGATTACGCGACATCCGGTGATCGTTGGAACACTACTCCAGAGGACCTCATGAAACGCTCTCGCATCAACGCAATTATGGCCGAAGCGGACGACATGATCCGTCAGTACGGCTTTGTCCTTCCGCCCTTTGCCTATTGGACGCCCGAGGAATTCGTCGCCCGCAAAACCGAGGCAGCGAACATCATTTCCGCCCGCTGCGGTTGGGACATTTCTGACTATGGGGCAGGGCGCTATGATGAGATGGGGTTGTTCCTGTTCACCCTGCGCAATGGCCGGCTGGCCGACCTGCAACGCGGGGGCGGCATGTGTTATGCCGAAAAGCTGTTGATTTCAAAGCAGGATCAGCTGTCACCCATGCACACCCACGTCATCAAGGCCGAAGACATCATCAACCGGGGCGGGGCAACGCTGGTGATCGAACTGTTCGGGTCCGACGATGCCGGGCACTTTGCCGAGGACAAGGGGGGCACCGTCTGGTGTGATGGCATACGGCGGGACTATGGGCCGGGCGACAAGCTCAAGCTGGCCCCCGGCGAAAGCGTCACCCTGATGCCGGGCGACTGGCACGCCTTTTGGGGCGAAGGGGGCGATGTGCTGATCGGTGAGGTGTCGACCGTGAATGACGACGAGACCGACAACATCTTCCGCGAACCGATTGGCCGATTTGCCACGATCGAAGAGGATGTGGCCCCGACCCACCTTCTGGTCAGCGATTACCGGGCAGCGCTGGGGGCCTAAACAGGCCGGGTGCGGGCCTATTCCAGCAAAAGCGCTTCGTGCTTTTTCAGGCAGCGGCGGGCCGTGCCGCCATAGGTGGACGGCATGCCGCGCAGATCGGGGAACAGGGCGAACAGCTCTTCCCGCGCGGCACCGTGGACGGCGCACAGGCCAACCTCGCCGGGGTGAAAGCTTTCGGATGCCGCCCCTTCGGCAAAGATGATCTCGTGCATGTCGAACAGGATGTGGACATATGTGATCTCGGCCTGCTGTTCGACCGTGACGTCGACGCCGTCGACCAGATGCTTGGCTGCGACCAGAACCTCGCTTTCGCCGAACAGCAGTTGCGAGCGGTAGCCCTGAAACAGCATGCGGTGCTGGGGCGAGACGACGATGTCGTTCTCTTGTCCTTTCAGGACGCCGGGCCGGATGCGAATGGGGGCAAAGTCGCCCTTGGCCGGTACCGTCCGGGTGCCGATCCAGCGAATCGGTTGAAGCCCGTGATCCCGGGTCACGACCATATCGCCGACCTGCAAATCCTCAACGCAGCGCGACCCTCGCGCGGTGGCGATCTGGGTACCAGCGCCAAAGCAGATGATGCTTTCGATCTCGGAAAAGGTGAGGAGGGAGCCGTCATCAAGGGTCACGCTGCCCGAAAGGCTGCCCGTTCCGTCGTCAACGGTCGTGAGGCTTGCCAGATCGGCGAGCCGACCCAGTTTCAGGATGTCTCCGGTGCCTTCGCCGGTGTTGCCACCTTCGATGCTGATCGCGCCCGTGCCAACTTCAAGCATGTCGTTGAGGATGAAGATGTCGTCGCCCGCGCCGCCGTAGGCCGTGTCGCCTTGCGCCACGTGAAGGATGTCGTCGCCCGCGTCGCCCGACAGTGTATCCGCGCCAAGACCGCCATAAAGCGTGTCACCCGCGGCGCCGCCGGACACTTCGTCGTTGCCTGCCCCGCCAAAGACGGTGTCGGCGCCGTCGCCGGCTACGATGACGTCGTCTTGTCCGTTGGCCGCCATATGACGGATGTTGCCATCGTCAATCTGGTCGCCATCCGGGTCCTCTGCATAGCTTTCGTCGATCAGGTCACCGCCAGCCGTGCCGCTGATCACCCCGTCTGAATAGGGAATGCCCATCGCGTGAAGGGCTGCAGGACTGTCGATATCGGCCGCTGCGACCCCTTGCAGTGTCAGGGTGACGCCGCCCGGAAAGGTCAGGACGGCCCAGCCATCCACGTTCGAGGATACATCGATGTCACCCACATTTATCTGGGTCAGCCCCATGTCGCGGGTCAGCCCGGTGACATCGATCTGGTCATTCCCGGTGAACGTGCCGTCGCCATTGTACGTGGGCGCGGTAAAGCCCTGGACGGTGTCGCTGCCCCCGTTGTCGGCCAGCACCAGCGTGTCCTGGCCTGCGCCAAGCACGATATGCTCGATCTCCGAGAAGGTCGCGGTCGAGGTGCCGTCGGTAAAGCTGCCGACTTCGTTGTACCCGTCCGTCAGGTCGACCCTCAGGTCGGCGGTGACAGCGGACAGGTCAAGGGTATCGCCATAATCCTCGGCTTCGCTGTCGCCAAAGTAGGTGTCATTGCCAAAGTTGTCCTCGACCACATGAAGGTCGTCGCCGTAGCCGCCCCAGACGTAGTCGTCGCCAAGGCCGCCGTAGACGGTGTCATTGCCAAACGAACCGCGGACATAGTCGTTGCCATCGCCGCCAAAGACCATGTCGTTGCCAAGGTCGCCGTTCAACGAATCGTCGCCCTCGCCGCCATAGGTCGTATCGTTGCCCTGACCGGATTCGATCCGGTCCTCGCCTGCGCCGCCAAAGAGGGTGTCGTTGTCGTTCTGGCCGTTGACGTAGTCAGCGCCATCGCCGCCGTAGACAATATCCTCGCCCGCGTCGCCCGAGAGGCTGTCGTCGCCCGCCCCGCCGTAGATGACATCCTTGCCATCGCCCCCGTAGACCCAGTCGGCCCCGCCGGGGGCGTCTGATCCGTCCAGAAGATCGCTGTAGATCAGGTCGTCGTTGTCGCCGCCATAGATCGTGTCTGACCCTTCATCACCGGTCAGACGGTCATTTCCGGCCTCGCCGTGGATCTCGTCGTCGCCGTCACCGCCCGATACGGTATCGTCCCCGATCTCGCCATTCAGCAGATCGTTGTCGGCCTCGCCAAAGATGCGGTCGTTTCCAACGCCGCCCAAAAGCGTGTCGTCCCCGGTTCCGCCATAAACGATGTCATCGCCATCGCCCGCAAAGACAAGGTCAGCCCCGCCTGCGGCCCGGATCAGGTCGTCGTTCGATCCATCTTCGGCGTCGGCGCCATCGATGACGTCGCCTTCGGGATCGCCTGTATAGCCGGCGTTAAGGATTTCTCCCGCATCCGTCCCCTCGACCTCAAAGTCCAGTTGCGGGATGCCGATGGCCGCAAGGGCTGCCGGGTCGGACATGAGGGTGGCCGACACCCCGACAAGCGTCAACTGTTCGCCCGCCGGAAAGGAGAGGATGGCGTCGCCATTGCCGTCGGCTGTAACCATGACGTCCAGGGTGTTCACGGGCGAACCGTCCAGATCGGTCAGGGCCGAGACATCAAGCAGATCGACAGCCGTATAGGTTCCGTCACCCATCGCGATGGGACTGGCAAAGCCCAGGATCACGTCCTGTCCGTCCCCGTTATCCAGCCGGATGATGTCGCTGTCGCTGTCAAAGCCAAGGTCGATGGTATCGTTGCCGGTTCCCGCGTCGACAGTGTCGGCCCCTGCGCCCAGATCGAGGGTATCGTCACCCATGCCACCCAGGATGCTGTCGTCGCCTGCGCCTGTGGCAACGCTGGTGCCAATCAGGGCATTGGTCGCGTCAAAGCTGTCGGCGTAGTCGGTCAGTTCAAAGGCTTCGATCCCAAAGAAGGAGCCGCGCGCCGCGCTTGCGTCAAAGTCAAAGCTGCCCGATTCTGTTCCGCTGAGGGTGACGGTGACCCCAGCCGTTTCGGCATCGGCCCGCAGCACGAGGGTGTCGATATCGCCGCCGCCCGCATCTTCGCCACCATAGATCAGGTCGTTGCCGTCTCCGTCGCCCATGATGAGGCGGTCATTGCCGTCACCACCGCGCAGGGTATCCCGCCCGGTGCCGCCGGTCAGCGTATCGTCGCCTGCGTCGCCATCGACCCGGTCGTTGCCAGAGCCGCCGTGCAGGCTGTCGTTCCCGTCGCCGCCGTAAAGGCTGTCGTCGCCCCCTTCGTCGTCGGCGTTGCCCACGATGTCGTCGCCAGCACCCGCGTAGATGCGGTCGTTACCTTCGAAACCGACGATCGAGTCGTCATTGGACCCGTCCGCCGCATCATTGCCATCGACCACATCACCTTCGTAGTCGCTGAGGTAGGTGCTATCGATGACGTCGGCCTCATCTGTGCCTTCGACCACGTAGTTGGGGAGGGGGATGCCCATCGCCTCAAGGGCGGCTAGGCTTGACACCTGCGATGGCGCGACGCCGATCAGTGTCATGGCAGCGCTGTTGGGGAAGGTCAGGACGGCGTTGCCGTTCCCGTCATCCGATACGACAACGTCCAGCGCGTTCAGCTTGGCCCCATTGGCATCGGTGAGGTCGTAAACGTCGATCCGGTCTTGGCCGGTAAAGGTGCCATCGCCATTGTCGATGGGCGCTTCAAAGCCGGTTATGATGTCGTGACCGTCGCCATCGGCGATCTGCAAGGTGTCCTCGTCGCCATCAGCCGCACCAAGGTCGATGATGTCGTCGCCCTGACCTGCGATGACATGGTCTGCACCGGCGCCCATCGACACGGTGTCTGCCTCGTCCGACCCGACAAAGTAATCCCAGCCTTCGCCCATCAGCACCTTTTCGATGCCGCTGAAGGTGACCCCGGCGCGGCCATCCAAAAGCTCGCCCGTGCCGCCGGAATTCAGGAACAACTGCATATCCTGGTTCAGCGCCGTTGCATCCAGCACGTCGCCCGTCGTCTCATCCAGGTCGCCGCCGTCGATGGTGTCGGTTCCAAAACCGCCCAGGTCATTGGTCACAAGGAAGGTGTCGTCGCCGTCCCCGCCGTAAATCTCGTCGTCGCCAGAGCCGATGGTGATTGTGTCGTTCCCGGCGTCGCCAAAGACTGTGTCGTCGCCTTGGCCGCCCTCAACGATATCATTGCCGTCCCCACCGTGGACCGTGTCGTTTTCTTCGCCACCGTTGATGTTGTCGTCGCCAATGCCGCCGTCGATCTGGTCCTCATCCGAACCGCCATCAAGGGTGTCGTTGCCCGCGCCGCCTTCGATGCTGTCGGCGCCAACCTGCCCGTAGATCAGGTCGTTGCCGTCCCCTCCGTAGGCGGTATCGTCTCCAATCCCTCCTACGATCTGGTCGTAGCCGTCGCCTCCATAAAGGATGTCATTGCCGTCGCCGCCATCGAGGGTGTCATCCTCGGTTCCTGCGTAAAGTGTATCGTGGCCGGTCCCGCCAAACAGCCGGTCATAGCCTGTCCCCCCGTAGATCAAGTCGTTCTCGGCCCCGCCTGACAACCGGTCGTCGCCGCTGTCTCCATAGATCTCGTCCTGGCCAGCCCCGGCGTCGACAGTGTCGTTGCCTGCGCCGGCCTCGATCAGGTCGTCATTGGCCAAGGCCCCGGGCAGCAAAGCGTCATTGGCATCGACCTGGTCTCCGTCGATGTCGACAAAGCCTGCAGCAATAACGTCGCTTCCTGTGGTTCCAGAGACGGTGCCATTGCTCATCGCCCAGACCCCGCCAGTTTAGGAAAGGGGGCGGTCAGCCTGCACCGGCAAGTCCGGATAGGCTCCGAACCTGTTTTGCCTTGCAGCTCCATGGCCCAGAATCCGGCCCCGCAATCCATTCAAATGCCCACCTTAGAAGGGTGGCGTGGGGTCTAAAATATCCCAATGCGCCAAAACTATCCTTTTGGGTCTAGTCCGGCGGCGCGGCAAAATTATGCTGAATTGAGGTCCGACAGGGGAGGAAGCAGGGCAATCGGGTGGCCAATTGCCTTATTGCTCCCGAAACGAAGACAGCGAATGTTGTTTGACCCAGATCGCGGGCAGTCTTGTGCAAGAGTGGCCTTCCGGCGAGTCTCTGCCCGATCAGGTGACGCGGGCGCGCGTCTTGTATTCGGGCCGATTCCAGAGGCCCTTTCCAATCACCTCGGCAATTATGGCAACAGCCCGGTCCACGTCATCAAGGTCGATGTAAAGCGGGGTAAAGCCGAACCGCATGATGTCCGGGGCGCGAAAGTCCCCGATCACGCCGCGCGCGATCAGCGCCTGCATGGCGGCGTAGCCATCCGCAAAATGAAAGGACACCTGGCTGCCGCGCAAGGCGTGGTCACGGGGGGTAGCCAGCCTAAGGGTGGGGCAGGCGGCCTCGACCCCTGCGATGAACCGGTCTGTCAGCTCAAGCGACCGGGCGCGAAGGGCGTCCATGTCGACGCTGTCCCAGATGTCGAGGGCTGCGTCGAGGGCCGCCAGCCCCAGAACGGGTGGCGTACCGACCCGCATCCGTTCGATCCCCGGACCGGGCCGGTAGGACGGGTCAAAGGCAAACGGGGCCTCGTGTCCCAGCCAGCCGGACAAGGCGGGGTTCACCGTCCCGGAATGGCGGGGGGCGACATAAATGAACGCGGGGGCGCCCGGGCCGCCGTTGATGTATTTGTAGGTGCAGCCCACCGCGAAATCGGCCATGCCCTCCGCCACATCGACGGGAAAGGCCCCGGCCGAGTGGGCAAGATCCCAGATCGCCAGCGCACCGGCCTGATGGGCGCGGCGGGTCAGAGCGGCCATGTCGTGACGGCGGCCGGTGCGGTAATCCACTTCGGTGATCATCATGACGGCGACGTCGCCGTCTATCGCCTCTGCCACCGCCTCGGGGGCGACCACCCGCAATTCATGCCCTTGCTTGAGGGCGGCGATCAGCCCTTCTGCCATGTACAGGTCGGACGGAAAATTGCCGCTGTCCGACAGGATCACCTTGCGGCCAGGGCGCATTTCAAGAGCGGCAGCGAGAGCCTGAAACACCTTGATCGACAGGGTGTCACCCAGCACGACATGACCCGGCTCTGCCCCGACAAGGCGGCCGACACGGTCCCCCATCTCGGTCGGTTGGGCCATCCATCCCGCCTTGTTCCAGCCGGTGATTAGCATCTCGCCCCATTCCGCCGCCAGTGTCCGGGCGACCCTGTCGGGGGCTGACAATGGCAGCGGGCCGAGTGAGTTTCCATCAAGGTAGATCATCCCTTCGGGCAGGTGGAACAGCGCTTTGGTGGCGGCGAAATCGGTCATGGCTTTGGGTCACTTCTGCTGGATATGGTCACGAGATATCACGCGACCTGACCGCCTGCGACCTGGATTGTCTGGCCGTTCACGCTGCGGGCTGCGTCCGAACAAAGCCACATCGCCGCTCCGGCCACTTCGTCCACCTGCAACAGGGTGCGGTGGCGGTTGCCCCGTGCCATGTCGGCGGCAGCGGCGGCCTCGGGGATGCCGCGTCGGGCGGCGATGGCTGCGGCGTTGCGGGTGACGATGTCGGTGTCGACATAGCCGGGGCAGAGTGCGTTGAAGGTCACGGCACGTCCCATATGCTCTTCGCTCAGCGCCCGGATCAGCCCGATCAGCCCATGTTTGGAGGCGGTATAGGGCACCGCCCCCGCCAGACCCCGGACCCCCGCGATCGAGGACACTGCAATCATCCTGCCCCAATCGGCCTTGCCGAGTGTGGCCAAAGCAACCTGAAACGTCACAAAGGCCCCATCAAGATTGGTCGACATCGTGCGTCGCCAGTCAGTCATGGTGACATCGCGAAACCGCCCGCCTTCGGCGATACCGGCATTCGCGACGCAGATCGCCACCGGTCCTCGTTCCTCTGCGGCGCGGGCGATAGCGTCGCGCAGAGCGGTTTCATCGGTCACGTCTACGGCGACAGGGTGCAGGCGGGGGGTGGCAGCTGCTGCGGCCTTCAGCACATCGGCCCGGCGTCCGGTGATCGTCACCTCGGCCCCAGCGTTGGCCAATGCGGTTGCGATGGCCAGCCCGATCCCGGTTCCGCCGCCAGTGACAAGCGCGTGGCGTCCCGAATGCTCCATCCTGCTCCCCCTTCAGTATTTCGCATGCTAGGCGGCTGAGTTGACCGGTGACAAGGGGGGCAGGGCAGGGCATGGTGGCGCCATGAAATGGATCGACCTTCCCCCCGTCTGGCTGTTTGCCGCCATCGTGCTGACATGGTGGATCGGTCAGCTTGACCCGTTCGCCCTGTCTTTTGGTGGGGCGTGGTAGGATCTTGCTGGCGGTTTGCTGGTGGGCGGTGGGCTGGTCTTGATGGTTCTTGCGGTGATCGAGATGCGCAAATGGCGCACCACAGTCATCCCGCATATGGAGGCCGCCCATCTGGTGACCTCGGGCATCTTCAAACGCAGCCGCAACCCGATCTACCTTGGCGATGCATTCGTCCTTTTGGGCCTGATGTTCAGGTTCGACGCACCGCTGGCCTTGCCGATTTTGCCGAATTTCGTCTGGATCATCGAAAAGCGGTTCATCGTGGCCGAAGAATCGCGGCTCCGGACCAAATTTGGCGTCGCCTTCCACCGCTACACCCAAACCACGCGCCGCTGGGTTTGATCCGGTCAGGGTGACGTTAGGGCATCAGCGCACAGAAACTGTGAGCGCTCACATGCATGAACCGCCCCATGCTTGCCTTGTGAAATTATCTTGCGCGCTATAATGCATCCTGAACGGATGGCTTGCGAGGGGGAATTGCCCGTGAAGATTGGTGCACCGAAAGAGATTTTTGAGGGCGAAGCCCGGGTTGCGATGACGCCCGCTTCGGCGCTGGAGCTGCAAAAGCTTGGGCATACCTGCGTCATCGAGAGTGGGGCCGGGCAACTGGCCGGTTTCTCGGACGCGGCTTACAAGGAGGCCGGTGTTGAGGTCGTCAAGACCGCAGCCGCCCTGTGGAAGGCCGCTGAGGTCGTCGTCAAGGTCCGGCCGCCGTCCGAGACGGAAGCCAAACGATTGCAGGACGGTCAAACCCTCATCTCCTTCTTCTGGCCGGGCCAGAACGAAGAGCTGATGAAGCTTGCCGCCAGCAAGGGCGCCGCGGTCATCGCCATGGACATGGTGCCCCGCATCAGCCGGGCCCAGAAGATGGACGCCCTGTCGTCTATGGCCAATATCGCGGGCTACCGCGCCGTGATCGAGGCAGGCAACAACTTTGGCCGCTTCTTCACCGGTCAGGTTACCGCTGCAGGCAAGGTGCCCCCGGCCAAGGTGCTGGTTGTCGGCGCAGGCGTCGCAGGCCTTGCCGCTATCGGCACCTCGACCTCGCTGGGTGCAATCACCTACGCCTTCGATGTGCGCCCCGAAGTGGCCGAGCAGATTGAATCGATGGGTGCTGAGTTCGTGTTCCTTGAATTCGACGCCAGCGAATTGCCTGATGGCGCGGCAACCGGCGGCTATGCCCCACCCTCGTCGCCCGAGTTTCAGGCCAAGCAGCTTGCCAAGTTTCGCGAAATCGCGCCGGACATGGACATCGTCATCACCACGGCCCTGATCCCCGGTCGCCCGGCACCCAAGCTTTGGACCAAGGATATGGTCGAAGCGATGAAGCCCGGTTCGGTCGTGATCGACCTCGCGGCGGAACGCGGTGGCAACTGCGATCTGACCGTCATGGACGAAAAGGTTGTGACCGATAACGGTGTGACCATCATCGGTTATACCGACTTCCCCAGCCGGATGGCGGCACAGGCCTCGACCCTGTACTCCAACAACATCCGTCACATGATGGCGGATTTGACACCGGGCAAGGACGGCGTCGTCAACCACAACATGGAAGACGACGTGATCCGGGGGGCGACAGCCACCTACAAGAACGAGATCACCTTCCCGCCGCCGCCGCCAAAGGTGCAGGCCATCGCGGCCGCCCCCAAGAAGGACAAGCCCAAGGAACTGACCGCCGAAGAAAAGCGCGCGATGGAAGTCGCCGCCTTCAAGACCGAAACCCGCAATCAGGTGGCCCTTCTAGTCGTCGGCGCGGTCCTGCTTTTGGCCGTAGGTTTGGTCGCACCGGCCAGCTTTATGCAGCACTTTATCGTGTTCGTTCTGGCGGTTTTCGTCGGCTTTCAGGTTATCTGGGGGGTCGCGCATTCGCTGCACACGCCCCTCATGGCCGTGACCAACGCCATCTCCTCGATCATCATTCTGGGGGCTTTGACCCAGATCGGATCGGGCTCTGTACTTGTGGTCATCCTGGCGGCCCTCGCGGTCTTCATGACGGGCATCAACATTTTCGGCGGCTTCCTCGTGACACGGCGCATGCTCGCCATGTTCCAAAAGTCGTAAGGGAGTTCGGATTATGGAATTCGGTTTTACAGCAGCGGCTTATGTCGTTGCGGCCATCCTGTTCATCCTGTCGCTTGGCGGTTTGTCGGGACAGGAAAGCGCCAAGCGCGCTGTATGGTACGGCATTGCCGGCATGGCGCTTGCCGTCGCGGCGACGCTGATCGGCCCGGGCTCGGGCCTGTGGCTTTTGTCGATCATCCTGATCGGCGGCGGCGGGGTGATCGGTTATATCCTGGCAACACGGGTGCAGATGACCCAGATGCCAGAGCTGGTGGCCGCGATGCACAGCCTTGTCGGTCTGGCCGCCGTCCTCGTCGGTCTGATTGCACATTTTGAGATAGTGAGGGTCACTTCCCTCATGGCCTCTGGCTTTGACGGGTCGGAATTCGCCACCTTCGGCGCGCTGATCGCCAAGAAGTCGGCGGTCGAGCTGAACATCCTGCGCGTTGAATTGTTCCTTGGCATCTTCATCGGTGCGGTGACCTTCACCGGTTCCGTCATTGCCTATGGCAAGCTAGCAGGCCGGGTGAATTCGGCCGCAAAGAAGCTGCCCGGCGGGCATATGCTGAATGCCGGTGCGGCGGCTCTCTCTCTCGTTTGCCTGATCTGGTACTTCAACTCTGGCGGTTTCTTCCCGCTGTTCCTGATGACGCTGGCCGCCCTCTTTATCGGCTACCACCTCATCATGGGCATCGGCGGGGCTGACATGCCGGTCGTCGTGTCCATGCTGAACAGCTATTCGGGCTGGGCTGCGGCGGCGATTGGTTTCAGCCTTGGCAACGATCTTCTGATCGTGGTCGGTGCGCTTGTCGGCTCGTCCGGTGCGATCCTGTCCTACATCATGTGTAAGGCGATGAACCGGTCCTTTGTGAGCGTCATTCTGGGCGGCTTTGGCGGCCCGGCGGGCGAACAGATGGCCATCGACGGTGAGCAGATCGCCATCGACAGCGACGGTGTCGCCACCGCGCTGAACGAGGCCGACAGCGTCATCATCATCCCGGGCTATGGCATGGCCGTCGCACAGGCCCAGTCGGCCGTTGCCGAACTGACCCGCAAACTGCGTGCCGCCGGCAAGGAGGTTCGCTTTGCGATCCACCCGGTCGCCGGTCGTCTGCCCGGCCACATGAACGTGCTGCTGGCCGAGGCCAAGGTGCCCTATGACATCGTGCTGGAAATGGACGAGATCAACGAGGACTTCCCCAAGACCGACGTGGCGATCGTCATCGGGTCGAACGATATCGTGAACCCCGCCGCACAGGACGATCCCAACAGCCCCATCGCTGGCATGCCGGTGCTTGAGTGCTGGAAGGCCAAGCAGGTCTTTGTGTCCAAGCGTGGGCAGGGCACTGGCTATTCGGGCATCGAGAACCCGCTGTTCTTCAAAGAGAACACACGCATGTTCTACGGTGACGCCAAGAAGTCGCTGGACGAGTTGCTGCCCAAGATCAACTGATCAGTCGGCACTCAATCGCCGCAAAAAAAGGGGCCCGGCGGAAACGCCGGGCCCTTCGTCATTGGCCCCCCTTGGAGCCTTCTTCGGGACAACGATGAGAAACCCAATCCGAACGTCAGGGTCTGCCATGGGCCCTCACTCACGGGCTGGCAGCTCCTTTCGGGGCCAAGGGCGTGGCAACTATGGCGATTCAGGGCTGCCAGGCCGGAGGGTCAGGCCAGGTACGTGTTGAACCACGCCAGCGTGCGGTCCCAAGCCAGTTCTGCCGCCGCCTCATCATAGCGCGGTGTGCTGTCGTTGTGAAAACCGTGGTTCACATCCGGATAGATATGGGCCTCATACACCTTGTTATTGGCGATCAGGGCGGCCTCCATCTCGGGCCAGCCTGCGTTGATCCGGTCGTCGAGCCCCGCGTATTGCAGCAGCAGGGGTGCCGCGATCTTTGGCACATCCGCCGCAGCGGCCTGGCGCCCATAGAAGGGCACACCTGCGCTTAGCTCGGGGTAGGCCACGGCAATCGCATTGACCACGCCGCCGCCATAGCAAAAGCCCGTCGCCCCTACTTTGCCGGTGCTGTCGGGATGGGCAAGCAGGAATTCGAACCCGGCGAAAAAGTCGTTCATCAGCTTGGTGCCGTCGACCGATGACTGCAACTCGCGCCCCTCGGCGTCGTTGCCGGGGTAGCCGCCGACCGAGGTCAGGCCGTCGGGGGCAAGGGCGATGAAGCCTGCCTTGGCAAGGCGGCGTGCCACATCCTCGATATAGGGGTTCAGGCCCCGGTTCTCGTGCACGACCAGCACGGCGGGCAGGGGGCCTGTCGCGTTGGCGGGCTTGACCAGATAGCCGCGCACCTCGCCATGGCCATTGGGCGACGGGTACATGATGTATTCGGGCAGGATGTCTGCATCGTTGAAGTTGACCTGCTGGGCCAGCGCGTAATTGGGCGACATCATGTTGAGCAGGGCAAGGGCTGTGACGCCGCCGACGGCGAATTTGCCTGCGCGGTCCAGAAACTCACGTTTGGTGATCTTGCCGTGGGCATAGTAGTCGTAGAGCTCGAGCAGCTCCTGATCGAAGTCCTTGGCGGTCATCCGGGTCATTCGGCGTTCTCCTGTTGCAAAGGCTTTCCGTTCCGCCTTGGAGGAGATCCTAAGCCGGTGCAGGAGTCTGGCAAATCACATTTGCGGCGGCCCGCTTAGGCATCGCGCCATGTGCCCGGTTCGATGCCGTCCAGCGACCAGTCCCCGATCCGCCAGCGCACCAGCCGCAGGGTGGGAAAGCCGATGGCAGCAGTCATCCGCCGGACCTGACGGTTTCGGCCCTCGCGCAGAATAACCTCGATCCAGGTGTCCGGGACCGATTTGCGATAGCGCACCGGCGGGGTGCGGGGCCACAGATCAGGTGGCGCGATCAGCCGCGCCCTGGCGGGCAGGGTGGGCCCGTCGTTCAGCGTCAGGCCCTGGCGCAGGGGGACCAGATCAGCCTCGGTTGGCGCACCTTCCACCTGCACAAGGTAGGTCTTGGGCTGCTTGTGGGCCGGATCGGCGATGCGGGCCTGAAGGCGGCCATCATCGGTCAGGACCATCAGCCCTTCGCTGTCCCGGTCCAGACGGCCTGCCGGGTAAACCCCCGGAACGTCTATGAAATCCGAAAGGGTCGCCCGCGGCGTCGGGCTGCGCGCGTCGGTGAATTGCGAGAGGACGTCAAATGGTTTACTAAAGAGGATAACTTTCGCCATGTCTTTGCCTAGCGCCTGAAAGGACCCCCAGTCCATCCCGCAAAAACAATTTTCGGGAAGACTGCATTTTCTTCTTGATTAGAATCCGGTTTGGCCCCAAATCGCCGCTCAGACGCCAACGCACGCGCCTCTGGCCACGCTGGGACGATCCCATCGATCAAGGGTGACACCCCGACCCGGCACGCGTTTATGCAGCGACGGTAACGTCTCCCTTGGAACTGAGCGGTCATAGCTGGCCGAGTCTACTGGAGATGACCGATGACACTGCATGTAAACGGCGCAACTGCGCCGCGCCCTTCTGTACCGTCCCGTCTGGATGCCTTCATTGCGGACAATGAATTCGATCAGCCCACGCTGGTGATAGATGTCGATCAGGTGGAGACCCAATACGGTGCGCTGAAAGCTGGCCTTGGCCATGCCGACATCCACTACGCGGTCAAGGCAAACCCCGCCCGTGAGATCCTTGAGCGGTTGGTCGCCCTTGGCTCGCATTTCGATGCCGCCTCTCGGGGCGAGATCGAGTTGTGCCTGTCCCTTGGCGCCCGGCCTGAGACGATTTCCTTTGGCAACACGGTCAAGCGGGCGTCGGACATCGCCTTTGCCTGGCATGCCGGGATCACCCTGTTCTCAGCCGATGCCGAGGAAGAGCTGGAAAAGATCGCCGAACATGCGCCAGGTGCAAGTGTCTACATCCGCCTGATCGTCGAACTGTCTCAGGCCGATTGGCCGCTAAGCCGCAAGTTCGGCTGCGATCAGGACACCGCGCTGCGCCTGCTGGACTACGCCAAAGAGCTTGGCCTGACACCCGTCGGCTTTTCCTTCCACGTCGGTTCGCAGACCCGCCGCGCCGACATGTGGGGCCCGACCCTGGCCGAGCTTGCCAAGACATGGCATGCCGCCCGCGAGGCGGGGCATGCGCTGACCCTTCTCAATATCGGTGGGGGTTTCCCGGCCTTTTATGGCGAAGCGATCGAAGCACCGACCTCTTATGCCGCGCGGGTGATGGCGCAGCTGCAAGAGCATTTCGGCGACATTCCCCAGATCATGGCAGAGCCGGGCCGCGGCCTTGTGGCCGAGGCTGGTGCCATCGTGGCCGAGGTGATGCTGGTCAGCCGCAAGTCCGACCGGGACATGCACCGCTGGGTCTATCTGTCGATCGGCCGCTTTTCGGGCCTGGCCGAGACCGAGGGCGAAGCGATCCGCTATGAGTTTCAGACCGCTCGCGACAGCGATCCGACCGGCCCCTGCATCATGGCGGGCCCCTCTTGCGATAGCGCCGATGTGCTTTATGAGAAACGCCCGATGCATCTGCCTTTGACGCTGAAGTCTGGCGACAAGATCGTTATCCGCAACACCGGAGCCTATACTTCGACCTATTCCTCGGTCTGTTTCAATGGCTTCCCACCACTGGCCGTCGTGGTGATCTAGGCCAATGCCTGCCCTCATACGGCGCACGGTATACCGTCGTGCGCCGCTAAGCATTTCAAAAATCGACGTTTCTTCTGTTTACAGCCGGGCAAAGACCATTAGTTTGCGCACAAGATACAGCGCTGAGGTCCCCCCGAGATGAGCCCTATAACCGACCATCCCCTGCGCTATGCGCTTGCCAACGAATTGCACGCCCGACCGTTTCCGTCGCTCAAGGCGCCAGCGCGGGCGGCCTATCTTGCGCTCAAGCCTGCCGAGAACGCGGCGGGCCGAGACAGGGAACTGGACCGGGCCCATCTGATCCGCTTGCTCGACCGTTTCGGGGCCCAGCACCCGCAACCCGGCGCGACCCATTACTCGGGCCAGATCGGTCGGCATCAGCTGAAATGGGAGAGCCATACCGAATTTGTGACCTACACCATCTTTGGCGAGGGTGTGGCCCAAAACCCGTTCGATGCGGCCACCTTTGCAGTCTTTCCCGAAGACTGGCTTGCCGAGGCTCCGGGCACCCGGATCACTTCGGCCCTGATCCGCATCGAACAGGCGGAGACAGACGACGGCATCAAGGAAAAGATGGAGCAATGGTTTGTCCCAGAAAGCCTTGCCATCAGCCGGGTGCTGGATGGGGACCTGATCATCGGTGCCGATTTCCGCATCGATTCGACGGGTCATCTGCGCTTTGCCGTCTTTGCCCGCCCGACCACGGGCGACCGCCGCATCGGGCGCGTGGTGCAGCGCCTGTGTGAGATAGAAACCTACAAATCGATGTCGATGCTGGGCCTTGCCCGCGCCCGCGAACTAAATCCACGCATGGCAGCGATGGACGTCAACCTGGCGGCCTTGGTCAAGGACATGTGCGGTCCGATGACCGATCCGGCCGCGACGCTGCAATCGCTTCTGACGATCTCGGCCGAGCTTGAGAACACGGTTGCTGAATCGAGCTTTCGTTTCGGCGCGACGGGGGCCTATGAGACTATCGTCAACCAGCGGATCGAGATCCTGCGCGAAGAGCGGTTCGGGGGTCGCCAGACCTTTGCCGAATTCATGATGCGCCGCTTTGACCCCGCCATGCGGACGGTCAAATCGACAGAAGCCCGTCTGCACGCCATGTCGGCCCGCGCGGTCCGGGCCGCCGAGCTGCTGCGAACCCGTGTCGATGTCGAACGGTCCGCTCAGAACCAGGAGATCCTGGGCAGCCTGGATCGTCGGGCAGACCTGCAACTGCGCCTGCAGCGCACCGTCGAAGGACTATCGGTGGTTGCGATCAGCTACTATGCCGTCAACCTCGTCCTCTATGTGGCGGCCCCGCTTGAATATGCTCTGCATATCGGCAAGCCGGTGCTGACGGCTGTGGCCACACCGCTCGTAATTCTGGCGGTCTGGTGGATGGTCCACCGCATTCGCAAGGCGATGGAATAGGGGCAGCCGGAACAGGGGGCGACCTCGCCCGTCTGCCGCCTTTCCCTGTGCCTGCAACTGCGGTATCGCGGGGCCGAACCGATCAAGGGGCCGACCGATGTCAGATATTCCAAAGCAGGTGATCTGCATCAACTGGGGCACCAAGTACGGGCCGACCTATATCAACCGGCTTTACGGAATGGTGTCGCGCAACATCACGCCGCCCTTCACCTTTACTTGCTTTACCGACAATCGGACCGGTATCCGGCCCGAGGTTCTGTGCGAGGATCTGCCCGATTTTGAGGTTGAATGGCCGACCAACACCTTGGGTATCTGGCCTAAGTCCCGCCTTTGGGGGCCAACGCTTGGCAGTCTGAAGGGGCCGGTCCTTTTCATGGACCTTGACCTTGTGGTGACCGGCAGCCTCGACGGCTTTTTCAGCCAGGGTGGGCCGGAAGACGTCATCCTGTCGCGCAACCCCAGCACTCCGCTTGAGAAGATGGGCCAGACCTCGGTGTTCCGTTTTCCGGTGGGGGCTTTGCTGCCGTTGCAGGAAAAGTTCGCCGCCGATCCGCAGGGCGTGGCTGACACCTACCGGTTTGAACAGCGCTACGTGACCCGCAATGCCCCGGGGGGGATCAAGTTCTTTCCCAGCGGTTGGGTGCGACACTTCCGGCGTCACTGCCGCTGGCCATTCCCCCTGAACTACGTTCTGGCCCCGCGGTTGCCCGCCGACGCCCGTATCGTGATCTTTCCCGGCGATCTTGAGCCCTATCACGCCATCGAGGGCCGCTATGGCGACATGATCCCACAAAACACGCCGTTGGCGCATCTCGCCGGATTGTTCCGCAAGGGCCGACCCAAGTCGCCTTTGACCTATCTGCGACATTATATCCGGCCCACACCCTGGGTGGCCAAGTACTGGCGCGAGTAAAGGGGCTGTTGCCCGCCGGAATGCTGCACTAGCGTAATGGGGCGTCCTGCCGGAGACCTCCATGCCCCAAATCCTGTCCGCCCGCGCCCTGATGGACCGCCTTGTCGCCTTTCCTACGGTCAGCCGGGACAGCAACCTGGACCTGATCGACTTTGTCCAAGGATACCTGTCGGATCACGGCATCACCTCCGTCCGGGTTCCAAATGACGATGGAATCAAGGCCGCCCTTTATGCTCAGGTCGGTCCTGATCTGCCGGGCGGGATCATTCTGTCTGGCCATACCGATGTCGTCCCTGTCGAGGGGCAGAACTGGTCCAGTGACCCTTTTTGCGTGACCGAACGGGACGGACGGCTTTATGGCCGGGGCGCCTGTGACATGAAGGGTTTTGACGCTCTGGCCATCGCCGCGATGGTTGAGGCACGGGGCAGGGCACTGACCCGCCCGCTGCAACTGGCGCTCAGCTATGACGAAGAGGTCGGGTGCCTTGGCGCCCCTCCGATGATCGACCACATGCTCGCCAATGGCCTGCCCAAGGCCGATCTGGTCATCGTGGGCGAGCCGTCGATGATGAAGGTAGTGACCGGCCACAAGGGCAGCACTGGCTACGACGTCCATGCCAAGGGCTATGAAGTGCATTCCTCGCTCATGCATCAGGGCGTCAGCGCGATCATGGAGGCGGCCAAGCTGATCCAATGGGCAACCGCTTGCAACGCCGAGAACCGGGCAAAGGTGCCAGGCCCCGCAGGTGCGGCCTTTGATCCGCCCTGGACCACCGTCCACATTGGCAAGATTGCCGGTGGCACGGCCAAGAACATCACCGCAGGCGATTGCCATATGGCGCTGGAAATCCGGGTCCTGCCCGGTGAAACCCCCTCCGGCTGGCAGGCCCGCTTCGAGGCCGAGGTTGCCAGACTGAATACCGAAATGCAGGCCGTCCGCCCCGAGGCTGGGATCAGCTACCACCGCTGGGCCGGTGTGCCACCGCTGGTGCCCGAGGCCGACGGCGCAGCCGAGCGGTTGTTGCGGCAGTTGACCGGTGACAATGGCGCCCATGTGGTCAGTTATGGCACCGAGGCCGGGCAATTCCAGCAGCGCGGGTTTTCGGCCGCGATCTGTGGTCCCGGTGACATCGCTCAGGCCCATCAGGCTGACGAATACATCAGCATCGCGCAGTTCGAGGCGGGCGAGGCTTTCATGGCGAGGCTGCTGGAAAGTCTTTTGGCATGATCCCCTTTCCCTTTTCCGATCAAACCCCTGTCGCCTATCCAGACCCGCCGCCTGCGACCGCCGATGTCGTCGTCGTTGGGGGCGGTATCATCGGGGTGATGACCGGATGGCATCTGGCCAAGGCAGGCTTACGGGCGGTGGTGGTCGAAAAGGGGCGCGTGGCGGGCGAGCAGTCTTCGCGCAACTGGGGCTGGATCAGGGTGCAAGGCCGCCACCCATCCGAGATCCCCATCGCCATCGAGGCCGGTCACCAATGGCGCGAGATCGCGGCCACGATCGGCGAGGATTTTGGCCTGCGTCAGACAGGGGTGATGTATCTGGCCAATACCGTCGCCCATACCACCGCTCACGAAAACTGGTTGGCCTCAGCGCAGCCCTATGACCTTGATTCGCGGCTTCTGAGCACGGGCGAGGTGGCCGGGTTGATCCCGCTTGCTGCCACCCACTGGCGCAGCGGGCTCTGGACCGCTTCGGACATGCGGGCTGAGCCTTGGCTGGCGGTGCCCGCCCTGGCCCGTGCGGCGGTGCGTGACGGGCTGACCATTGTCGAGGATTGCGCGGTGCGCGGCCTCGACATCGCGGCGGGGCGTATCGCCGGGGTGGTGACAGAGGCGGGCCGGATTGCAGCCCCGGCGGTCGTGGTCGCGGGTGGGGCCTGGTCGTCCTTGTTGCTGCGCCGGCATGGGATCGACATCCCGCAGCTATCGGTCCGGGCGACCGTGGTCGCCACAGAGCCGATTGAGGAGGTCTTTGCCGGCGGAGCGGTCGATTCCCGGCTCGCCTTCCGGCGGCGCATGGATGGCGGATACTCGATCGCCCCGGACTTTACCCACGACATGTTCGTCGGGCGGGATGCCTTCCGGAACCTCGGGCAGTATCTGCCGCAACTGCTGGCCGACCCGATGGGAACCCGGTTCTACCCCGCCGCCCCCCGCGGCTATCCCGACGCCTGGAGCACACCGCGCCGCTGGTCAGAGGATGCGGTGTCGCCGTTCGAGGTGATGCGGGTTCTTAACCCCGGGCCGGGCCGGGGATTGGTGAGCAAGCTTTTGAAAATGTTTGCGCAGACCTTCCCGACTTTGCCCGCCCCCCAGGCCCGGGCCGCATGGGGCGGAATGATCGACTCCATGCCCGATGTCCTGCCGGTGGTCGACACCGTGGCGGCCTTGCCCGGCCTGACGATTGCCACGGGGATGAGCGGGCATGGCTTTGGCATCGGACCCGCCTTTGGCCGGATCGCCGCGGCGCTGGCCAGCGGGACCGATCCCGGTCATGACCTGAGCAGTTTTCGCCTGTCCCGCTTTGGTGCGCGCAAAGGCTGAGCAAAACCCGGATCAAAGGGTCGTTTAAGGGGCGGTGTCCCTTGCCCCCGCGCTGATGATCGGACAGGTTCACAGACGCATCCATCCCCCGGAGAGATCCATGCCCATCAAAAACCGTTTCGCCGAACTCTTGCCCGAGATCACCGCCTGGCGGCGCGATATGCACGAAAACCCCGAACTCATGTTCGACACCCATCGGACGGCCGCAATGGTCGCCGAAAAGCTGCGGACCTTTGGCTGTGATGAGGTGACGACAGGCATCGGGCGGACCGGCGTCGTGGGGGTGATCAAAGGGCGGACCAATGGCTCGGGCCGGGTGATCGGACTGCGGGCCGATATGGATGCCCTGCCGATTGCCGAAGCGACGGGTGTTGCCTATGCCTCGAAAGTACCGGGCAAAATGCATGCCTGCGGCCACGACGGCCATACAGCGATGCTGTTGGGCGCGGCGCAATACCTGTCCGAGACGCGGAACTTCGACGGAACGGTCGTTGTCATCTTTCAGCCCGCCGAAGAGGGCGGCGGAGGTGGCCGCGAGATGTGCGAAGATGGCCTCATGGACCGCTGGAAGATCGACGAGGTTTACGGGATGCACAATTGGCCAGGCCGCCCCTTGGGCAGTTTTGCCATCCGCCCGGGCAGCTTTTTCGCGGCCACCGACCAGTTCGAGATCATCGTGACCGGCAAGGGCGGTCATGCCGCCAAACCGCATGAGACCATAGATCCCACCCTGGTGGGCAGCCAGATCGTGGTGGCACTGCAGTCCATCGTCAGCCGGACGGCGGACCCGGTCGCCCAGCTGGTGGTGTCCGTGACCTCGTTTGAGACCGCGTCCAAGGCCTTCAACGTGATCCCCCCTTCGGTCCACCTGAAGGGAACGGTCCGAAGCCTCGACGCCGAGCTGCGAAGCCATGCGATGGAACGGCTGACGGCCATCGCCCAAAGCACGGCGCAGGCTTATGGAGCCGTGGCAGAGGTGATCCACCACCCCGGTTACCCGGTGATGGTCAATTCCCCCGAACAGACCGAATTCGCCGCTGAGGTCGCCACCCGTGTGGCCGGACATTGCGACGAGGCCCCGCTGATCATGGGGGGCGAGGATTTTGCCTATATGCTGGAAGAGCGGCCCGGCGCCTATATCCTTGTGGGCAACGGTGACACTGCCCCGGTTCATCATCCCGAATACAACTTCAACGACGAGGCCATCCCGGCGGGCTGTTCCTGGTGGGCGGAGATCGTCGAACAGCGGATGCCGGTGGGATAGGGTGTTAGGGGATTTTGGGGGCTCTGCCCCCGCCGCCCTGCGGGCGTCTCCCCCGGGATATTTATGGCGAGATGAGGATCAGGAGCCTTTCAGGAGGTCCCTGTAGATTGCCGTGAGGGCGGCGGCCTCGTGTTCGATCTTGAAGTGTGCTTCGGCCCGGGGGCGGCAGGCTGCGGACCATTTTTTCAGTGTGCCGGGGTCTTGGAGGACGGTGCGGATCGCGCCTTCTAGCCCGGCGGGGTCCTCGGGCGGGATCAGTCGCCCGGTTTCGCCATCTTGCACGATTTCCTCGAACGCCCCGACCCGGGTGGCGATGCTGGGCACGCCGCAGGACATCGCCTCGAGCGGGGTGAGGCCGAAGCCTTCGGACCGTTGCGGCGCGATGTAGAGGTCGATGGCCTGGAACCAGGGGGCAATGGTCCAGCCTTTGTCTTCGGGCAGGATCCTGATCCGGTCTGTCAGGCCGGCGTCCGCGATCCTGTCCTTGAGCGTTTGAGCGAAGGGCCCGAACTTGTCCGTGACGCCCCCCATGACGATCCCCTGCGCCTGAGGGTGGTCGGGCAGGATGCGGCACATCGCCTCGACGAAAAGATCAGTGCCCTTGGAGGGCCGGATCCGCCCGAAACATCCCAGCAGGATGGCGTCGGGGTCCAGCCCGAGGGACGTGCGCAGGGCAGCCCTGTCATCGCTCGGGGCGAAATGGTCGGTGTCGATGCCGTGGTGGATCACTTGCGCCGGGTGGTCGAGGAAGCTGGCTGATCGGGCGGAGGTGGCGACGAGCCTGTCCATCTGGCCGATCAGCCATTTGGTGTAGCCGCTGTGCTGCCGTTGGGCGGCGGATGTGAACATCAGCCGCAAGCGTTTGCGCAAGACCTTCTTGAGCACGATCCCGGCGAGCATTTCGGTGTTCCGCCTTGCGTGCCAGACCCGCGGGCCGTCCGGACCGGACCGCCCCATCGTTACAAGGTCCCGCAGCCGGATCTGCGGCACTTCGGGCGGCAAGACCGGCCCGACCGAGGCGATCGCGATCTGCCGCGCCTGAAGCGGCACCAGCCGGACCACGGTCGAGGTGACGCCCGAGTAGCGCTTTTTCAGGTTGGGGGCGATCACAGAGATCTGTGCGGGGTTGCGATAGGTCACGGGCGGTCCTTTGCGGGCAGAAGCGACAGGAGGCTTTGCGCCGTTATACCGAGGGCGGTTCCATTGGCGGTCTGCGCCTTTTTCGCGTTCTGGCCAAGGGTGCGCGCCCGGTCGGGGTGCTGGAGCAGATCGTGGAGCGTTGCGCCAAGCGTCTCGTCCGTGACTGTAATAACTGCCTCTGCAGCCGACAGGCTGGCATAGTCGGTGGCGGCGTTCTCGACATAAGGCCCGGTCAGAAGGGCGGTGCCAAGCGCCGCCCCTTCCCATGGGTTGTGGCCACCGTTCGGGGTCAGAGAGCCGCCCATGAAGGTGATCGGGGCCAGCCGCAGCCATAGCCCCATTTCGCCCAAGGTATCGGCCAGATAGACCTGAGCGGTCGGACCCTGCCCAAGGGACCGCCGGGTCAGGCCAAGCCCCGCGTCCACGATCATCCCGGCCACCTTGTCGGCCCGTTCGGGGTGCCGGGGCACAAGGATCAGCCTCAGCTCCGGCCAGTTTGCCATGAGGCGCTTGTGGGCCTGCAGGATCAGCGCCTCTTCGCCCGGGTGGGTGGAGGCGGCCAGCCAGCAGGGTGCGGCGCCAAGGCTTTGTCGAAGGTCCTCAAGCACCTTTGCGTCGGCCGGGGGCGGCGGGGCGGCGGCCTTCATGTTGCCGCCGGTTCGGATCCTGCCCTGCTGGTTGGTCAGCTCGCCCAGAGCCTCAGCCGTTTCGTCGGTCTGGGTCACGATCAGGCGGAACCGGCCAAACAGGGCCTGTGCCGTGCGCCCGAACCTTGCCCAGTTGCGCAAGGACCCCCGCGACAGCCGGGCATTGAGCAGGACGAGGGGAATGCCTTTGCCGTCCGTCCGGCAGATCATCTGGGGCCAAAGCTCGCTTTCCACCAGCACAGCGAGGTCCGGCTTCCAATGCGACAGGAAACGGTCCAGAACCACCCGGCTGTCCAGGGGGGCGAACTGATGTAGCGCCCCGGGCGGCAGGCGGTCGGCCATGATCTGGGCCGAACTGGCGGTGCCGCTGGTCAACAGGATCCGCAGATCAGGGCGGGCCGCTTGCATCATTGTCAAAAGCGGCAGGATCGACAGGCTTTCACCGACGCTGGCTGCATGGAACCAGGCAAGCGGACCAGCGGGGCGGGGCAGGGTTGCCCGGCCCATCCGTTCGGCGGCCCGTTTCGGGCTGATCCCCTGATCCGTCAAACGGGCCGTGATACGTCGCGCCAGCAAGGGCACTGACAGGTTGGCCAGCGCGGCATAGGCCGACAGGACGAGGGTCGCGCGCGAAGACGGAGCGGGGGATGTCATCGGCTTAGCCGCCGGTGTGGCTCATGTGTCGGCTGATCTGGCCGTCGACGGTCTGGCGTGAATAGTCAAAGTCGTGCCCCTTGGGTTTCAGCCCGATGGCAGCCCGGATCGCCGCCTCAAGCAGGGCGTCCTCGGCCGTGGCCCGAAGCGGGCCGCGCAGGTCGGAATGCCCTTCCTGACCAAGGCATGTATAAATCTCGCCGGTGCAGGTGACGCGCACCCGGTTGCAGCTTTCGCAGAAATTATGGCTGAGCGGGGTGATAAAGCCGATCTTCGCCCCGGTGTCATTCACCCGGACATAGCGTGCCGGACCGCCGGAGCGTTCCGCCAGATCGGTCAGATCATGCCGCTCGGCCAGCCGGGCGCGCAGATCCTTGAGCGACCAGTATTGATCAAGCCGGTCTTCGTTGCCCAGATCGCCCATCGGCATGACCTCGATAAAGGTCAGGTCCATGTCCCGCTCGGCACACCAGTCGGTCAGGGTGAACAACTCGTCCTCGTTAAAACCTTTGAGGGCGACGGCGTTTATCTTGACCCGCAGCCCCGCGGCCTGGGCCGCATCGATGCCGCGCAGCACCTGTGGCAGGCGTCCCCAGCGGGTGATCTGGGCAAACTTGGCCTCATCCAGCGTATCAAGGGACACGTTGATCCGGCGCACGCCTGCGGCGTAGAGGTCGGTTGCGAATTTCTCAAGCTGGCTGCCGTTGGTCGTGACGGTCAGTTCCTTCAACGCGCCACTGTCCAGATGCCGGGACATGGCGCGGAAAAATGTCATGATGTCGCGCCGGACCAGCGGTTCCCCGCCGGTGATCCGCAGCTTTTCAACGCCAAGGCGGATAAAGTTTGAACAGAGGCGATCCAGCTCTTCGAGTGTCAGAAGCTCTTTCTTGGGCAGGAAGGTCATGTTTTCGGACATGCAGTAGACGCAGCGAAAATCGCAGCGGTCGGTGACCGAGACCCGAAGGTAGCGGATCGCGCGGTCAAAGGGGTCTATCAGCACTGTCATGCCGGGAACCTATGTGCGGGGGCAGGGGCGTGCAAGCGGGCAATGCACAAAGGGCAGAGTTGCCAAGGGGGCGCTGCGCCGCCTAGCCTTGGGGTATGAGAGTTTTGATTCTGATCGGCGCCCTGTCGTTGTCGGCCTGCACCCAGGCCGATCTCAACGCCCTGTTTCCCCCCGCCGAGACGGTAGAGCCTGAGCTGGTCGTGTTGTTGCCGCCACCCCCGCCGCCGCCCGCCGATGCCCGCACGGCGGATGAGTTCGACACCACCAGCGCCGAGGATCGTGCCGCAGCCCTTGCCGCCCCCGCCACATCGGGCGAGCAGCGCCTTGGCACAACGCTGGCCACCCTTGGGTCGCCCGCCGATCCGGGGATCTGGATCGAAACGCCTTTGGTCAGCGAGGTGACCCTTGGCCGGGTTGAGGTCACCGCCACAGGTAAGACGGTGTCGCTGGAACTGCGCCCCTCGGGCGGGGAGCCGGGGTCGGGCAGTCAGATCAGCCTGCCCGCCATGCGCCTTTTGGAGGTGCCGCTGACGGCCATTCAGGAGCTGACGGTCTATGCAGGTGGGGCCGCCTGAGCCAGCCGCCTGAGCCTGGCGTCAGTTGTCTGGCGTCTCGGCTGTAGGCGTTTCCGCCTCGGACGTTTCGGTATCAGGGTCCTGAGGCTCTGTTGTTTCGGGATCAGCGGCCAGATGCCGTCCGGCCTCTTTCATGGCAAAGGGTTTCATCTCCGCCCCATGTTCGGCCAGGAAGGCCCGGGTCCGGTCTGGGTCATGGCGTGACAACTCGCGTAGCCACCATGCGATGGATTTCTGGATGAACCAGTCGCGGTCCGGCACATAGCCTGCCGCCCAGCCCAGCACCCGGTCGCGGATTTCCAGGTCGAGGGCGCTGGGATTATTCTGCTTGGTCCAGGGCAAGGTCATGACAAGGGCGGCGCGGCGGGTCCACATATGTTCGGACGTGGTCCAGCCTTCGACCTCCTCGATCCGTGACGGGTCCGCCACCAGCCGTTTTTGCCCCGAAATGCTGACATGATCGGCGATGGCCCAGGCATCAAAATCCGGCACCCAAGAGGCGATCAGCGCCCAGGCACCCGCGTCATCGGGGCGGATGCGCGCCTGTTCCAGCAACTTTGCGGCCAGTACCCGCGCCTCGTGGATGTCGGTGCTCCAAAGGCTGCTGGCGAGGGCGAGGCGGTCCTCAAGGGTCAGAACCTTACGCCATTCGCGCGACAGGTCCGTCAGGGCCGGAACCGCGATGCCAAGGTAGCGGCGGGGGACCTTGTGATAGCTGGCCATGCCGATGGCCCCTTCGGGGTTTCCAAGGGCTTCCAACTCGGCCAGGGCGCTTTCGGGGGTCATTCGACAGTCACCGACTTGGCCAGATTGCGGGGTTGGTCCACATCGGTCCCCTTGGCCATGGCCGTATGATAAGCCAGAAGCTGCGCCGGAATGGCATAAAGGATCGGGGCCAGCAGGGGGGCAATCTCAGGCATCACAAGGGTTTCCCAAGTGCCATCGCCCGCCTCTGCCACGCCCTTGGCGTCGGTGATCAGCAGGACCTTTCCACCGCGGGCCATGACCTCTTGCATGTTCGACACGGTCTTGTCGAACAGCTCGTCATGCGGGGCCATAACGATGACGGGGACGGTCTTGTCTACCAGTGCTATGGGGCCGTGCTTCAATTCGCCAGATGCATAAGCTTCGGCGTGGATATAGCTGATTTCCTTGAGTTTCAGGGCCCCCTCAAGGGCGAGGGGGAACATCCGGCCACGGCCGAGGAACAGGATATCGCGGGCCTCTGCCAACGCGCGGGCGATCCGCTTGGTCTCACCCTCGATCCCAAGGGCGTGGTTCACCAACCCGGGCAAGCCGCGCAGGTCCGCCAGATGGGCAGCAAGGGCCGCATCGTCGATCCGGCCCCTTTGGTGGGCGGCGGTGAGGGCAAGGAACGCCAGGGTGATCAACTGGCATGTGAACGCCTTGGTCGAGGCGACCCCGATCTCGGTCCCGGCGAGGATCGGCAGGGCCACGTCGCTTTCCCGCGCGATAGAGCTTTCCGCCACGTTCACGATGGAGACGATCGTGTCGACCTTGCCCGCGCAGTAGCGCAGGGCGGCAAGTGTATCGGCAGTTTCGCCCGATTGGCTGACGCAGATCGCCATCGTCCCCGGAACCACGGGCGGTTCGCGGTAGCGGAACTCTGACGCCACATCGACGTCGACGGGCAGGCCTGCCAATTGCTCAAACCAGTACTTTGCCACAAGGCAGGCGTAAGAGGCGGTGCCGCAGGCGACCATGCTCAGCCGGTTTACCTTGGTAAAATCAAGGCCGGGGGCGGGCAGGGTGATCGCGTCACCGTCGAGGTAAAATTCGAGGGCATTTGCCAGAACCGCGGGCTGTTCGGCGATTTCCTTGGCCATGAAGTGTTTGTAGCCGCCCTTGTCGATATGGGCGGCGTCGATCTGTATGGTGCGCATGGCGCGGTTGGCCAGCGCGCCTTGGGCGTCCCGGATCTCAACCCCGCTGCGGGTCACGACGGCCCAGTCACCCTCGTCGAGGTAGGTGATCCGGTCGGTCATCGGGGCCAGCGCAATAGCGTCAGAGCCGACGAACATCTCACCATCCCCATGGCCGATGGCCAAAGGCGATCCCTTGCGGGCGGCGATCAGAAGGTCCTCTTCGCCTTCGAACAGAAAGACGAGCGCATAGGCCCCTGTCAGCCGGGCGATGGTTTGGGCCGCCGCATCGCGGGGGGGCAGACCTTCGCCTAGGTAGTATTGGGTCAAAAGGGCGACGGTCTCGGTGTCGGTATCGGTCGTATGGGTGATGCCCTTGTCGGCCAGAAACCCGCGCAACTCGCGAAAGTTTTCGATGATCCCGTTGTGCACAACAGACACCCGGCCTGCCATATGGGGATGGGCGTTGGTGACGTTCGGGGCACCGTGGGTGGCCCAGCGGGTATGGCCGATGCCGGATTTCCCGGCCAGCGGATCATGCACCAGAAGGTCCGACAGGTTCACCAGCTTGCCCACCGCCCGGCGGCGGTCGAGCACGCCGTGGTTTACCGTGGCGATCCCGGCACTGTCATAGCCGCGATATTCAAGCCGCTTCAGCGCCTCGACCAGGATGGGGGCGGCTTCGTGGTTGCCCAATACTCCGACGATCCCACACATGTCAGGCCCCTTTGCTTTTGGCGGCCTTGGCGGCGCGCAACCGTTCAAACATCTTGCGGGCAAGCCCCGGCTTGTTCACTTGCCGGGCCCGACCGACGGCCAGATCGCCTGCGGGCACATCGCCCGTCACCACGGTGCCCGAGGCGGTCATAGAGTCGTTGCCGAGGGTCACAGGGGCAACAAGCATGGTGTTGGACCCGACAAAGACGCCTTTGCCGATGGTAGTCCGATGCTTGAACACCCCGTCATAATTGCAGGTGATCGTGCCTGCCCCGATGTTGGTCTTCGACCCGACCGAGGCGTCGCCCACATAGCTGAGGTGGTTGATCTTGGCCCCTTCGTCGATCTGGGCATTCTTGATCTCGACAAAGTTGCCGATGTGCACATCCTCAGCCAGTTCTGCCCCCGGCCGCAGACGGGCAAAGGGGCCAACAGTCGCGCCGCGCGACACATGGCAGCCTTCAAGGTGCGAGAACGCCCGAATGCGGGCACCGGATTCGACGGTGACGCCGGGGCCAAAGATGACGTTAGGCTCGACCACTGCGTCACGCCCCAGAACGGTGTCATAGGCGAGGTACACGGTATCGGGGGCGACAAAGCCAACGCCATCTTCCATCGCCTCGGCCCGGGCACGGCTTTGAAAAGCGGCCTCTGCGGCGGCAAGCTCTGCACGCGTGTTGATGCCCAGTGTCTCGGCCTCGTCACAACGGACGACGGTGGCGGTCAGACCCTTTGAACGGGCAATGCCGACGATGTCGGTCAGGTAGTATTCTTCGGCGGCGTTGTCGTTTGTCACGGCGTCCAGAAGGGTAAAGAGAATGGCGACATTGGCCATCACGACGCCGGAATTGCACAGCGGGATGGCGCGGGTGTCGTCATCCGCGTCCTTGAATTCGACGATCGCCTCAAGGCTGTCGCCCCGGGTGACCAGCCGTCCATAGCGGGCCGTTGGGTCCGGTACGTCAAAGCCAAGGACAACGATGTCGAAATGCGCCCGCGCCTCTTGCATCGCTTCAAGCGTTTCGGGGCGGATAAAGGGGGTGTCGCCATAAAGGATGACGGCATCGCCCGCCGCATCCGTAAGCGCAGGACGCGCCTGAAGAACGGCGTGGCCGGTGCCAAGCTGTTCGTCTTGCCGGACGGTCACGACATCGGGGTCCCACGCACGAGCGGCAGCCTCGACCGCATCACCCCCGACCCCGGCGACGACGACTGTTCGCGCGGGCTCAAGGCTTGCGGCCGACCGCAAGGCATGGACCAGCAAAGGGGCACCGCCCAATTCGTGCAGAACCTTGGGCTGTTCGGAGTTCATCCGTGTCCCCTGACCTGCTGCCAGTATGATCGCGCTTATATCCATTGCTGCCCTGCCTTCTGCCGGCCTCTTTTGGCCTTCTTCACCACAGGGACCCTCATATCGCAAGCGGCAAGGGCTTCACATCAGTTTACGCATCGTTACAGAGGGCGCCAAAGGAGAGCGGCATGCGCACAGTGATTTTTGACCTCGACGGGACCCTGATGGACACAAGCCGCGACCTGATCGCTGCGGCCAACAGCCGCTTTCGGGCGCTGGGCCTTGGCGATGTGCTTGACCCGGTGGCTGATGCTGGCACCGCCCTGCGTGGCGGGCGGGCCATGCTGACGCTGGGCTTTTCGCGCACTGGGAGCCATGGACCCGAGGAGGTCGACCGCCAGTATCAGCCCCTGCTTGCAGCATATTCCGAGGCGATCGACACCCATACCACCCTGTATCCCGGCGCGATGGAGGCGGTGGCCGCCCTTGGCGCGGCTGGCTATGCCGTTGGCATCTGCACGAACAAGCCCGAGGGGTTGGCGCAGGAGTTGCTGGTGCGCATGGGCGTGCGCGATGCCTTCGCCTCGCTCGTCGGGGCCGATACGCTGCCGGTGCGCAAGCCCGATGCAGCCCCCTTGGTCGAGGCCATCCGCCGGGCTGGCGGCGACCCGGCCCGGTCCTGTCTGGTGGGCGACAGCGATACCGATCGCAAGACATCTGCCGCCGCCGGTGTCCCGTCGATCCTTGTGACCTTTGGTCCGGCGGGGGGCGATATGGCGGCCCTGCGGCCCGAGGCGCTGTTGCACCACTTCGATGATCTGGTTCAGGTCGTCGACGCGCTGGGGCTTTGACACAAAAGGCGCAGCAGAGGCTCAAACGGGCCTGAGGCGAGGGCAAAGACAGCCGCCTCGATCGCCTTGGCGCCGTCGGGGGCTGCGGCACTGGCAAGGGTGCGGTACTTGTCCACCAGCTCGGCTTTGGTCGGCGGGGCGGTTGCGTCCCATCGGGGCTGCAACCAGTCGCTGGTATGTTGGGTGCCGTTCGTCAACTCAAGCGTGACCCGGGCCAGCCGCCGGGCGGGAAAGGCAGCGTTGGCGGCGGCATTTTCGACAAACTGCATGGTGTCGGACAGGCGCAGCACCTCAGGCTCTGACAGCGCGGCCCCGGTCAGGTCCTGCGGGCGGATGTCGCCCTGGACCATGGCGACGGCACAAGGGAACGAGGTTGAATATTGGGCCGCATCCGCCGCAACGGGCCGGCGGGTCGCCAGCCGGATCGATTCGTGAAACGTCTCGACCGTGATCCGGGCCACGTCCCGAGAGGTCAGCCCATGCGCGCGGCGCAGCGCAAGAACCCCTTCGATCGGGGCCTGTGCCCAACGGCAGACGGGGTAGGGTTTGAAATATTGCTCCATCGCCGCCCAGTCCCGGCCAAGGCCGGACCAATCGGTATCCCGCTCGATCAGCAGGGCAGGGGCGCCGGTAAAGCCCGCTTGCGCCAGAACAGCGGCCGATACGCCCGTCATCGCGCCCCAGCCCGAGCCATCCTTGACCATCGTCGGCGCATCAATGCAGCGCATCATCTGACTGCGCGGTCCGTGATATTCGGCGATACCGAGGGCATGGCGGGTTGTGTCACGGTCCAGACCCATCATCCGGGCGCCGATCCCGGCCGCCGCAATGGCCACCCATGCGCCCGAGGTATGATAGTCGGGCACGCTGGCATGCAGCGAGGCACCAAGCCGTGTGCCCAGTTCGTACCCAAGGGCAAGGGCGGTCAGCACCTCTTGGCCTTCGGTCACCCCGCAATGTTGGGCAAGGCCAAGGATCCCGGCCAGCGATCCGCAGCCCACATGGCCCTTGGTCAGGTTGTGTCCATCGTGTCCGTCAAGGGCATCAATGGTGCAACCGGCGACAAGGGCAACGCCCGCCGCGCCGGCTGTGCCGGAGTGGAAGGGCAGGCGCAACGTGCCGCCAAACTGGCTTTGGGCATGTCCGGCAATGATGCGGGCCGCAGGCAGGTCCGCCCCGCCAAGTCCGACCCCGCACAGGTCCAGAAGGCACAGGGTCGTCCTCTCCTGCACCTCTGGGGGCAGGTCGTTCCAGCGCAGGTCGTGGATGAAGGAAACCGGGTCAGTCATGCCCTTGAGCCTGTCCCTTTGCCCGGTGCCCGTCTTTGATGGTTGCGACATCAGCGCGTCGCGGGACGTCATTGACGACCCGATGGACCCGGCGCACAATCACCCCATGCGCGAGACGTTCAAAGGCAGTTTCACCCAGCAAGAGCCGATCCCCGAAGAGGGGATCGCAGCCGCTTTGGCCGTTATGCAGCATGGCCGCCTGCACCGCTATAACACCGCCCCCGGCGAGGTCGCGGAAGCGGCGCTGCTGGAAGAAGAGTTCGCCGCGCAGGTGGGGGCGAAATACTGTCTTGCCGTGGCTTCGGGCGGGGTGGCCATGACCACAGCCCTTCGGGCCTGCGGGGTCGGGCCGGGCGATGCCGTGCTGACCAATGCCTTTACCCTTGCGCCAGTGCCCGGCGCGATTGCTGCCGTGGGGGCGACGCCCATTTTTGTAGAGGTCACGCAGGACCTGACCATCGACCTGCACGATCTGGCAGCCAAAATCGGTCAGGCGCGCGTCCTGCTGTTGTCCCATATGCGGGGCCATATCTGCGACATGGAGGCGCTGATGCGCCTGTGTGACGGGGCCGGGGTCACGGTGATCGAGGATTGCGCCCATACCATGGGGGCCGCCTGGAACGGCACGCCTTCGGGCCGGTTCGGCAAGTTCGGCTGCTATTCCACCCAGACCTACAAACATGTGAATTCCGGCGAGGGCGGCTTTGCTGTGTCAGACGATGCCGAGGCCATGGCCCGCGCCATCGTGCTGTCGGGCAGCTACATGCTCTACGATCGCCACCGGGCCGGACCGCCGCCCGAGGCCTATGCTCAGGTCAAGTATGAGACGCCCAATATCTCGGGCCGGATGGACAACCTTCGGGCCGCGATCCTGCGCCCCCAGCTGCGTGCCCTGCCCGAACAGGCTGCCCGCTGGAATGCCCGGTACCGGGTGATGGAGGCAGGCCTGCGCGACAGGCCCGGCCTGCGCCTGATCCAGCGGCCCGCAGCCGAGGCCTTTGTCGCCTCGTCCTTTCAGTTCGTGTTGCCCGACTGGTCCGCAGAGGCGGTTCAGGACGTGCTGGCCCGCTGCCTTGACCGCGGGGTCGAGCTGAAGTGGTTCGGCGCGGCAGAGCCCAAGGGCTTCACCTCGCGCTATGACAGCTGGCGCTATGCCCCGTCGGCCCCCTTGCCCCAGACCGACAGGCTGTTGGCCGGGCTGGTCGACATGCGCCTGCCCCTGACCTTCAGCCTTGAGGACTGTGAACTGATCGCCCGGATCATCCGCGCTGAGGTCGGCGCAGTCTGGCAAGCCAGGGCGCAAGCTGCCGAATAGGGTGCACGGATCAGAGGGCAGGGAGAATCGAAATGGCCGACTACATGGGGAGCGATAGCGCAATTGCCCTGCAAAAGCGGATCCGCAAGCGTGCCACAGAGCTGAAGGACAGCCCCTAGATCAGTAGCGGGGAAAGGGTCATGCTGTATGTCGACCCGACGCCCGACGCCCGACACATGGCCGCTGGCCCGGGCCATCGCCGAAGAGGACGGATTCCTGTGCCTGCCGGTGATGGCGCCGGAACGGTCCGGCGAGGCTGTCTTGCAAGAGTTTCCACCCGGATGGCAGTATCACCGATGTGACGCCTTTCTGGGCCGGGCAGAGGACGTCCTGCCCGCCTGCGAATGGGTCATCGCCTCAGTCACCTTGCCCGCGGGCTGGACGGCGATGTCCAGCGGCGCCCCGACCGAAGCCGAGATTGACGAGGTCCAGACCCTTTGCCACGCTAGCGGCGTGTCGCCTAACCCCGCCCATGCCATGACAGGAGAGCTTGCACCGGCGCGCACCATCCTGATCCGGGATGATGTCGGGCAACTCATGGCCTCCGCCTATGCGGGAATGTTCTTTCATCCTGCCGGGCGCTTGGGAAAGACGACTTTTGCCGGACTCGTTTGTGTGGCGGACGAGGCGCGGGGCAAGGCTCTTGGCAAACTGGCCAACGCGCTTGTGCTGCGCGACAGCCAGGGCCCGCTTGGCTGGACGCAGGTCACCGAATTCGTCGCTCCTGACAACGCCCCCTCGCGTGCGATGATTGCCGCCTGTGGTCTATCACACGACGGCGGGCACGTGACGGATATCTTCAGCATCGGGTCCGAACGGCTGACCCGCTAGGGCATCGTTGACCGGCGCAAACCTGACTGGGAGATCGGTTGGGAAAGGATGCCGGTCGTACCTGACCTCTGATCGGACAGGGGGGCGCTGCCCCCCGCCTGCGGCCCCCCCCGGGATATTTGTTATCCGAAGAGGTTGGCCAAGGAACCTGGCCCGATACGTTGGCTCCAGAAGTCGGCCATAAACGTTGGCCCCTGTTGTTGGCCGAAATGTTGCGGGGATTTGATCCGAAAATGCTGCGCCTGCGACACAGCCTCGGTTGACCCTGTCGGGGGTGGGGGGTAAGTGTCGCATCAGCCAACAGACAAGCCGTTCGGGCGCGATGCGATGCGCCCTGGCAGGAAAGGATCCCGCACCGTGGAAGACCTTCTGAGGAATTACCTTCCGATCATCATTTTTCTGGGACTGGCCATCGCGCTTGGCGCGATCCTGATCCTGGCGGCCATCGTGGTGGCAGTACGCAATCCCGATCCCGAAAAGGTGTCGGCCTATGAGTGCGGGTTTAACGCCTTTGACGATGCCCGGATGAAGTTCGATGTCCGGTTCTACCTTGTGTCGATCCTGTTCATCATCTTTGACCTCGAGGTGGCGTTCCTGTTCCCTTGGGCCGTGGCCTTTGGAGACATCAGCATGGTCGGCTTCTGGTCGATGATGGTTTTCCTTGGGGTTCTGACCGTCGGCTTTGCCTATGAATGGAAGAAGGGAGCCCTCGAATGGGAGTGATGACCGGGACGCAGGTGGGCCCCGACCGCGAGGTCGCCACCCAGGAGCTGAACCGCGAGTTGCAGGATAAGGGTTTCCTTGTCACCTCGACGGCTGACATCATCAACTGGGCCCGTACCGGGTCGCTGCACTGGATGACCTTTGGTCTGGCCTGCTGCGCGGTTGAGATGATGCACACCTCTATGCCGCGTTATGACCTGGAGCGGTTCGGCACCGCGCCGCGCGCCTCGCCGCGCCAGTCGGACCTGATGATCGTGGCCGGCACGCTGACCAACAAGATGGCCCCCGCCCTGCGCAAGGTCTATGACCAGATGCCCGAGCCGCGTTACGTGATATCGATGGGGTCCTGCGCAAATGGCGGCGGCTACTACCATTACAGCTATTCCGTCGTGCGCGGTTGCGACCGGATCGTGCCGGTGGACATCTATGTCCCGGGTTGCCCTCCGACGGCGGAAGCTCTGCTGTATGGCATCCTCCAGCTGCAGCGCAAAATGCGCCGCACCGGCACTATTGTCCGCTAAGTCACTGGCCAGGAAGGAATACCCATGTCGGAAGCCCTGAACGAACTTGGCGCGCATCTGGAGCTGAAGCGGACCGATTGTGTCCTGTCCTGGGAGGTCGCATTTGACGAGCTGACGGTGACGGTTGCCCTGTCGAACCTTGTCGGCTTTGTCGAGTTTCTTCGGACCGACGGGTCCTGCCGCTTTTCGTCGCTCGTTGACATTACAGCGGTGGACTACCCCGGCCGGGCCAAACGGTTTGACGTCGTCTACCACTTTCTGTCGATGTATCAGAACCAGCGGATCCGCCTGAGGGTGCAAGTGCGCGAGGAGGACATGGTTCCATCCATCGTGAGCATTCACCCCAGCGCCAACTGGTTCGAGCGCGAAGTGTTCGACATGTTCGGCATCCTGTTCTCGGGCCATCCGGACCTGCGCCGCCTGCTGACCGACTACGGCTTTCGGGGTCACCCGCTGCGCAAGGATTTCCCGACGACCGGCTATACCGAGGTCCGTTATGACGAAGTGCAAAAGCGCGTCGTCTACGAGCCGGTGAGCCTGGTACAGGAATACCGCCAATTCGATTTCATGAGCCCGTGGGAAGGCGCCCAATACGTCATGCCCGGCGATGAGAAGGCCAAGGGCTGACCATGTCTGACCCGCGCCTCTTGTTCTGTGTCGGTGCGACCAAGGCGGGGACGTCCTGGCTTTATCGTGCCCTGCATGATCATCCGGGCGCTGCGTTGAAATCCGTCAAGGAACTGCACTACTGGGACACAACCGATCTTGTTGCCCGCGATCGTCAGGTTGCGTCCTATCGGGGCAAGCTGGACCAGTTTCGCCAACAGGCCTCCGAGGCTGAGGCCGCAGGGCGTGACTGGCAGGTCCGCAATATGGCCCGCCGGATCGATGACATGGAACGTCTGATAAGGGTGCTTGCCGCCGACCGTGCCGATGACCGCGCCTATATGGATTGGCTGGGTGAGGGGGCTGCTGATCGTCTGGCCGCTGACATGACCCCGGGCTACGCCATTCTGCCCGATGAAACCCTGACACAGATGGTTGCAAGGGTGCCGGGCGCCCTGTGGGTCTATCTGGTCCGCGATCCACTGGCCCGCCTGTGGTCGCATATCCGCATGCAGGCAGAGCGTCAGCGCCAGTCCCATGAGGCTGTCGAGGACAAGGCCAACGGCATTTTGTGGCGCATCCTGAACAAGGGGCACGAGACCCACATCCTGCAGCGTGGCGATTATCCGCAGGCGGTTGCGCGGTTGCGCCGGATCGTTCCGGCCTCGCAGTTGCGGGTCGAATTCTGCGAGCGTCTGTTCCGGACCGAGGGATGGACAGCCATGTGCCGCTTTCTTTGTCTTGAGCCGACAGCGGTGGACGGCGAGAACCGGGTCCACGCAGGACCAAAGGCCACCATGCGCCCCGATCTTGAACAGCAGGCGCTGGGCTTTCTAAAGACGCACTACGAATGGGCGGCCCGCGAGATGGGCCCGCTGCCGCAAAACTGGCAGCACAACCTTGCGAGGGCAAAGGCATGATGGACGGTGATATTCGGCGCAATACCTATGACGACGGATCGTCCGACGCGCTGACCGGCGAGCAGAAGATCCGCAACTTCAACATCAACTTCGGGCCTCAGCACCCGGCTGCACACGGCGTGCTGCGCCTCGTGCTTGAACTGGACGGCGAGATCGTGGAACGGTGCGATCCCCATATCGGGCTTTTGCACCGTGGCACCGAAAAGCTGATGGAAAGCCGGACGTACCTGCAGAACCTGCCGTATTTCGACCGCCTCGACTATGTGGCCCCGATGAATCAGGAACATGCCTGGTGTCTGGCGATTGAAAAGCTGACCGGCACCGAAGTGCCGCGCCGGGCGTCGCTGATCCGTGTTCTTTATTCCGAGATCGGTCGCATCCTGTCGCATCTTCTGAACGTGACGACGCAGGCCATGGACGTGGGCGCCCTGACACCGCCGCTTTGGGGCTTTGAGGAACGTGAAAAGCTGATGGTGTTCTACGAGCGGGCCTGTGGCGCCCGCCTGCACGCCGCCTACTTTCGCCCTGGTGGCGTCCATCAGGACCTGCCGCCCGAGCTGATCGAGGATATCGACGCCTGGACCGTGCCCTTCCTCAAGTTGCTGGACGACATCGACGGCCTGCTCACCGAGAACCGCATTTTCAAGCAGCGCAACTGCGACATCGGCGTGGTGAGCGAGCAAGAGATTCAGGATTGGGGCTTTTCCGGCGTGATGGTGCGTGGGTCGGGCCTGCCCTGGGACCTGCGTCGCGCCCAGCCTTATGAATGCTATGACGAGTTCGACTTCCAGATCCCGGTCGGAAAGAACGGCGATTGTTATGACCGCTACCTGTGCCGCATGGCCGAGATGCGCGAAAGCGTGAAGATCATCAATCAGGCCTGCGAAAAGCTGCGCCATGAGAAGGGTGATATCATGGCCCGGGGCAAGATGACCCCGCCGACACGCGGTGAGATGAAGACCTCGATGGAGGCGCTGATTCACCATTTCAAGCTTTACACCGAAGGCTTCCACGTCCCTGCAGGCGAGGTCTATGCCGCCGTCGAGGCGCCCAAGGGTGAATTCGGCGTCTATCTTGTGGCGGATGG
>JAQWWH010000053.1 GCA_029255105.1 Flavimaricola sp. | reverse complement strand
GGACGTAGAGCATCACCGCCAGGCGGATGATCTCGGGGCTGGTCTTGAAGTACTTAAACGGGGAAAGTTTTGTCATGATCGGACGCTAGCGGGCGCCCTGCCCCGTCTCAAGGCAAGTTTGTCTGACAAGACCTCGGGCAGAGCTAGATGACCTTGCCGCGCATGACGGCGCCAGTCCGACAAATGATGAGGCAGGATGTCGTAGCGCGCCGCGACATCTACGACCCGGGCACCGGGCTTCAGGCTTTCAACCACGATCCGCGCTTTCACATCATCCGGCCAATGCCGCTTGCCGCGCCGTCGAGGTTCCACGACCTCGCACCGCCCCACAAAACCCTCACCACCATCCGCCATGCAAAACCTCCATCTGCTGCCGCAGACCTTCTCGCAGGCGCATCACGCGTCAGGAATATATCAAATCAATGGGCTGGAACCACCGCATACACAACGACCGCCAGATCGCAAATAAGATCGGCGTCACGCCAGACTAAGTCGGCATGATCGCGGGCTTGCTTGAGCGCGGCGAAGAGCGGTTGGTCTCGGCCGTCGAGACCGGCCTTCTGCCGCTGAACCTCGTCATCGACATTTCAAAGACAGGTGCCGAGGGCGGGCAGCGCGCTCTGATGGACGCCTACACCCAGAAAAAGCTACGCGGCAAGAAACTGGCCGCCGTGCGCCGTCTCATCCAGCAGCGCGATGCACGGGGTCCGCACCTTCATCGCAACCGCTATGGCAGAAGCGACGGCACCAAGCGGCCCCTGACCAGTGACGCGCTTGTGAGAGCCTATCGATCGCCCATTGCCACGAGATGGCCGTCGCCTGTGTCAACAAGCTGTCTGCGCTCAGGGCCGAAACCTACACGGTGGATCGGGCTGGCGACCTCACCGGTCAGCCGCGGAATCGGTGCGCGCTTAAGGTCCGGATCAGGCAACGGTACGGCCTGAATAAGGCGGCGGGTGTAAGGATGGAGCGGGTCTCCAAAGACCTGCTCACGGGTACCCATCTCGACGATCTGACCCAAAAACATGACAGCCACACGGTCCGAGATGTTCTCGACAACGGCCATGTCGTGGCTGATGAACAGGATCGCAATTCCAAAGTTCTTTTGAAGGTCCCGCAACAGCGCCAACACCTGCGCCTGCACAGACACATCAAGCGCAGAGACCGCCTCATCGGCGATGACAAGTTGTGGCTGAAGTGCCAGCGCCCGCGCAATACAGATGCGCTGCCTCTGCCCGCCTGAAAACTCATGGGGATACCGATTAAGCTGGTCAGGGGACAATCCAACAAGGATCATCAGCTCTTCAGCGCGTTTGCGCTGCTCGGTTGCATTGCCAATGCCATGAATGACCAAAGGCTCGGCCACAAGATCACCTACCCGCATGCGGGCATCAAGCGCTGCCATCGGGTCCTGAAACACAAGTTGGACCGCGCGTCTAAAGGCGCCGGCTTGACGGCCACCTGTTACCCTGTGGCCAACAATGTCGATCATTCCCTCGTGGGGAACCAGCCCGACCATGGCTTTGGCGATCGTGGATTTCCCGCAACCGCTCTCGCCTACCAGTGCAAATGTCTCGCCGGGGCGAATATCGAAACTGACCCGCTCAACCGCATGAACCCTGTGGCTGACGCGCCCCATGAGACCGGCGCGGACATCATATCGCACCGACACGTCGTCAAGCCGCGCGACCGGTACCTTCCGCTCTGAATGCGCAGCGCTTGGTCGGCTGGCCCCCGCCCCCATCCGGGGGACGGCATCCAGCAGCGCGCGGGTGTATGCATGTGAGGGCCGGGCAAAGATGTCGCGCACATTGCCCGTCTCAACCATACGCCCTTGGCGCATGATGATGACCCGTTCGGCCATTTCGGCCACGACACCCATGTCATGGGTGATCAGGATGATTGCCGTGCCCAGTTCCCGCTGAAGATCGCGCAGCAGGTCCAAGACCTCGCGTTGCACAGTGACGTCAAGCGCCGTCGTAGGTTCGTCAGCAATTAGCACTTCGGGACGGAGGACCAGTGCCATGGCGATCATCACCCTTTGACGCATTCCTCCTGACAACTCGTGTGGAAACTGGCCCATCCGCTGCTCGGGCTGGCTCAGCCGGACCTGTCGCAACGCTTCCAGCGCACGGGCCTGAGCCGCGCTGCGACTGACCGGTTCATGCGCGCGGATCGCCTCGCAAAGCTGCGACCCGACGGTAAGCACCGGGTTAAGCGACGTCATTGGCTCTTGAAAAATCATGGCGATCCGGTCGCCACGGATCGAACGCATCTGGCCTTCAGGCAGCCCAGTCAGAGCTGTATCACCCAATCGGATGACCCCTCCGGTGACCCTCACAGCAGGTGGCGGCAACAGCCCCATGATAGCCAGCGATGTAATTGATTTACCGCTCCCGCTCTCGCCGGCGATGGCCAGTGTTTCCCCCCGCGCGAGTGTAAAACTCAGATCGCTGACGAGTGTGGCCAATCCCGACTCACTGCGGACCGAAACGCACAGTCCGTCCACAGCCAACACCGTGGCGGAAGAATTCGCCACGGCAGCAGTATCTGCGGTTGATGTCTGCCTCGTTGATGTCATTCAAAGACGCAACGCGGGAAATAGAACGAAACCACCCAGTTGGGCTGATCCACGATCTCTGAGATCCGCAGGTCCCCGCAGGTAGAGCAGAGCATGTAGGCCTCGACCGCAGACATGCCGCGTGTTGCACAAAGCAAATCCACCATGCCCGCCACTGCGTCACGGGCAGCGGCCATCAGGTCAGGCCCGATGCCAGTTGTGGCCTCGTAACCCTTAGCATCCAGATGCCGAGTGACCGGCCCCGGCGTGGTGAACCGCGGTGTCTTGAGATTAGCGTCCTTAACCAGGTCAAGCGTGAGGACCACGTCCATCGGGCTTTCGATGGCCGTCCCGCAGACTTCGCCGTCGCCTTGAGCGGCATGGGTGTCTCCAACGCTGAACAACGCACCCGCCACCTCGACCGGCAGGTAAAGTGTGGTGCCCGCCGCCAGGTCGCGGATATCAAGGTTGCCGCCCACGCGTCGGGGTGGAACGATGGAATGTAGGCCCGGCTCACACAGAGCGTTGCCGATGGTGCCGGCAAAGGGCTTTAGCGGTATCGCAGCCTGCGATCCCCAAAGCGCGGGAGCAAGGCTATCTGGATCATAGCTCCAGACGATCAGGGCCGGATCAGTGAATTGATCTGCCAACAGGCCAAAGCCCGGAATGTTTGCAGTCCAGCCAAACCCTTTGTCGTCGGGGCGTCGCGGGGCAAAGCTGTCGATGGTAACTTTGACGGCATCGCCGGGCTCTGCCCCGTCGATCCAGATCGGGCCGGAGACCGGGTTGATCTTGCCAAAATCGAGGGTCGCTACATCGGCCACGGTGGACGACGGGCCAAGTTGACCCGCCGAGCTGTCATGACAGTGAAAGAGGATTGTCGATCCGGGCGCGACCCTTTCGGCCGGGACAATTGAATTGTCCCAGCCGAAGTGGTGCTGTGCGCCATGAATGGTGTAATCACAGGCTTTGCACATAATGCTTACTCGGTCACATAGACGTAGTCGTAGTTGACCGGGATTGACACTGGATCGACATACAGCTCCTCCGCACCGCCCATCCGGGGCGAGCGCATGGTGTAACGCTGTTCGTTGAACACCGGCACCCACGGAGCGTCTTCCATCACCGACATGTAGACGTCTGACCACTTACTCATCCGCTCATCCATCATCGCCGGATCGGTGATGCTGTCGGCGGCCGTTGCCAGTTCGTCCAACGCCGGCACGCAATACCGTGACCAGTTCCAGCCGCCCTCGACGACACCCGCACATCCAAGGATGGGACCATAGAAGTTGGACGGATCGGGGAAGTCTGCGATCCAAGCCATGCCACCCGACCAGATCATCGGCGCGGTGCCGGCACCACCTGCCTCAATCACGTTTGCCTGTGCTAGAGACAGGATATTGGCGGTGATACCGATGCTGGACAGATCCTGCTGGATCGCCTGCGCGATACGCGGGTTGGGATCGGTGTTCATCACGTAAAGATCTGTCTCGAAACCGTCGGCAAAGCCCGCATCCGCCAGCATCGCCTTGGCGGCTTCGGGATCGAAGGGATAACCGGCGTAACCTTCCGTGTAGCCAGGCATCGAGGGAGGCAAAGGCTGAGTAGCCGGCACAGCGCGGCCATTAATGATCTGAACGATTCGCTCCTTGTTGATCGCCATGTTCACAGCCTGCCGCACCGCCACGTTGTCAAAAGGCGGCATGGTGACGTTAAGGGTAATATAGCCGGTTTGGAGCTGACCGCCTTCGATGACTTGGGCTGCTTGCGCGGGGTCGCCCATGACTTCGGTGAACTTGGCGGGTGGGATACCATCGCCGGGCACATCGACTTCTCCGTTTTGCAGGCGCAGCAGGGCCACCACCGGCTCTTGGCCCACTTCGAAAGTCACAGCGTCCAGATACGGGACGCCTGCACGCCAATAGTTCTCGTTCTTGGCAAATACCAGCCGTTGGCCAATCACCCATTCGTCCAGGCTGAAGGCGCCGGTGCCAACCGGCATTTTGCCGAAATCGCCATTTGCGGCCTCGACTGCTTCTTGCGGCACGACCGAGGCAAAGTTGAGCGCCATGACATGCAGGAAGGTGGCGTCCGGGCGGCTCAGCGTGATCGATACTGTCAGGGGGTCAATCACCGTCACACCCGACAGCGAGGTCGCGGAGCCATCCGACATCGCATCATAACCTGCAATGGAGGCAAAGAAACCGGCACCGGGACTCAGTGTCTCGGGATTGGTGACGCGGTCGAGCGAATACTTGACGTCCTCGGCGGTCATCTCACGCCCGTTGTGGAACAAGACACCGGGGCGCAAGTTAAAGATATAGGTCAGGCCGTCGTCCGAGATCTCGTAGCTTTCCGCAAGGCCCGGACGCAGATCGGTCGTGCCCGGGACATAGTCCATCAGGCCGTCGAAAAGCGACTTGATCATCGACCAGTTCTGCCAGTCATAACCGATGGCTGGGTCCAGCGTCGCGACGTCGTCCTTATAGGTCACGACGATGTTGCCACCAGGCGCGGCAGCCGGATCGGGGGTATACTCCTGTGCCAATGCTGGAAGGCCCATCGCGAACATCAGCGCCGTTGAGGTCAATAATTTTTTCATTGGTTTCTCTCCTGTTAGGGTCTTGGTTGTGTCAGCGCAACTTGATGCGCGGGTCGATAAAAGGGGCAATCAGGTCGGCCAGCAGGTTGCCGATAACAATGGCGGCAGCCGATACCAGCGTGACGCCCATGATGATTGGAATGTCGACGCGCTGGATTGCCTGCCACGCTAGCTGGCCGATGCCGGGCCAGCCAAAGACGCTTTCCACGACCACGATCCCCCCCATGAATATGCCGATGTCGATACCGATCATGGCAATCACCGGAAGGACAGCGTTGGGCAGGGCATGACGCAGGATCACCCTCGCACGGGTCAGTCCCTTTGCTCGGGCGGTCCGGATGTAGTCAGTTCGCAGCACCTCTACCATGCTGGAGCGCATCATTCGGCTATACCAGCCAGAGCCGAGCAACCCGAGGGTGAGCGCGGGCAGGACAATGTGGGCAAATGTGCCGTAACCGCCAATCGGAAACCATCCCAGCTTGACCGCAAACACATAAAGCAGCAGCAGGCTGACCACGAATTGTGGCGCAGAGACGGTCACAAAAGATGTGATCATCAGGGAATTGTCCAAGGCCTTGCCGCGGGTCAGCGCAGCGGCGACGCCCATGCTAAGCCCTAGGACAAGCTCGGTTGCAATGCCCGCCGCCATCAGTTGAAGGGTAGCGGGCAAACGCGCACCAATTAGTGTCGACACCTCTGTCCGTTGCAAATAGCTCCGACCCAGGTCGCCTTGAAATAGACCGGCCAGGTAGCGAGAGTATTGCACCAGGAATGGCTGATCGAGGCCAAGCTGCTCGCGGATATTTGCCACGGTTTCAGCCGTCGCAGCCCTACCAGCGATCTGGCGGACTGGATCGGCTGGCAAGATGAACAACAGGAAATAGGTGATGAACGACACGCCTAGCAAGATCAGCGCCGATTGCACCAGCCGTCGGAGAAGATAGCCGGCCATCAGTCCCGCCCCCGCTGCAACGGATCAAGCACATCACGCAGGGCATCTCCGACCAGATTGAACGCCAGCGCCAAGAGCAAAACAGCAGCGCCGGGAATAAACACAAGCCAGGGTGCGGCCTGAAAGTAGGTCTGGTTCTCAAAGATGATGTTTCCCCACGACGGGGTTGGCGGCTGCACTCCTACGCCCAGAAAGCTGAGGGTTGCCTCCAAGAGCACGGTGGTCGAAATGCCCAAAGTGCCCCAAACGATGATCGTCGGCACCAGATGCGGCAGGATATGCCGAAACAAGATCCGACCGGTGCTCGCCCCAAGTATACGCTCGGCGGCAATGAAATCCCGTTCTGCGAGTGAAGAAGTCTCGGTGTAGATCACGCGCGCTGTCTGTACCCAGTTCACCAGCGCGATCACCATCGCCACGATCCAGAGGGACGGCGTGAATATCGCGGCGAGGCATATGGCAAGAAGGAGCGCAGGAAACGCCATCATCAGATCGGTGAACCGCATCAGCACGGTCCCGATCCATCCGCGAAAGAACCCTGCCGTAATGCCGACCAAAGTGCCTATGATAAGCGACAGACCGTTGGCCGCCACACCGATGATGAGTGAAGTTTGCGCGCCGTAAAGGATCCTTGTGAACAAATCGCGGCCCAGCAGATCTGTGCCCAATAGGTAGACCCCCCCGGGTGGCAACGGCGCGCCTTCAAGGGTCAGCCCGTCAAAATGTTGTTCGGCAGGGTCAAAGGGTGCGATCCAAGGCGCAAAAATCGCACCAAGTAGAACCAGTCCGATCAGCACGAGCCCGAAAACGGCCAGCTTGCGCCGCAACAGACGACGAAGAGCGCCGTCCGGCTTGGCCGTTTCCACCTGCCTGGTGGCATCGGTCATTGTGCGTCCCTCTCGTCACTGGCATCCGGCCCGACGATGCGTTCGGCCGCCTCTTCAAAGCTGATACGCCAAGCCATGGCCATGTGGCGCAGCTGGGCATAGGCCTCGGCCTCTGATTTGCCGCGCGCGGCCAATCGCATGACTGCCTTGACGACCGTCATACGTGCATTCACCCTGTTCTGAAGTTCCTCAATCTTGGCCTGCATGGCGTGTTGCGCATCGAATGCAGCACGGGCGATCAAAAGCGCTGAATATGCTCCGGAATCGCCCACGGGCTTCAGGAGCTGGGCATGGGCCCCTGCCAATAGCGACCATTCGATCCGGCCCGGCGCTTCGGACCCGATCAAGGCAATCAGCGGCACAGGAGGCTCGCCCTCGGGCCACGGAAACTGCGCACTATGGCCCATGTCGGCATCAAAAAAAACGAAGTCTGCGGCAAGGGACGTTGGCGGCAATTCCGGCCAAGCGATCGCGACGTTCAGGCCAATTGCCTCCAACTGACGGGTCAGCGCCTGCACGGTCGGGTGGGGCCGGTGTAAGAGCACCGCCAAAGCGCCGCCCAAATTCTGTATCCGGACACCTCTTCTCACGATACGACCCTGAGGGCTGCGCGAATATCGCGCGCCGGGCGCGGATGGGTCAGATAGGGATCACCTGCAACAGCTTCATGCGTCTGAATGACCTCGAAACGGCCAGCGTTGGCACGTGCGATCAGCGCTGGCAGCGCTGTATGATGTGTCTGATGGTCGATCCGACTGCCCTTCGCGGCATCTGTCCGCATCAGGTTCGACAGGCTCAGGGCCTCGGACCCAGGCCGATGCGCAAGCAATCTGGCCAATTCCCAAACCGCGGCAAAGGCTGCCGCCTCGTGCGAGCTGCCAAACGTTCCGGGCCCATGCCAATCAGTGCCGCCGCCTTGGAAGTAGGGGCCAGCGGCGATCAATCCATCCGCCGCGCTGCCGATCGCAGGTAATTCGCATTCGGTCATGTTGCACGACAAGACAGGCCTCGTCTGCGGCAGAAAGCGGCGATCGCGTTTCCCAAGATCATGGTAAGCGCGCAAGAATTGATAAGACGACCGCCCGATCAGGGAATTGAGAACGAAATCCGGCTCTGTCGCCTCAATCTCTTCGATGATCCGGTCGATGTCCACGGACCCGATCGGAAGATACCGTTCGCCCAGAACCTGACCTCCCGCGCCCGTTACCGCCCTTCGTGCGAGGCGGTTCATTTCCCAACCCCATATGTAATTGGACCCAGTCAGGAAGGCCCTGCGTCCATAGGTTGGAAGGGCCCACTCTAGCAGTGGCAACAGATGCTGGTTAGGACAGGCATGCGTGTAGACGACGTGATCAGAGGCCTCAAAACCCTCATAAGGGACCGCATACCAAAGCGTGCCTCCCGAGGCCTCTAGTGTCGGGATAACCTCTTTGCGGCTCCATGACGTCACGCATCCGATGACATGTCGCGCACTCGTCTGGCGCAGGATCTCGTCACACAACGGGGCGTAGAGGTCCACATCGCCACCGGGATCACGCTCTACGGGAACAAATGTAAGATCAATATCAGGATCGGCATTGACCAGGGCAACAGCCCCAAGCGAACCGCTGCGGCATGCTTCGGAGATCAGCGAATAATCGCCCGATCGGGAATATAAAAGTCCGAGTTCTATACGGCGCGTCATATGGACCCAAGAAACAAAAAAGCCCCACGGACCTGAGGCTGAAGTGTACCGATCAGGACGTGAGGCGTGAATGCCAGGTGGCAATAAAGCCAAATGATGTTTTTAGCATGAGCCGGACTGAGCGTCGCGTCAAGCGCTGTGCTCAAGTATGTCGCCAAGATCGTTCCATGCCGGCCAATGCATAAGATTTCAGCACCCAACTCAGGAACCCGCTAAGAAAGTAGGCGACCCCACGCCAGATCCATCTCGAACACGGTTCATGACCGAGGCAGCAATACCAGCATCAACCGACGGCTTGGTCTGTTTTGTCTTGATAACTTCTCCCGAGAGGGGATGGTGTCTAGCCGCTCAATCAGGCCCAGCAGCACGGACCTGGAAACTGGGTGGTGTCAGACAAATGCGAACCAGTCTCTGAATGGTCAGTGACGTTCGCGTTATGCCGTACCGAGTTGGCGCCACTCGGCGAGAGCGGCGGTGCGGTTTAGCTTGAAATTGGCCCGTGAATATAGATGTCGTTCCAGGTTGAAATGGTTGTGTACGGAGGCGTGTACGGAGGCAAATTTCTGAAAGGTTCGCGTTCGTCGGAAGCGCAACATGGCGCGCTCGCGCCTTCGGAAAGGTTGATGGGAGTTCTCGGTGCGATTGTTCAACCAGCGGCCGGTTTCATGCTTGTCCGCGTTGCCGATGACCTTCATGGCAGCGCCGTAAGACCGCAGTAGATCGGTCACGATCAACTCAGGCTGACCGTGCTTGCGCATTGCTTTCCTGAGGAATTTCAGCGCCGCCTTCTTGTCACGCGTCTTCGTGACAAAGCTTTCCAGCACCTCACCTTCGTGGTCAACGGCCCGCCACAGATAGTGCGTTCCACCGTTTATTTTTACGAACACTTCGTCCAAGTGCCATCGCCAATTCGAATGAGCGCGAAGGTGCTAAACCCGTGTTCTTCGGATCTCCGCGGCAAACATCTGGCCTAAGCGATTACACCAAAACCGCACTGTCTCATGGCTAATATCAATATCGCGTTCGTCAAAAATGCGCAGTGACAGCGGAAATCGAACGTACAGCATTACCGGTAGGCCAATGATCTCTGGGGTGGTCTTAAAATAGCGAAATGGGGAGCGTTTTGTCATCACAAAACGCTAAACCGCCGCCCTGCCGGTCTCAAGCCGGTTTCTTCTGACAACACCAGTCAAGGCAGTGTGAAGCGTCGTGCTCGCCCATCCCATTTCAATTCAATTTTTTTCGACATGCGTTTAAAGCAGTCGTTGAGCCCAAGACTATTGGTCCAGCGACACCAAGATCTTACAGTTATTGGATAGGAGTCACCAAAGCCGTCGACAAGAAAACACCCATAGACTGGTCTGAAACCAAGAGCGCTTGCGCGTCGATACCCAAAGACAAAGTTTCCAGGATTGGCATCACTTACGCGGACGCCCAAAGAAAAAATCTGGGTAACTGCTTCATTCAGCAACCCAAGGTCTGATAGAGTAAATTGCATGGTTTCGCATTTATGTCGAACTGTGTTTCCAGTAATGCCATTCTCCTGAACCACATGTTCGGTGACGCAGCCTACTCCAAGAGACGTGTGCACAAATCCATACATGTGGGATATTGGTAGAGCTATCGACATGTTAGTATGGCTAAGCATGACGCGGGCATATTCAACATACTCTTTATAACTATAATGAAGCGATTTTTTTTTGCGAAACCAACCATCTAGGCTGCGCTTAAATACAGCTGGATCCTGGTGTTTGTGTACCTTAATGAGCAGGGTAGGGTCGTTTGGGTGTACAAACACCATCCGCTGCGCGCCATTTGCTATTGCGTCATTAATATCAAGGACAATCACATCGTCGCTAAGGAAGACTTTCTTATGCATTGTTTTAGTCCAATTATTACCCCGTTACGTCCGAGGTAATATAAAATTAATCGGTAATCCCTCCATTTTCAATGGGGTCCAGCCGTAGAATTCAGGCGGCAGTTTTCAGTTTCATGGCGGGGGTTATGCCGCCGATGGGTGCTGTCAGACGAATGCGAACCAGTCTCTGTAAGGACAATGAAGCTGCCAAAGAAGGGCCTCTGGATGGGTGGAGTCCCACCCCTTGGCGATAATCCACACCCCGATCCAAAAACCAGAGGGCTTGTGGTAAGCCAGAATGAGGCGAAAACCGTGGCGGCAGTCTTCCACCTCTACGCTCAGCTTGGCTGCCTCAACGCCGTCATGCGCGAGGCCGCGAACATGGGACTGCGTTCGAAGCGGCATCACTTCAAGTCAGGGCGAACCCAGGGTGGCAATTCCTTCTCCCGCGGCCAGATCTACGCATTGCTGCGCAATCCCATCTACATTGGCAAGATCAGGCACAAGGCACATGTCTGGGACGGACAGCATGCAGCCATCATTGACATTGAGCTTTGGGATCGTGTTCAGGCCAAGCTGCAGGCCGCCAGCGCACGGCCAAGGTCGCAGGTCGGCTCCGTAAGCAGTCACTCTAAGATCGGGGCCGCACCTTTAACCGGTAAACTCCAGGATGAGATCGGGGATCGATTGACGCCAACCCATACCAAGCGTCATGGACGAAGGCTGCGCTACTATGTCTCCAATCGCCTGATCTCAGGCGGGACAGATCCAGGTGGCTGGCGTTTGCCGGCAGTGGCACTGGAGCAGGCCGTTGCGGACATCATCGCGCAGCACCTGAGCGATCTGGCCAGTGGTCATCGGATTTGCGTCGAACCAGATCTTCAGTCAGGCGACGCGATCTGTACCAAGGCTCAGGATCTAACACAGAGACTGAAGAAAGGTGCGCCTGGGCTTCTCGCAAACATTACGGCGGGAGGCCAACTGGCCAAAAGGCACATCGTCCTGAACCTGCGAGCGACGGAGTTGGCAAATGAACTTGGTCTGGAGCCAAGCCAGATCAATCCCTCCGCGTTGCAAATCCAAGCGCCCTTCGAACTGCGTCGACGTGGCGTCGAGGGAAAGATCGTCGCTGGCGACCCAGAACCCGAGCCCGACAAAACGATGCTGCGTGCACTGGCCCGCGCGCATACCTGGACTGCCGACCTGCGCCGGGGAAAATCATTGAGCGACATCGCCGCTGCAACCCGTCACTCTGAATCATATGTGCGGACCCGAGCGCAGCTCGCCTTTCTCGCGCCCGCGATCCAAAAAGCAATTCTCGACGGTCGCCAGCCGCCAGAACTGACCCTGGAAAAGATCATCCGCAAACCGATCCCACTCGACTGGGACATGCAGGCGCGGATTTACGGGTTCAGCCAGGATCTGAAACATCCCTGATCTGCGCGCTTGGTTCTCTGTTCCCGTTAAAAAGTTCCCTGTTAATTGTGAAAAAGTTCTCTGTTAATTTGTGCAGGGAAATCACTCAGAACGCGTTGATATACCATGGTTATTGACGAGTGAATTGGGCCAAAACAGGCTATTTTAACAAAATTTCCCTGTTAATTCCCTGTTAGCAGGGAAAATCAGGCCTAACCGAAGCGCGTGATGCTGGCGGTAGAGACGGCCGAGGGATTTGGCCCTGATCGACTGGATCACAGGTGTCTCCCACGCAGATGGCACAGCGCAAGCCCCCGTAAAGTCAGGATAAAAAAGGGAAATGCCGGATGTGCTGACAGAGACTGGGGTGTGTGGCGGGCGCGAACGGATTCGAACACAGAAGTCAGCAACTCCTGTAATTCGGTGATATCCCTATCTGGGGTGATCAATGTCATGTATGTTCGTTTACCTCTCGCGTGATGTGATCTCCGCACGGGCGAAACGAAAAAACGACCGGTCAGGTTACCCTGACGGCCGCTTGCCCACTTCTTCTAGCATGCCACAAGGTGTACCTTGGACCGTTCGCAAAGTCAAGGTAAATCGCGTCTTAGAATTTTCCTAAGCGTACGGTATCATTAACAAATTATTAATTTCAGAGCATTTTTCCAGTGTCGAAAAATACGCGCCTAACGTGAAAAAATCTTCACTTTCAGGTACTTCACAACACCACCGGCGATCAGGCCAAAACTGTATTCACTGCGGATCAAGGCAATCACCTCGCGCTCAGACAAGCGTGACAGACGACGCACGCTGCGATCCCACTGGGCGGCGTCATATTTTGCGATCCGTTGATTGGCGGCGTATCCAAGGCGATAGTTGCGCTTAAACCGTTTGGCGCATTTTCGTTCGTATCGTTTTAGCGGGGCCGCCCGGCCGGTCTGAACCGCCTTGC
>JAQWWH010000052.1 GCA_029255105.1 Flavimaricola sp. | reverse complement strand
GGTTAACCTAGCGCCTCACGACGCAGGATTGTACCCCCTTCTATCGAAATGCGAGCATTGAGCGGATCGCGGCAAAGCGTCCCACACAACTGTTGCATGATCCAAGCACTACTTCAGTTCACATCCGGCATCCTTAAGCAGATCTCGGATCTTTCCAACGTTAACCTGACGCAAGTGATCGAATCGTTCCGCCGAGAAAACCGTTTGTTCGACAATTTCATGCAGCGGCATGCCCTTGTTGATTTTTTGGTACTCAATATACGGGTATCCCATGGTCTGGGCTAATTCTAACGTGCGGCTATCAAAGGCGACGCATATACCTAGACGATCGGCCTGAATCGCGGCGACTGCCCCGTGAATTCGCATTCCAATCGTGAGGTCAAACCGACACATGCTGTCGATCCATGTTCTGGCGTCAGAAAAAAAACGACCCTTAAGGAGCATGAACTTAACAAACTCGTCTACTGAAAGATCGGGTCGAAAAATCTTCCCTGACCACTCCATAAACTTCTTGTCCTCATCGGAAACCGAACGGCTGTGTACAAGTTTTAGAAAACGTGCCTCTGTCTGGAGAATTAGACTATGGTCAAGATCTTTGACACTTGAGGCAAGGTGCAATTCTGTTTGTCGAGCGTCAGGTTCCAGCGTACCCAGAACGTAGGCAACTTCTGGTTGCGCGATTGCCCCAAAACTTTCGAGGTATCCCTGAATCCTCTTCCCACTGACGTTCTGATTGATTGTCTGTGAAGGGCAGCCGGTTACTACGGTATTCTCAACTCCATGGTACGCCAGAACGGACTGCGTGAATTTGCCTCGAACACCAATGTAATTTGTTCTTTCACTGACAACGCGGATGAAGCGCTCCGTTCCAGGCTTTAGGTTCAACCTAGGGTCGCCATCTACCTGGGCCTGGGCCCCCAATCCAACGCAAACGACAGGTAGATCACATCCCTCAAGAAAGTCTGCCCAGTGCCCCAAATCCCAAGCAGGATTGACTTGGTTTGCGGCGGGAATAACGATAAGATTGGCCATTTCCCGTATTGCTTCAACAGGATAACCAGGCCCAACGCTGAACTTTGGATTTGCGATCAGCCGCCACATTGCAAATTGGAACAATGCATTTCCCGTATTCTGACCAATACGACCGAGGGCATTCTCGAAACCATAGGAGGAAAAAGAGACTCCTCCCTCTGTACCCATTACCGCAACTACTTTAGTCATTTTTGCCCTTCTTTGGCCGTAGCCATATCTTGTTGATATGTTGGTGAATCTGGTTGTCCGCCACATAAGGAAATCGGAAACGGTTTCGTTGTTTCATTGCTTGGGCGTGAATGGCTGCTAGATAAACTTCCTTCCTTTAATCCTAAGCCTTTGTAGTCGGGCAGATAGGCTTCGTGCTCTTTGGCGACGCGCTGCCGAAAGGGCACGTGCAGCCTCCTTAAGATCGCTGGTCCGTATTTCAGGGTGGCGGTTACTCGCCAAGGCAATTTCCTCGCTATAGCCAAACAATTGAAAGTCGCTGCGGTAGATGTCCTGAACCAGCTCAATTTCACGTGGTCCGTAGTACCGCTCAATTTTTGCGTTTGCGTCCGAAGCGTGATGTTTTCCAAACGATTCGTAGGCGTCTGATGGATGTGAGATCCCATAGTGGCTGCGTTGGAGCCGCAGGAAGTCCTCTTTGAACCCTTCGAACCGGCCGATAAAGTCGTATTCCACGGCATCGACCATCAAGAGCGAGGCCTGCGTGGCAAAGTGTATATCCCGTTGGTCATTGGGCATCGCAGCAAGCCGCTCCAGGAATTCGAGGAGCGTCGGCCTTGATCCTGGCTCAAATCCCAGCATTGGCAGATGAAACTGACGCTCGAATTCGTTTTTCACAAGCTTGTCTAAATAGCCGGACAAGAGCCGCGAAAACGGATTGCGGACGAAGGAAAAGCGTCGGTACTCCGGCCCCCAGATGCTCCTGCCCTGTTCGGGTGGCAACCGCCTGAATCTCTTGAGTGGGGAGATATCCCGATTGTGGATGTCGCCAATGTCCTGCACTTCAAAGGTTCGGCCAACGTACTGATCGGCCATGAATTTCTTGATCGACGTGCAGGCGACCTTTGGCGTCTCAATGTAGGCAAGCTTTCGCACATCATCGATGTGGGTCAGGTAGTTGACGTTATGAAGGGCCGTCCCAACCAAACGTTCGGTTGGATCCGTACCAACCCTGTCCAATGCACTCGTCACCAGGAACCCTCTTCGAACACAACCACACAACTCTTGATAACTGGTTGGCCAAGGAATTCAACAGGCACCGAGATGTGCGCCGCTTTCGCGCAAGGCCCGACCAATCTCCATTAGCAAGAGCGGCAGCAAAGAACCTGCCGGGGTCGCATCGGCCAGACAACAGGTTGAATTCGCCAAAGATCGGTCGCATGACGTGCTAATGCAGCAGAACGGGTTATGTTAAGCGTTCTGGCAGCGACTGTGAGGTGGTGGACCGCTCCTCAACGCATCGCATGGCAACGGCACGGAGGCCGAAGCATGAAGACAGCCGATCTTATCGATCCGTTCCTGGAGGCATCCGGACCTCCGCCTCGGACGCTATGGCGGTTCTTTGGATGGTGTTTGCGCGGGTCGGGCTGGTTCCTATTGGGATCTGGTCTGATCACGGCGGTCGCCGGTGTGACCGAAGTCATGACTGCCCTTGCTCTTGGCCGGGTGATCGATGCGACTTCGGCCAGCCCGCCTGAAACCTTCTGGTCCGAACAGATCTTGCTGGTGCTGGGCACCTTCGTGCTGTTTCTAGTCATCCGCCCCATCGCCTTGTCAGCGTCGTCTGCACTTAACACGGTGGTCTTGCAGCCGAATGTTGCACCCCTTGTCCTGTCAAAGCTGCATCGCTGGACGATGGGTCATTCGGTTCGGTTCTTTGACAGCGACTTTGCTGGGCGGATCGCCCAAAAGCAGATGCAAGTGGCGACAGCCGTCACCGATATCACGTCGGAATTCATCAACACGCTTTGCTTTGCGCTTGCCTCGCTGATTGGTTCGATCCTGCTGTTGCTGGCTATCGACTGGCGGATTGCATTGGCGTTTGGCGCTTGGGTCGTGGCCTACCTTTATCTGATCCAGTGGTTTCTGCCGCGCATCCGTAAGCGGGCCAAGGTCCGCGCCAACGCGCGTGCGAACCTGACGGGCCAGGTCGTCGATACCATCACCAACATGAAAACCGTCAAGCTGTTCGGCCACGCCGATCACGAGGATCAAGCGGCGCTGAGCGCGATGGAGGTTTTTCGGGTCAAAGCCGTTGATATGGGCATCCTGAATGGGTGGTTCCGGCTGGCCCTGATGACGCTGGCCGGTGTCATTCCCGTCCTGATGCTGGGCGGCACGCTGTTGTTGTGGCGGACCGGTCAGGCCACGCCCGGTGATATCGTGGCCGCCGGCGCGGTGTCCTTGCGGATTGCCCAGATGACCGGCTGGGTCAGCTTTACCCTCATGGCAATCTATTCGAACCTGGGCGAAGTCGAGGACGGGATGTTGACCCTGACCCCACCCCACGACCTGACCGACGCCAAAGATGCGGTGCCCCTCAAGGTTACACGCGGTGCTGTACATTTTGACGACGTCAGCTTTGCCTACGGGCAACGTGTCGGTGGCATCAGTCACATCAACCTGTCCATAGCGCCAGGGGAGCGGCTCGGTATTGTCGGCGCCTCGGGTGCGGGTAAATCGACGCTCGTGTCGATCCTCTTGCGGCTTCACGATACGGAATCGGGAACCATCAGCATTGACGGTCAGGACCTGCGCGACGTCACCCAGGAAAGCCTGCGCCGTCAGATCGGCATGGTTACGCAGGAAACCGCCATGTTCAACCGGCCCGCCAGCGACAACATCCGCTACGGCAAACCCGACGCCACTGATGCCGAAGTCATCGAGGCGGCCCGCAAGGCGGAGGCCCATGATTTCATTGTCGGGCTGTCCGACTTCAAGGGAAACACCGGGTATGAGGCGTTTTTGGGCGAACGGGGTGTAAAGCTTTCGGGTGGTCAGCGGCAAAGGATCGCCCTGGCCCGCGCCCTGCTGAAGGACGCGCCGATCCTTGTGCTGGACGAAGCGACGTCCGCCCTTGATTCCGAGGTTGAGGCGCTGATCCAGTCCGCTTTGGAAGGCGCGATGGAGGGCAAGACGGTCATCGCCATCGCCCACCGCTTGTCGACCATCGCCAGCATGGACCGGATCGTCGTCCTCGATGCAGGCCAGATTGTCGAAGAGGGGACGCATGACGACCTTTTGGCTAAGGGCGGTCTGTATTCGCGATACTGGAACCGCCAGTCGGGCGGCTTTTTGCAGCTGAACGAGGCCGCTGAATGAGTTTTGGGCCGGGTCGCTTCTGGGGACTGATCGACCCCTACGCCCCGGCGGGATCGGCGCCGCCCCAGACCGTTGTTCCGTTCTTTCGCTGGGCGCTTAGCGGGGCGTGGCGGGCCATTTTTCTGGCGATGCTGATCACCGCGACCGCGGGCGCGACAGAGCTGGTGTCGGCATGGTTTACCGGTTGGGTCATCGATCAGGCCAGTGCCCGGGGTCAAAGCCCGTTCTGGGCAACCTACTGGCCGCTTGTCGTGGCAGGCGTGGCGTATTTCCTGATCCTGCGCCCCATCGTTTTTGCGGCTGACGCTGGCATCACTTCGATCCTGCTGGGACCGCATCTTTTCCCCCTCGTCCTTAGCCGTCTGAACAAGCACACGCTTGGGCATTCGATGCGGTACTTTGAGAACGACTTTGCCGGTCGGATCAGCCAGAAGGCGATGCAGACTGCACGCGGCCTTACCGATGTGGTGGTCGAGGTGTCGGATGTCTTTGTCTATGGCCTTGCGATGTTTGCCGGCGCGCTGATCCTGATGGCGGGCATCGATGCGCGATTGCTTTTGGGAATGGTGGTCTGGGGATCGCTTTATGCGGTGGCGTTGATGTACTTTATCCCCCGTGTCCAGCTGCGGTCCGCCAGGCGGGCAGGAGCACGGACAGTTGTGACCGGCCAGATCGTCGATACCCTGTCCAACATCGGGACGGTGAAACTTTTTGCCCACGACACGTTTGAGGAAAAGGCCACCCTGCGGGCGCTTGAGGATCTGCGCCGCCGGTCGCTGGAGTTTGGCTGGATGTCCGCTGGTTTTCGCCTTGTGATCATGTCGCTAGGCGGGATCCTTCCCCTGTTTGCAATCACGGGCAGCCTTTACCTTTGGACTCTTGGACAGGCGACCGTTGGCGATATCGCCATGACCGCGATGATTGCCACCCGACTTGCCCAGATCACGAACCGGCTTAGCAATGCGGCGGTGTCCGTGTTCACCAACATAGGCGAGATCGAGGACGGGATCGCCACGCTTGCCCCGGCGCACGAGATTGTGGACCGGGCAAACGCGCTGGACGAGACCGTCAAGAAAGGGGCCATCAGTTACGAGGATGTCCGCTTTACCTATGGTGGCCAGATTTCCGCGCTCAAAGGCTTTGATCTGACCATCCCGCAAGGCTGCAAGCTGGCGCTTGTCGGTGCGTCGGGAGCAGGCAAGTCGACAGTGGTTTCCCTGTTGCTGCGCCTTTACGACGTGGAAGGCGGTCGCATCTTGTTGGGGGATCATGACATTCGCGACCTGACCCAGACCGCCCTGCGCCAGCAGATTTCGGTGGTGCGGCAGGAAACGTCGATGTTCAACCGCTCAGCACTTGAGAACATCCGCTACGGCCGGCCAGAAGCGACGGATGAAGAGGTGTTCGAGGCGGCGCGCAAGGCCGCGGCCCATGACTTTATCCTGACGCTGCGGGATCACCGGGGACGGGAAGGCTATGCCGCCCGACTGGGCGAGCGGGGCGTGAAACTATCGGGGGGTCAACGGCAGCGGATCGCGCTTGCCCGCGCCATGCTTAAGGATGCGCCAATTCTGGTACTGGATGAGGCCACCTCCGCCCTTGATTCCGAGGTGGAGGCTGAAATCCAGTCCGCCCTCGAGGTCGCAATGCAGGGCAAGAGTGTGATAGCTATCGCCCACAGGCTTTCAACAATCGCCCGCATGGACCGCATCCTTGTTCTGGACGCCGGAAAGATCGTTGAGGATGGAACTCATACCCAGCTTCTGGCACAGGACGGGCTTTATGCCCGTTATTGGAATCGCCAGTCCGGTGGATTTCTGGGGGCGCAAGCGGCGGCCGAGTAGAATGACCCAAATTCAGGATATGACACATCACGGGATGGGCCGGACAGAGGACGGTACCCTCGTCCCCCGGGTCCTTCCGGGTGAGGTGATTGATTTGCTTGAGGACGGGACCGCCCGGATCCTCACACCTTCGTCCGACAGGGTCAGCCCGCCTTGCCGCCACTTCAAGACTTGCGGCGGCTGCGCGATGCAGCATGCGTCGGACGACTTTGTTGCGACGTGGAAGACAGGGATTGTTGAACGGGCCCTCTCTGGTCAGCACTTGCCAACGGCGATTTCAGGTATCACCACGTCACCCCCGAAATCCCGCCGCCGGGCCAAATTGTCCGGGCGCAGGACCAAGAAGGGGGCGATGGTCGGCTTTCACACCCGCGCCTCTGATACCCTGACAGCTGTGCCGGACTGCCAGCTTTTGCACCCAAGGCTGACCGCCCTGATCCCGACGCTTGAGGCGCTGACGGTAATCGCCGCCTCGCGCAAGTCAGAGGTCGGGCTGACCGTCACTGACAGCCGTGCCGGTGCGGACGTGATGGTTGAAACGGACAAGCCGCTGACGCCAGAGCTTCGGATCATTCTGGCCCAGTTTGCCCAGACCCATCAACTGGCCCGCCTTGTCTGGGGCGATGAGCCGGTGGTGACCATATCCGCCCCCGTCCAGCACTTTGGCCGTGCCGCGGTGGTCCCACCGCCGGGTGCCTTTCTGCAGGCCACCGCCCACGGCGAGGCTGCATTGGTGGCAGCCGTGTCAGAGATGGTTAAGGGCGCGTCGCGGGTCGTTGATCTTTTTGCCGGTTGCGGCACCTTCAGCCTGCCGCTGGCAGAGCGGGCCGAGGTTCACGCGGTTGAAAGCGAAGCGGCGATGCTAGAGGCGCTGGACCGTGGCTGGCGAGGAACCCCGGGGCTAAAGCGTGTGACGACAGAGGCGAGGGACCTCTTTCGCCGGCCGCTTCTTGAGGACGAGCTTGCCCGCTTTGATGCCATCGTCATTGACCCTCCCCGGGCCGGGGCAGAGGCGCAGATTGCCCTGATTGCCGCAGCAAAGGTTCCGACTGTTGCGATGGTCTCGTGCAACCCGGTCACCTTTGCCCGCGATGCCCGCAAGCTGGTCGAGGCGGGGTATACCCTTGAGCCTGTTCAGGTCATTGATCAGTTCCGCTGGTCGCCGCATGTGGAACTTGTGACACGCTTCACATTGTATTGAGGTTTGTCGTGGATTGATCGCTTTATGGTTTAGCCGAAGCCGGATAAGCATCCCAAAAGATCAAAAACACGACAAACTGTGGAGCAGGCTAAATTGAGTACGATGTCCCGGCGTGGAATGTTGCTTGGTAGTGCGGCCCTCGTCGCGGGCTGCGCCGAGACGAGCCGTTTTCTGGCCTATGATGGTCCGGCGGTCACGGGCATCCTTCTGTTCAAGCAAGATCGCCAGATGATGCTGCTGCAGGACAGTCAGGTCCTGAAACGTTACGAATTTGAGCTTGGGTTTGCCCCACTTGGCCCAAAGCAGGTCGAAGGGGATGGACGAACACCCGAAGGGCAGTATTGGATCGACCGGCGCAACCCGAACAGCGCCTATCATCTGTCGCTTGGAATATCGTACCCGAATGCTGATGATGTTGCCCGCGCCCGCGCGATGGGCCGCCCGCCCGGGGGCGAGATTTTCATTCACGGAACGCCCGAACGCTATCTGGGTGCGCGGGATTGGACCGTGGGCTGCATCGCGGTCACAAATCAGGAAATTGAAGAGATCTACTCTATGGTGACGGTCGGGACCCCAATCTGGATCATGCCCTGATTGCAGGTACTGTCGGTCCGGTCAGTTTCCCAGAACCAGCGTCCACCAGATTTTGCCACCCGGCTCCTGAAACCAGGAAATACCCATCCGCGTCGCGGTCGGGTCAAGCAGTACTTCGCGCGTTTGCGGAAGCTGAACCCAGGCGGCCAGGGTCTCGGTTTCGGTCTCGAATGTCTCCGAGATGGTTTCGCCGACAAGGTTGCCCTGATAACCGACCCTTTGGATGCGATCGATTGGCGACGATCCGTCGGACCCGAAATGCCAGGGACGGTTCTGAATGGCCATATCGCGCGAGTGGGTCGCGGCCGCTGCCGTCAGCTGTGCGTCAAGAACCAAGGCGCGCACACCTGCCGCTTGCCGCAGCGTGTTGAGGCCGTCGAGGGCGCGAAACGGGATCTCTTGCGAGTCCTGCTCCGAAATTCTGTAGATCTGCTGTTCGGGCAGCCCGTCGGGTCCTATTGACGCCCGAGGTCCGGCGCAGGCGGCAAGCCCGGCCAGGGAGAGCGCGATGACGAAGTTACGACGGCGCATTGAAAGACCTTTCGCGAATATCCGCCCTCCTTATCGACAAGTCTGTAGCACTTCAAACCCACATTGGCAGGTTACAGCTCAACTGACGTTTCTTTGAATTGCGGGATTGTCACACGAGGCGTAGTTACTCATTGCAACCTAGACTTGGGCCCTTCGGTCCAAACCCCCTTTTTCGGCACCTTTGGGAAATTGAGATGAAAAGCAATCAGCCGGTCGGGCTTAACCGCCGCAAGTTCATCGCCGCATCGGCCGCGGCTCTCGGGGGGGGTGTCGCAACCAGCGCGCTTTCCCAGACCCAGATGCAGAATTCGACCCAGATCGAGGAGGATCTGTCGGGAGCCGTGCAGCGAAACATCTCCAGCTTCCGTGCGCTTGATTGGCGGCCGTACTTTTCCAACACCCGCAATGGCGCGATCCTTGTGGATATCCAGTCTCGTGCCCTGCACTTCTGGTCCGAGGATCAAAGCATCTACAAGCTTTATCCTACCTCTGTTCCTCTGACGGACGATCTGACCCGGCTTGGTGAAACATCGGTTACGCAGAAGGTGGTTGCCCCGACCTGGCGGCCCACCCCGTCAATGCGCGAACGGAACCCCGAATGGCCATCGGTCGTCGAAGGTGGTGATCCGAACAACCCGCTTGGTCCGCTGGCCCTATACCTATCCTGGACGTATTACCGTATCCACGGCACCCATGACACCCGCAAGATCGGGCGCAGGTCGTCGAACGGCTGCATCGGACTGTACAACGAGCATATTACAGAGCTGTTCGACCTTGCGAAGGTCGGTACTCAGGTTCTGTTGATCTAAGGCCCTTGGGCCTTAGTCCAGCCATCCTTTAAGGTTGTCCATGATCACGCTCGAAAGGGCGTCGATATGGGCAGGGTTGTCGTTCAGGCAAGGAATATAGGTAAAATCCTCGCCGCCGGCATGCTCAAAGCTTTCGCGGATTTCTTCGTTGATTTCTTCCAGCGTCTCGATGCAGTCGGCCGAAAAGGCGGGGGCACAGACGGCAATCCGCTTCTTGCCGCCTTCGGCAAGGCGGGCGACTTCTTCGACTGTGTATGGCTTTAGCCACTCTTCGGGGCCAAACCGGCTTTGGAATGTTGTGGTGATCTGGGTCTTGTCCCAACCCAGACGTTCCCGCAAAAGCCGCGTCGTTTTCTGGCACTGGCAGTGGTAGGGGTCGCCTTCCCTCAGGTACCGCTCGGGCACGCCGTGATAGGAACAGACCAGAACCTCGGGCTTTTCTTCCTTGGCGGCATAGGCCTCTTCGATCGACTGGGCCAGAGCTTCGATATAGGCGGGATATTCGAAATAGGGCTGCACCACGCGGGCGACGGGCTGCCACTTTTCTTCCATCAACGCCCGAAAGAACTGGTCGTTGGCAGTGGCCGAGGTGGCACCGGCGTAGTGGGGGTAAAGCGGGAAGAACAGGATGCGGGTGCACCCGGCGTCCACCATTTCGCGCACCTTGGACTTGGTCGACGGGTTGCCATAACGCATGCAGAAATCAACCATGACGTCGTCGCCATAGCGGGCCTGCATCTGCGCCCTGATCGCATCGGTTTGATCACGGGTAATGGTCAGCAAGGGGCTTTCATCCAGCTCTGTGTTCCAGATCGACCGGTAGGCGGCACCTGAAGAGAACGGTCGCTTGGTCAAGATGATCAGCTGCAACAACGGCTGCCAAAGCCAGGCCGAATAGTCGACGACCCGCTTGTCCGACAAAAACTCGTTCAGATAGCGCCGCATCGACCAATAGTCTGTTCCATCGGGCGTGCCGAGGTTGGCCAGCAGAATGCCGACCCGGGCGGGCTTGACCGCGGGATGGTCAGATGGTGCGTGGACCGGGCAGGTAGCCGTTACCTCGGTATTCCGCTGTGATTTGGCATCAAGCATGGGCTTGTCCCCGTTCGGTGTCATCTAGGCCTCCCGCATGGACATAGGCGGTCTCGACCTGCGGTCAATTGTCTTTGGGGTCAAGGGGCGTTTCCGTTGAATTCAGCGCTTCGGCCAGTCTTTTTGTGGCAGAACCGGGTCGCAGGGGTTTTTCCTGGCTTGGGGCAGGGGCCCAACCGGTCAAGGTGACAATGTCAAAAGTGGCCGCCACGCGCCCATCGTTCGTTGCAAAGGCCTCGGCGTAGAGGGAAGCCGCCCGCAATAGCACAGTTCGACCGGTAGCATGTCGAATGCGTGAGGACAGGGCATTTCCTTCGCCCATTGCCCGCAAATCACGCATAAGATCGAAGGCAGTTGCATAGCTGACGGTGATGGTCTGACTGTCTGCTACGGGCAGCGCGAATCCTGCCCGTTGCACCAGACCGCCGAGGTCCCTGATCTCACCCATCGGGGCGATCCTTGGAGAAAGCCCACCTGTTACCTCGGTCTCTGCCTGGGCCAGGCAGCGCCGCAACTCCTGCAGGGTCTGTCCCCCAAAAAGAGTTGCAAGGAAAAGGCCGTCGGGACGAAGGGCGTGGCGGCATTGCACAAGCTGCCCCACCGGATCATTTGCCCAATGAAGGGCCAGCGAGTGCACGATTAAGTCGTGGGCACCGACCTCGAGATCCAGAACCTCCGTGTCCTTTACAACCCGCGCATCTGGCATCCGGTCACGCCAGATCATTGGCCAGGCCGTTACGACCGCCGGCAACGTAAACGATCTGTTAACCTCGATCAGTCTCTCCTGCAGTTCGTCAGCAACGGTTTGATGCAGGAACAACGCCGGTGCCCGCGAGGCGCGAAGGCGATTCCGCTCTAACGCAATGCGGTCGAAAAGGGGGGGCGGCGTTTTCATCCGCCCCATGTAGAAGAGATTGGTGATGTTGCAAAGCGCCCTAAGGTTAATCTACCCGGCACAGTGTGTTTCCTGTGGGGATTTGACGGAAACCGACTTTGCCCTTTGTGGCACCTGCTGGCGGGATACATCGTTCATTGGCGGATTGGTCTGCGATGCCTGTGGCAGTCCCCTGCCGGGAGAGGACCGGGGCGAACAGGTGCTATGCGATGACTGCATGGTGATCGCCCGCCCTTGGGCACGTGGCCGGGCCGCGCTGGTCTACGATGGGACCGGGCGCAAGCTTGTCCTGGCGCTTAAACACGGCGACCGGACCGAGATTGCCCGCACCGTTGGCCCTTGG
>JAQWWH010000051.1 GCA_029255105.1 Flavimaricola sp. | reverse complement strand
ATCCTGATGAGCCTGATCGCTTTAGGGGCTGTCTTTGTCGAATTCGGAGGGTAGGAGGGGTCATGGCTGAACGCGCGATAAACCCGATTGTTAAGCAGGTCCTGGAACTGGGGCCGACGATTGTCTTTTTCCTGATCTACCTGCGTATTCGGGATGACAGCTTTGCGTTTGGTGGTGCCGAATACTCTGGCTTTATCGTGTCGACGATCATTTTCGTGCCGATCCTGCTGGTGGCAATGGGCATCCTTTGGGCCCTGACCGGCAAGCTGAGCCGCATGCAGATTTTCACCGCCTTCATGGTGATCTTCTTTGGTGGCCTGACCGCCTGGTTCAACGATGAGCGGTTCTTCAAGATGAAGACCAGCATCGTCTATGGCTGTATGGCCGCAATTCTGGGTATCGGTCTTTTGCAAGGCCGAAGCTATCTTGAGTGGATCATGGCCGAGTTTTTGCCGATGCGGTCCGAAGGATGGATGATCCTGACCCGCAGGCTGACGGCCATGTTCGCAGCCCTTGCGATTGCCAACGAGGTCATCTGGCGCACCCAGTCGACCGACCTTTGGGTCAAGCTTGAGACATTCGCCTTTCCCGCGGCCCTGTTCCTCTTTCTCTGGCTCCAGATCGTTGGCCTTCAAGCGCATCTGATCGAAGATGAGGACGCAGGGTCTGACAAGACCTGAGCCTAGCCGCGCGCCGGTAACATCTCGGCAAGGACCGTGCGAATCGGATGCACAGCCATGACAGTGTCCTGCTGGCGTGTTGCGACCAAGGTCAGCGTTGCCGGGCTTAGTCGGCCATCAAACACCGCCTGGTAAAGGTCAAACACGCCCGGGCGCAGATATCCTGACCAATGGCAGATCGGTGCAAGGACCGGCCCGATCCGGTAGCCCGCGCGGGCCAAGGCGGTCAGGGTCGCCTCCCGGTCCAACGGCAGGTCGATCCAGTTGCCCGGTTGGTTCAGACCCCGGCCAAGTGTTGCTCCCCAATGGGGCAGGGCCGCCCGCAAAAGCCAGTCGAACAGGGTGTTCTCGCGCCCTGTAACATTCAGGATCTGGGCGCTTTGACCGGCCGGGCTTTGCAGCGCCAGCCGGGCTTCGCGCTGGAACACGGCAGCAGCAATCAGGATGACATGGCTGATGTCGCCTGCCCCAACCTTGGTCAGGGCGGTCAGGGCGACCCTTGCGCCAAGGCTATGGGCAAGAATGTGGACCGGCCGGTCGGGCCCCAGACGGCGCAATTGGGTGATAAGCGTTGCCAGTCTGGTGGCGGACGATGCGGCATGCCGATGTGCCTGCCAGATGGCGCCCCGGGCATTCCAGCCAAATCCAAGGGCAAGGCCGGCATCGCCTGCCATCCTCAGGTGTCGGGGCCAGCTCACAACCCGGGACGAAGTCATATCGGGGGTCAGGGAGAACAAAAGATCCCGGGGGTCATGCCCGTCCTGGCCGGGCGCATAGCGAAATCCGTGAATCATTATGACAATGGGGGCATGGGGCGGCAGCCGGTCCAGATGCGGCAACAGCGCGGCATCTTCAGGAAGGAACCATTCGTCAATTGCCAGTACAGTCATGTCAGCCCCACAACATGTTGTGGATTTGCTAAGAAAGCTCTGCGACGCAGACATAAATCTACGATGACGCCTTCATGACGTTGCACACAGGACACATGGGTAGGGCGCTCGTTTGCTTGACCTCGAACCGGCGCAGGTCTATTCAAACTGCGTGGCGATTTGTTACCGGATTGCGGGCCACGTTAAACATGCCGCTAAAGAGGTTCAGGGTGCACAGCCCCGATACCTTTACCGGTGTCGGGGTTTTTTGTGCCCAGAGGCCAGAGTCGCCCGGGCCGGAGAGAGAAGATGAAAGACAAAAGCAAACGCACCCGCGCCGTCCATGGCGGCACCCGCCGCAGCCAGTATAACGAAGTGAGCGAGGCGATCTTTCTCACCCAGGGGTTTGTCTACGACACTGCCGAAGCGGCTGAGGCCCGGTTTCTGAAGGCAGGCGATGACGAGTTCATCTATGCCCGCTACGGCAATCCGACCGTCCGGATGTTCGAAGAGAGGATTGCCCTGCTTGAGGGGGCCGAGGACGCCTTTGCCACCGCCTCTGGCATGGCGGCGGTCAATGGTGCGCTGACATCCATGTTGCGGGCGGGCGACCACGTCGTGTCGGCCCGTGCGCTGTTCGGCTCGTGCCTGTATATCCTGGAAGAAGTTCTGACACGATACGGCGTCGAAGTGACCTTTGTCGACGGCACCGATCTGGCCCATTGGCAGGCGGCGATCCGGCCGGACACCAAGGCGGTGTTCTTTGAAAGCATGTCCAATCCGACGCTCGAGATCATCGACATCGAGGCGGTATCGGACCTCGCCCATTCTGTGGGGGCAACCGTCATCGTCGACAACGTCTTTTCGACACCGGTCTACTCTGACGCCATCGCCCAAGGGGCGGATGTTGTCGTCTACTCGGCCACCAAGCATATCGACGGTCAGGGCCGGGCGCTGGGCGGGGTGATCCTTGGCACTCGAGAGTTCATCCGCAAGACGGTTGAACCCTACCTCAAGCACACCGGTGCCGCGCTATCGCCGTTCTCGGCCTGGTTGATGCTCAAGGGGCTTGAGACAATGGAACTGCGGGTCCGCGCCCAGACCCAAACTGCGCTCGATATCGCACAGGCGCTGGAAGCTGAGCCAAAGCTGTCCCGTGTGATTTACCCCGGACTGGCCAGCCATCCGCACCATGACCTTGCGATGAAGCAACTTGGGGCAGGCGGCACCGTTCTGGCCCTTGATGCCGGAAGCCAGGAGGCGGCGTTCCGCTTGCTGAACGCGCTGGAGGTGGTGATCATCTCAAACAACCTTGGTGACGCGAAATCCATCGCCACACACCCCGCCACGACGACGCATCAGCGCCTGCCTGACGCCCAAAAAGCGGTGCTTGGCATTACGCCGGGCCTGATCCGACTTTCCGTGGGGCTGGAGGGGACAGAGGACCTGATCGAGGATCTGCGTCAGGGCATCGCGGCCATCTAGCCTGCGCTTGGCCATCTTTATCGAGACGGCCGAAGTGCTGACAACTTGGTGTGGCGAGGGATCATCCCATTGATTTTCCTTCGCCGGGTTTTGCGCGATTCCTAGCGGTTTTACCGCCCAAACCCGGTGCTGTTACCTTTCCGTTTCAAAACACTTGCATCTGGCGTTGGACTTTCGGGTTCGGCGGGCCATATGATGCCTCCCGTACTTGCCTTAGAAGGGCCCTGACGATGAATGTGCATCCCCGTGATCTGGAACGTGAACCGTCCCGCGCAGAAGCGCGGGCCGCGCTTGACCTGTTGCGCCGCTGGGCCAACGACGTCACGCCCGAAGAGGTGACCGCCCTTGACCCGCTGGTCGCGCGCCTGATCCCGGGCCAAGAAGTGTCGAACTATCCGGCACTGGCACGGGCCTATCCCGAAGATTTCGCGGTGGATGATGCCTACAAGGCCTCAATGCCTGACCTGCAAAACGGGCCGTCCAGCCTGATCAAGGGGGCCAAGACCCAGATCCAGCATGTCGGCATCTCGAACTTTCGCCTGCCGATCCGGTTTCACACCCGCGACAACGGTGACCTGACGCTTGAAACCTCGGTGACCGGTTCGGTCAGCCTCGAGGCCGAGAAGAAGGGCATCAACATGTCCCGCATCATGCGGACTTTCTACAAGCACGCCGAAGAGACCTTTTCGTTCGAAGTGATCGAACGGGCGCTGGACGCCTACAAGACCGATCTGGAAAGCTTTGACGCCCGCATTCAGATGCGCCTGTCCTTCCCGATGAAGGTCCGGTCGCTGCGGTCAGGGCTGGAAGGGTTCCAATATTACGATATCGCGCTGGAATTGGTCGAGCGGGGCGGGGTGCGCAAGAAGATCGTGCATCTTGACTACGTCTATTCCTCGACCTGCCCCTGCTCGCTGGAGTTGTCCGAACACGCCCGCCAGTTCCGCGGCCAGCTGGCCACACCGCATTCGCAGCGGTCGGTGGCCCGTATTTCGGTCGAAGTGGCCGAAGACGCGCCGGTTCTTTGGTTTGAGGACCTGATCGACATGGCCCGTGCCGCCGTGCCGACCGAAACCCAGGTGATGGTCAAGCGAGAGGATGAACAGGCGTTTGCCGAACTGAACGCAGCTAACCCGATCTTTGTCGAAGACGCCGCCCGTCTGTTCTGCGAGCAGCTTTTGAAAGATGTCCGCATCGGTGATTTCCGGGTGCTGGCCAGCCATCAGGAAAGCCTGCACAGCCACGATGCCGTCAGCCTTCTGACCGAGGGCCCGACCTTCGCCGCCGAAAGCCTTGACCCCCGGCTGTTCAGCAGCCTGTTCCACGTCGGCTAACCATCAGAGGCCCCGTTTCGGGCCCCAGTTTCGGGCCCCAGTTTCGGGCCCAAGTTTCAGGCGACAGCAGCGATGATCTGATCAAGGACCAACGCGCCATAGCGTGCGTTGGCGTGCATGATGTCGTCATTGGGCTGCTTGATCCTCGCACCCGCTGTCAGGCGATGTGCCCCGTCCATATAGGGACGGGCGGTCAGGATGCCGTCCTCGATCGTTTCGGGTGGCTGAGGAATGTAATGCGCCCCATGCTCTGCCATCGTTCTTGCGGCGGCGTCCTCGAACGCGGCTGACAGCCCGTCGGCGTCGCCGTTCTCCAATGCAACGTGATGCGCGCGGGTGGCGACCCGCCATTTGGCCTTGATCGACGCACTGACCCTTGGCTGGCTGGTCAGGTAGATCGGCCGGTCGGTGCCGTTGCGTAGATGCGCGGCGAACCGCGGCCCAAGCCTTGTGGCCAATGAGGCCGCGATCGTGTCCCGCGCGGCGGGATACGAGACAAGCCGCTCTGGTCCGTCCGCCAGATCGGTGGCGGACTCAAGCGACGGCAGCCCGATCCAGCGGCAATCGCGATAAGTGTTTGCCGCATTGGCAAGCGAGACAAGGCAACCAGCTACGACAAAGGCGTCAAAGTCGCGCAGGTTCACCGCCTCGATCCCGCTGAGGGTTTGGAACGCCCTTTTGGCGGGGTCCGATGTGGCGACCAGCCGCCCGTTGACCGACGCGGTCTGAAGCAAGAGGTCCTTGTGCGCGCCCACGAATTGCACCTTGACCCCCGGCCAGCGGCCCGGGTTGTCGGTCCACGCCTCTTTCAAGGCGCCGACGTGGGAGTTGCCAAAGATGCAGACCCGTTTTGTCATCCGGCAAACGCTTGCAGCAACAGGTCCTCGCAGACGAGGTCGGTTTCGCTATCGCTGTCATCCTCTTTCTCATCGACCAAATGGGGCAGGGCCGGGGCGGTGTCCCGAACAATCCCGATCCCGTGGGCCCCAAGGAAAATCGACATCACCTTGTCGACTCCAGCGGGGCTGACGCTGCGCAGGTTCTGTTCAAACCATGGCCCGCCCGATGCCGGGTGGGTCACGATCTCGAACGAGGGGAAGTAGTCGACGTCATCGGTCTCTTCCACGAATTCGCCTACAGCGCCGCGCAGGGTCGCCTTGGACCAGCTTGTGGCATCAAGGACGTGGCGACCTGTGGCCGTGGCCGTCAGGGGAACCGGCGACACTGTCAGGATAAGCGACATCGCCGGATTGAAGCGCCGCAAGAGCGCCTTGATGGCGTGCAGATCGGCCAGGATCTCCGAATGGCGGAAGTTGCGAAAGACATACGCCTCTGGATCGAATGTGCCGCCGGCGACGCCCGGGCACAGGGGAAGGACACGGCCGGTGGCCCGATCTTCCCAGGCTTCTGTCAGGCCAAGGGTAAAGACAAAGACATCCGCCTGACGCAGCATTCGGGACGTGCGCTCAAGGTGGTAGTCGCAGTGCAACAGGACCTCCTCCACGCTTGCCAGCCCCTCAGGCTCTACCTGCGGGCGGAGGGCATCGACGAAACGACCCTCGCGGTCCCAGACGAGCCGGGGATCGGCCTGACCTTCGGCGACCTCTTCCAGAAGCTGGCGCATCTGGCGGGCAGTGTAGACGTTGCCATAGCGACCGGAAAACAACCCGTAGCCGTAGCGTTTGGCGACAGCCTCGGTCATCGAGCGGGGAGGCGGTTCGGCGTCCAGAACGGTGCAACCCGCGTCGCGCAGATAGCGCCCGATGTGCTGCGCAAAACAGCTTCCAGCGGTGGCGACACGGGTGTCGGGGCGGATCGAAAAGGTTGGCTGGTACAGATCCGGAAAGGCGGCGCGATCCGCCTCTGCCACGGCGGTCTTCCAGAAGGCCTTTGCAGGCAGGCTGGTATAGGGATGGTTCAAATCGGCCCCCGAAATGACGTCGCGTGTACCACAGATTTATCGCACCCTAGGGATCAAGCCCGCCAGCAATGTGGCGGCATGGCGGAGAGAATGCGACAGATGTCCGTTCAACGCAGGCAAGCGGGCGGGGTGGCAAAGGCCTCTTGACTTGGCGTGACGGTGAGGCCAACGCTCCACCATGCTCGACATCCGACCTGTGGGATATGTGATTGGCCTTCTGGTCGCGACGCTGGGGCTGACCATGCTCGGGCCGCTTGTGGCTGACCTGTCGGCAGGCAACGGGCATTGGCCGGTCTTTCTGGAAAGCTCGGTCATTACCGTCATGACAGGTTGCCTTGTCGCGCTGGCCTGTTCCAACGGGGTGCGAAGCGGCGGACTGACCCTGCGACAGACCTTTTTGCTCACCTCTCTGGTCTGGTTGACGCTGCCTACCTTCGGGGCCTTGCCCTTCATGCTTGGCGCCTCGAACTCCAGCGTGACGGACGCCTTTTTCGAGGCCATGTCAGGGATCACGACAACCGGTTCGACCGTACTGACCGGTATCGAAGACCTGCCACAAGGGTTGTTGTTGTGGCGTGGCATCCTGCAATGGGTGGGCGGTATCGGTATCATCGTCATGGCGATGGTGTTCCTGCCCGAACTCAAGGTCGGCGGCATGCAGGTGTTCCGCTCAGAAGCTTTTGAGACGATGGGAAAAATCCTGCCAAGGGCCGCCGAGATCGCCAGCAATATCTCGGTCATCTACGTCTCGCTTACCGTGGCCTGCGCCCTGGCCTATGTGGCCAGTGGCATGACGCCATTCGATGCGGCGGTGCATGCCATGACGACCTTGTCGACCGGAGGGTTCGCCAACTCGGACGCGTCGTTCGGGGCATATGGGGCAGGAGCGCACTATGTCGGAACCGTCTTCATGTTCCTCGCGGCCTGTCCGTTCGTGCGCTACGTGCAGCTTTTGGCCGGGGATGCCCGGCCGCTGTGGCGCGACAGCCAAGTCCGGGCTTTCGTGACGGTCATCGCCATTTGCGTCGTGGCGATCAGCCTGTCGCTGGCCCGAAACATCCACGGTTTCAACGAGATCGCCTTTCGCGAGTCGCTGTTCAATGTCGTCTCGATCATGTCGGGCACGGGCTATGCCAGTGCCGACTACATGACATGGGGGCCGTTCTGCGTGACCATGTTCTTCTTTATCGGTCTGATCGGCGGCTGCGCGGGATCGACCGCCTGTTCGGTCAAGATTTTTCGCTACCAGATATTGTTCGCCTCGATCCGGTCCCAGATCAGCCAGCTACACTCGCCCCACGGGGTGTTCGAGCCGCGCTATGATGGCCGCAAGGTGGGCGAGGATGTCCTGAACTCGGTCATGGCCTTTTTCGTCGTCTTCATTGTGTCGGTGGGCATTGTTTCGGTTCTGCTTAGCCTGACGGGGCTGGACTTCATCACCTCTGTCTCGGGCGCGGCGACGGCGCTTGCCAATGTGGGGCCGGGCCTAGGGCTTGAGATTGGGCCGGCCGGGAACTTTGCCGGGTTGAACGATGTGGCCAAGTGGATTCTGTCGGTGGCCATGTTCGTGGGCCGGTTGGAAATGATGGTTGTGCTGGTCCTTGTGACTGCCAGATTTTGGAGAGCGTGATGCAAAGACCTCTAGGCGCGCAATTGTCCCATATGCTCAAGGACCGCGGGGTCGAGGTCATCTTTGGCATTCCGGGTGTCCATAATCAGGAAATGTACCGGGGCATTGAAGAGTCGGGGCTGACCCATGTCCTGGCCCGCCATGAGCAGGGCGCAGGCTTCATGGCCGACGGCTATGCCCGGGCGACGGGCAGACCAGGTGTCTGCTACGTCATTACCGGTCCGGGTTTGTGCAACATCATGACCCCGATGGGTCAGGCCTATTCGGACAGCGTGCCGATGCTGGTCCTGTCGTCCTGCCTGGACGAGACCTCTGCCCGACGGGGGCAGTTGCACCAGATGAAGGATCAGGAAGGGGCCGCGCGCACGGTCTGCGACTGGTCCGAAACGGCGCGGACAGCCGACGCCGCATACGCCCTGATCGACCGCGCCTTTGCCGAGTTTGCGGGCGCGCGCCCGCGACCCAAGCATGTGTCGGCCCCGATCGCGCTGTTACAATCAACAGCCCCCGGGGCTGGTCCTGCGCCCGGTTTCCCGGAGGGACCGCCCGCTTTGCGCGCATTGCCCGATCCCCGTTTGATCGGGCAGGCAGCAGAGGCCCTTGCAGGGGCCGAGCGCCCGTTGATCGTCTTTGGCGGCGGGGCGGCTTCCCATTCGGCCGAAGCCCGCCGCCTGATTGGCCGCAGTGGGGCGGCCAGCTTTACAACCTATGCCGGACGCGGCCTGATCCCGGACGACACGCCCGGGCATTTTGGCGCCTTCCTGGCACGGCCCGGCAGTGCCACCGTCTTTGCGGCGGCCGATCTGGTGGTGGCCATCGGGACCGCCTTGTCCGAGGTTGATCTTTGGCGGGCGCATCCGGGGCACAACTGCCCCCTCATCCGAATTGATATCGACCCGGAAGAGTTGGCGTCCCTGCCGGCCATGCTAAGGATCGCGGGGGACGCCGGGCAGGCGATGGCGGCGCTGGCCGGGGCATTGCCGAACGACCGCGATCCCGCTTGGCCTGCGGGCGAAGTCGCAGGCTTTCGCGAACATTGGCGGGCCGAGATCGAGGCCGAACGCCCCGGCATCCTGCCGGTCGCCGAGGCCCTGCGGTCCTGTGTGCCGCCCGGCACGATGATCTATTCGGACATGACCCAGTTTGCCTATGCCGCCAAGGAGGTCTGGCCGATGGACCGGCCCGGGCATTGGCATCACCCCTATGGTTTCGGAACCCTGGGCTATGCGCTTCCTGCGGCGATTGGGGGGGCCATCGGGCGCAAGGGCCTTCCGACGCTGGCCATCGCGGGGGATTACGGGTTCCAGTATTCGGTGCAGGAACTTGCCGTTGCGGTGGAACTGGGCCTGCCCTTGCCAATCATCCTTTGGGACAACGGCAAACTGGGCGAGATTGAGCAATCGATGGTCGCCGCGCAGATCGCGCCGAACGCAGTTGTTCAGCGCAATCCCGATTTCTTGTTGTTGGCGCAGGCTTATGGCGCCTACGCCGCAGCACCTCGGACCTTGGAAGAGATGACACAGGCCGTGCAGTCCGCCTTTGCCGCCGATGGGCCGACACTGATCCGGATCACACCGGATATTGCAGCCGGCTAAGGCGGGACGGGCCTTTGGCCCACTCTACCTAATTTATTCCCAGCAGCTGACCAGAACCGTTAGGGCGCCTGCCTCGCGGGTCAAAAGCTCGGGCGTCATGGCCTGAACCGAGGTGGTCGTCCGATACCCAATGCCTGCGGCATCAAGCGACGCGTTGATCGAGCTTGCGTTGATCGAGTAGCTGACTTCGGCTGGCAGGACCTGACCGTTGCGCGGCTCTTTGGGCAAGAGCATCCCCAGAACGGCCCCACCGTTGTCAAGGACTGGGCCACCGGCATCACCGGGATGGGTCTGGATCGACAATCGTTTTACCTCTTGTTCGCCATTTAGGCCCTGCAAGTCTGCAAGAGTCCCAAACGTGACGGCAGGGGCCGCCAAAAGGCCACCGTAGGGGTAACCCGCCACCGCAACCTCTGCCTGAAGACGCGGTGTCCCGGACTGAAAGGCGGCCACGTCAAGCGGCGAGATTTGATCGTCAGAGCGTAGAACGGCCAGCCCCAGCTGGTCGTCGCGATGAACGACCTGGGCGACATGGGTGCCGTCCAGAACCACTTCACCGCAGCCTTCCACCGCCTCAAGGGTCGTCAGCACGGTCCCTTCTGCGTCGATGTAAAAGCCCGAGCGGGACAGGATCGGTTGCCGAATGGCAAGCCCTGAGATCAGGTCAACCGCCTGCTCTTCGCCCGGGCTGGTCAATCCAGGATCAAGGACACCATCATTGATGACAAAGCTTGCCTGCATGATATCGAGAATGCGGTCCCGACGCGCCTCACCGCCGGCAGGCCAGACTAGGGCAAAGCCCTTGATCGCCCCGCCCGACAGGGAGGCAGTAATATAGGTGTGGCGGTCGCCGTCGATCCCCTCGATGAAGAAACTGTCGTTGTCACGCTCGCGCGGGCCGTCGGCGGGGACGATCTCAAGGGTCTGAAGAATTTCATAAAGGCCGAAAAGCCGGGTCTGATCGCCAGGCTGCGAAATCAGCAGAACCGTCGCATCAAGATCGCCTGTCGCCTCAAAGCGGGCGAACGGCGGGGCGTAGGCGGCAAATGACACCACGCCGGAGGGTACTTCGATCTCGATTCCGGTCGCGTCGTCGCGCACCAGCTCCATGTCCATGCCATCAAGGACCGCATTGTAGGCACCGACAAGGTGCGCGCGCTGCAAGCTCGTCAAAACGCCGGTCGGCTCATAGCCGTTGGCGGCCTGCCAGTTGGACATGGCCCCCCGGGTTCCGCGCCCAAAGGCCCCATCGATGGAAGAGTTGTAGAAGCCGGCCCATTGCAGAGCGATCTGCAGGGCCTCACGCTCGGACCGATCCAGAAGGGCTTCGCTGGCGCGGGCCTGACCGACCGTCTCGTCCGCTACGATGACAGGCTCAGCGGCGATAGGTTCGGCAACCGCCGCTGTCTCGGGCACGGTGACAACGGGGGCGGTGGCAACGGGGGCGGTTACAATCGGGGCGGGCGTTTGGTCAAGCGTTGCGCCGATGGGCCAGAATTGCTGCAGGAACTGGCTGCCATCGACGATATAGCTGTCGGCTGGAATCGATCTTTGGCCGCGCAACTCTTCCAGCACATTCAGCGCAGTCTCGGGGGCGAATGGACCTAAGGCGACGACGTACCAGCCCGATCCGATGGCATAGCCGTTCACATTTGGTACCACCTGCGCATAGTCGCGTGCACGGTTCTGGCCGCGAACAAGTGTAGGTTGCGCCTCAACCTGTACCCAAACACCGTTCTGTTGTGCCCAACCTGCACCCGAAAAAAAGCCCGACAGCAACAAGCCCGCCAGAGCCCCTCTCAATACATCTCTCGTCAAAACGACCCATCCCGCAAAAAATCCGTGTTCAGCGGGCAATTTAGCAGAGAACCGGGCAGGTGCAGCAGGATTTTCACCGCCCATTCACGGAATTGTCACAGCGTGGCAAGAAGGCCCTTCCAATTGACCCCGGCGGGCACCCGCAATATGGAACGCAGGTCTGCCCAACCCCGAGGTTTGCCCATGTCCACAACCCCCCGCAGCTTTCAGGAGATCATCCTGCGGCTTCAGTCCTATTGGGCGTCCAAGGGCTGTGCCATCCTGCAACCCTATGACATGGAAGTCGGGGCAGGGACCTTTCACCCCGCGACCACCCTGCGGGCGCTGGGCAGCCGGTCCTGGGCCGCGGCCTATGTCCAGCCGTCGCGCCGTCCGACAGACGGGCGCTATGGTGAAAACCCCAACCGTTTGCAGCACTATTACCAGTATCAGGTCATCATTAAACCCTCGCCGCCCGATCTGCAGGACCTTTATCTGGGATCGCTGGCCGCCATCGGGATTGATGCCAGCCTGCACGACATCCGCTTTGTCGAAGACGACTGGGAAAGCCCGACGCTTGGCGCCTGGGGCCTTGGCTGGGAAGTGTGGTGTGACGGCATGGAGGTGTCGCAGTTCACCTATTTCCAGCAGGTCGGCGGGCACGATTGCCGCCCTGTGTCCGGCGAGCTGACCTACGGGTTAGAGCGGCTGGCGATGTATGTTCTGGGCGTTGACCATGTCATGGACATGCCGTTCAACGATCCCCAGACGCCGATCCCGCTGACCTATGGCGACATCTTCCGCCAGACCGAAGAAGAGTACTCGCGTCACAACTTTGACGCTGCCACGACCGAGGCCCTTTTGCGCCATTTCGAGGATGCAGAGGCGGAATGCGCGCGGTTGCTGACAGTCCCGGCCGAGGACCCAAAGACCGGCAAGCGGATCATCATGGCCCACCCGGCCTATGACCAATGCATCAAGGCCAGCCATCTGTTCAACCTGCTGGACGCGCGCGGCGTCATCTCGGTCACGGAAAGGCAGGCTTATATCGGGCGTGTCCGTGCCTTGGCCAAAGCCTGCGCGGATGCCTTTGTCCAGACCGAAGCCGGGGGGTGGGCGGCGTGATTGGCCGCATCGCCATAGTGGGGATTGTGATGAGCGCATTAATCGCGGGCGTGGCCCTCTATTACCTTCAGATCTACGCCTACTATGTTGAGGTCACCGCCGAAGAGGCGGGAAATGTGCAATTGGTCTCCCTGTATTCTGAGGAACCAGAGCCGATCTTGTTTGAAAACTTCAAGGCGATCAACAGCGACTCGTCTCCGGTCCGGTACCGGGCCTGCTTTGAAACACCGCTTAGCCAGGCGATGTTGACGGAAACCTACTTCACCTACCCGGATGCAGAGCCTTTGGTGGCCCCGGGCTGGTTTGACTGTTTTGACGCCAACACCCTGGGCGAGGCGCTTGAAACCGGCGAGGCGATTGCCTTCCTTGGGGTGGAGAACATCACCTACGGCATCGACCGCGTTGTCGCCGTCTACGACGACGGCCGGGCCTTTGCCTGGCACCAGATCAACCACTGCGGCGAGGTCGTCTTTGACGGAAATCCCGCCCCCGAGGGCTGCCCGCCCGCTCCCGAAAGGCTGCAATAATGCCCGACCTGCTGATCGAGCTTTTTTCCGAGGAAATTCCTGCGCGTATGCAGGTCAAGGCCGCTGAAAACCTGCGCCGCCTGATGACCGACGGGCTGGTCGAGGCTGGTCTGACCTATGCCGGTGCCGCAGCCTTTTCGACGCCTCGCCGGCTGGCCTTGTCCATCGAAGGCCTGACCGCCCAAAGCCAGCCTGTGCGCGAAGAACGCAAGGGCCCCAAGGCTGATGCGCCCGACCAGGCTGTGGCGGGTTTCCTCCGCTCCACCGGGTTGACGCGCGATCAGTTGGAGGTCCGCGAGGACAAGAAGGGCGCTGTCCTGTTTGCCGTGATCGAAAAACCGGGCCGCATGGCCGCCGAGATCGTGGCCGAAGTGCTGGAAAAGACGATCCGCGATTTCCCCTGGCCCAAGTCCATGCGCTGGGGTGCCGGGTCACTGCGCTGGGTCCGCCCGCTCCATTCGATCCTGTGCATCCTGAGCGATGAGGCCGGGGCAGAGGTTGTCCCGCTTGAGGTTGACGGGATCGTCGCGGGGGCCGCCACCCAAGGCCACCGTTTCATGGGACCGACGCCATTTTCCGTCCGTTCGTTCGAGGATTACGAGACAAAGCTCAAGCGGGCCCATGTTATTCTGCGGGCCGATGAACGGGCCGACGCCATCTGGCACGACGCGACCAATCAGGCCTTTGCACGGGGGCTTGAGGTGGTGCAGGACGCCGGCCTTCTGGCCGAGGTTGCCGGGCTTGTCGAATGGCCGGTTGTCCTGTTGGGACCGATTGGTGAGGCCTTCCTTGGCCTGCCACCCGAGGTGCTGCAAACCTCGATGAAGGAGCACCAAAAGTTCTTCTCGGTCCGCAACCCGGCGACCGACCGGATTGAGGGCTTTGTCACCGTCGCCAATATCGAGACGGCGGATCACGGCGCGACCATCCTTGCGGGCAATGGCAAGGTGCTGTCGGCCCGGCTGTCGGACGCAAAGTTCTTTTGGGAGAACGACCTGCGCACCGTTGCCAGCGGGGGGCTGGAGGGGATGGCCGAAGGGCTGGCCAACGTGACCTTCCACAACAAGCTGGGGAGCCAAGCCGACCGGATCGCCCGCATCGCCGCCCTTGCCGCCGAGATCGCGCCGATGGTCGGCGCCGACGCAGGTGAGGCACGGCAGGCCGCGACGGTCGCCAAGGCCGATCTGCAATCCGAGATGGTCGGGGAATTCCCAGATCTTCAGGGCCTTATGGGCCGCTATTACGCCAAAGCGGCAGGCCTGTCCGACGCAATCGCCGCCGCCTGTCAGGAACATTACTCGCCGCTTGGCCCGACCGATGACGTGCCGACGGCACCGGTCTCGGTCGCCGTGGCGCTGGCCGATAAGATCGACACCCTGACCGGGTTCTGGGCGATTGATGAGAAACCGACGGGGTCGAAAGACCCGTTTGCGCTGCGGCGGGCGGCGTTGGGGGTCATTCGGTTGATCCTTGAAAGCCGCCTTCGGGTTGGCCTGAACGCGTCCAGCGGCCCCTTTGTATTTGCAACCAAGAGCATCACGGACAAGGGTTTCGCAGAGGGGGCTGACACCGGCAACCTCCTCTCCTTCCTCGACGACCGCCTCAAGGTCTTCCTCAAGGACCAGGGCATCCCCCACGACGTCATCGACGCCTGCCTTGCCATGCCCAGCAACGACGACCTGACACTGCTGGTCAAACGGGCCGAGGCGCTGGCGGCATTCCTGAAAACCGACGACGGGGAAAACCTGCTGCAAGGGTTCAAACGGGCCAACAACATCCTCACCCAGGCCGAAGAAAAGGACGGGGTCGAATACTCTTACGGGGCCGACCCGAAGTTCGCCGAAAGCCCTGAGGAAAAAGCGCTGTTCACTGCCCTTGATGCGGCCAACGCTGCCATCAAGCCGGCCATGGCTGCCGAGGATTTCGGAACCGCCATGACCGCAATGGCCGGTCTGCGCGCCCCGATTGATGCCTTCTTTACGGCGGTGCAGGTCAATGACGACAACCCGATCCTGCGGCGCAACCGCCTGAACCTGCTAAGCCGGATCCGGATCATTTGCCTCGACGTGGCGGATTTGACGCGGCTGGATGGATGACGGGTCTGTCGGCTTTCCTTTACGCCTGAGGTGTCAGGGCGTATGCTGCGCCTGAATACAAAGGTGCCGCAGTGCAGCAACACGCAAGATTTCAGCAGGTTACGCTTATTACTCCGACGGCGGCAATGTCGCCATCGGTGCATGGTGGGCGGGCAAAGTGCCTGCAACGCCTGATCCGGCTTGACATGCCGGTGCCTGTGACGGTCGCCCTGTCCTTTGATGCGGTCCATGGGATTGCCGCCGGGCGGATGCCCGACATGGCCCAGATCCTTGACCCGTTTGGCGCGGCGCCGCTCTTGTCGGTCCGCCCGTCCAGCCAGGACCCAGACTGGGGCGGTCCGGGGGCTATCCTGAACATCGGCATGTCAGACGCCCGCCATGCGGCCATGTCAAAGGTCATTGGTGAAGGGCCGGCCACATCGCTTTATCTGCGGTTCATCCAGTCCTACGCCGTCCATGTGGCCCGGCTGGACCCCGATGCCTTTGACCTGCCGGATGAGCCGCATGCCGATGCCCTTCAGGCAGCGCTTGCCGCCTATGAGTTTGAAACCGACGAGCCGTTCCCACAGGACGTGACCGTGCAATTGACCGAGGTCCTGCGTTCAATGGCGCGTGCCTGGAGCGGGACAACCGCGCGGCTTTTGCGCGAGGCTAAAGGGGCACCCGTGGATGCGGGGCTCGGGCTTGTGGTTCAGGCCATGGCCCTTGGGGTCGGATCGGGGGAGTGCGGATCGGGTGTGATCCAGTTCGTCGATGCCGTGACGGGACTGCCCCAGATCACCGGCCGCTACCTTAGCCAAAGCCAGGGACGCGACGCCCTTACGGCGGATGAGGGGGCGATTTACCTGACCCGCGATCCGCGTGGCCAGTCACTTGAGCAGCAATGCCCCGAGGCGTTTGCAAGCCTGATCACCTTTGGCGGCCTTGTCCGCCGCCGCCTGCGCGAAGAGATGCAGATCGAATTCACGCTCGACGGTGGCCAGCTCAGCATCCTTGATGCTGTCCGGGTGCAGCGATCCTCGCGCGCTTCGGTCCGGATTGCGGTAGCTTTGGCCGAGGATGAGGTGATCCCGCGTGAAGAGGCGGTGATGCGGGTTGCCCCTGCCGCCCTGTCCGAATTGCTGCACCGGCAGGTCGATCCGACCGCTGTCCGGGACCGGATCGTGACGGGTATCGCTGCCAGCCCCGGTGCTGCGACCGGGCGTATCGTGTTCAGTGCCGACGATGCGCAGGCCTGTGCCGCGCGGGGGGAGCATTGCATACTCGTCCGTCGCGAAACCACGCCCGAGGATATTCGGGGCATGCATGCCGCCGAAGGTGTGTTGACGGTGCGCGGTGGCATCACCAGCCATGCCGCCGTCATTGGTCGTGGTCTGGGTCTGCCCTGTGTCGTAGGCGCGTCAGATCTGGTCATCGACCGCAAGAAAAAGCTGGTCATTGCCCCGGGTGGTCGCAAGCTTGCCGAGGGCGAAGTGATCACCGTGGACGGCACCAGTGGCGAGGTTCTGGCCGGTGAACCTGCGATGCTGGAGGCGGCCCTTGATACGGCGTTCCGCACCTTGCTGGACTGGTCGGACAGCTTTCGCGATATTGGGGTCCGGGCCAATGCCGACACCCCGGCCGATGCCCAGACCGCCCGCAATTTCGACGCCGAAGGCATCGGTTTGTGCCGGACAGAGCATATGTTCTTTGAAGGCGACCGCATCGGGATGATGCGCGAGATGATCTTTGCCGACAGCGCGGCGGAGCGTCGGACAGTGCTGGAACGGCTTATGCCTATGCAGCGCGGCGACTTTACCGAACTGTTTGAGATTATGCGCGGCAAGCCGGTTTGCATCCGCCTGTTCGATCCGCCACTTCATGAGTTCCTGCCGTCGGACAAGGCGGGATTGCGCGAATTGGCCGAAGGTCTGGCGCTGCCGCTGTCCGACGTGACAGCCCGGGTCGAAGCGATGGCCGAATACAACCCAATGTTGGGCCTGCGCGGCGTCCGCCTTGGCATCACGGTGCCCGAGATCTACGAGATGCAGGCCCGCGCGATCTTTCAGGCCGCCGTCTGGGCCGGTCGGTCTGGCGATCCGGTGGTGCCCGAGATCATGATCCCGCTTGTGAGCGCCATGCGCGAGGTGGAACTGGTCAAGGCCCGTGTCGATGCAGTGGCCGCCACCGTTCGTTCCGAAACCGGGGTGGACTTTGCCTATCGCCTTGGGGTGATGGTCGAAACGCCCAGGGCAGCACTGCGGGCCGCGGACATTGCAGAGCATTCGGCATTTCTGTCCTTTGGCACCAACGACCTGACACAGATGACCTATGGCCTGTCCCGCGACGACGCGGGCCGCTTTATGTCAGCCTACGTCAAGCAGGGCGTCTATCCCGAGGACCCGTTCCACACCCTCGACATCGAAGGGGTGGGTGAGCTGTTGAAGATCGGGGCAGAGCGGGGCCGCATGGGGCGGCCTGACGTTACGCTTTCGATCTGTGGAGAGCATGGGGGCAGCCGTACCGCGATCGAATTTTGCCGGACGCAGGGGTTTGACTACGTCTCATGCTCGCCGTTTCGAGTTCCCGTTGCGCGACTTTCCGCCGCCCAGCTGGCAATTCTCGAACGGCGGCGTATACAGGAAGTTGTGTGAAGGATGGCCTGTAACACCATGATTTGAGGAATCTCTCTTCGTGGGCCGCCGTTTCGTCGCCGCGAAAAGATCACTCGGTCGCCGTGGTCTGGACTCAGTGCTGCAAATCTTTTAGGCACCCTCTGCTTGCGCGGAGCTGTCCGTGCGCTTTCTGGGGGCGGAACATGCCAAAGGTCTTGGGCTTTGGACGGATACTGCGTGCGTTCGTGGTTGTGGCAACTCTTGCGGGAGGTGTCGGAGCCGCTCAGGCGGACAAAGTACTGGCCGACAGGCTCAGTGCCCTCTTGGGTCAGGAGCGCCAAGCGCTTGAAATCGTTCCCTCTGCCCGCATGGCCGCACTCACCGCGCCACCCCCGGCAACCCTTCGCAACGTGCAGACCGCACCGGCCGAACTTGCCTATAATCAAGAGTATCTCGCGTCCCTTCCTGCCGCCAGCGGCGGATCAGAATGGGAGTGTCTTGCAGAGGCACTTTACTTCGAAGCCCGAGGCGAATCGGTGCGTGGCATGTTCGCCGTGTCCGAAGTCATTCTGAACCGGGTCAACAGCGGGGCCTATCCAAACACGGTCTGTGACGTCGTGCATCAGGGGACAGGACGTCGTTTTGCCTGCCAGTTCACCTACACCTGTGACGGCATATCGGATGCGATCAACGAACGCGGTGCCTGGCTTGTCGTGGGCAAGGTGGCGCGCGTGATGCTGGATGGCGCACCGCGCGATCTGACAAACGGCGCGACCCACTACCACACCCGTGCCGTCCAACCCTCTTGGGCGCGGCGCTTCCCTCAGACTGCGGCCATCGGCTCGCATCTGTTCTACCGCCAGAGCACCCAGACCGCATCGAACTGACCGCGCCATCCTGTTGTATACGCCCTGTCAAAGTCGTAGGTTCAGGGTCGCGCTTGGCTGGCGTATTGCCGCGCTTGGCCTTGCTGGTGGTGAGGGTGGGGCTAGGATGCAGCCAAACAATCGGGCCAGAGCCACCTAAATGACAGACGACATCCATCAGGCCTTTGCTCATCCGGCGGAAAGGTCCGAAGCCTCTGCGGACCCTTCCGTCCCACTTGACCGCATCTCGCTGCGCGATCACATCGTTTCGGCTGATATAGGGGCCTTTCAGGTCGAGCGGGGCAAACAGCAACGCTTGCGCTTTAACGTGGTCGTCGAGGTGGTTCCGCTGCGCGGGCCTATCGACGACGATGTCGACCGCATCCTGTCCTATGACCGGGTGACCGAAGCGATTGCGGCGGAACTGGCGGATGAACGGCTGAACCTTCTTGAAACCTTGGCCGAGAATGTTGCGCTGCGCATCCTGGTAGAGCCTCAGGCGATGCGTGTCTTTGTCCGGATCGAAAAGCTTGATCGGGGGTCCGGCGCCCTGGGGGTCGAGATTGTCAGGGTCCGCGACACCAGCACCGCGGATGCACCTGCCGCCCAGGTCAGCATGCCGCATCCCCGCGTTGTCTTTTTGGACGAAGCGGCGTTGGCCCATCCAGCTCTGATCCCCGAAATTGACACTTTGGCTGCAGACGATCTGCCGCTAGTCCTCTGTGTCGGCCGGTCTGCCCAGCCGACGCCCCAATCGGGAATGGCTATGGCACAGCGCCGCATCGACCTTTTGGCGATCGAGCAGAACGCCTGGGTTCTGGCAGGCCGCGACAAGCGGTTCATCGTCGTGGGCACCCGGACCGAGCTGGACTGGGCCATGCGCCATGGCCAGATCAGTGTCTGGGCCCCGTCCAAGATCGTTCTGGATGCCGTTGACGGCCCGGGGGCCGGGTCCGGGGACGTACTGGGGCTGGTCAGCTGGTTTGCCGGTCAGATTGCGGCCGCGGATTGTCTATGCCTTGAGCCTTCTGGCGCAAAATTGGTGCGACGCAGGATTGACGCCAGATGACAAAGCGACTTTGGCCAATCGCCAGGACCGATCCGTTCAGGGGGGCGTCGGCCCTGCCGCTGATCGGCCATGAGGCTGTCTGGTTTGACACCGTCATGTCTGTCGACCGGGGCGGATCGCTTGAAGCGTTCGCCCTGTCAGACCTGGACGAGGGGGACCGCCAAAGGTTGAGTACCCTTCGCCCGCCGATCTGTGGTCTTTCGATGGACCGGCCCCGGATCATGGGTATCCTCAACGTGACCCCAGACAGCTTTTCCGATGGCGGGCAACTGGCCACCGTCGAGGCTGCTTTGGGAAGAGCCCGCGCAATGGCCGAAGTTGCCGATATCCTGGATATTGGCGGGGAAAGCACCCGCCCAGGTGCGGGGGAAGTTCCAATCGACCAGGAGATTCGCCGCACCGTCCCGATTATCGCAGCGATCCGTGAGGCCGGGATCAGCACCCCGATCTCGATCGACACCCGCAAGGCCGCGGTCGCCGATGCGGCCCTTCGTGCGGGGGCCAATATCGTCAACGATGTCTCTGCCCTTGGGTTTGACCCTGACATGGCCGGGGTGGTGGCCGATTGGGATGTGCCGGTCTGCCTGATGCATGCCGTCGGCAGCCCCGAGACCATGCAGAACGACCCGCGCTATGACGATGTATTGCTGGATGTGCTGGACCATCTGGAACAAAGGATCGACATCGCGACGGCAGCCGGGATCAAGCGAGAGCGGATAATCCTCGATCCGGGCATCGGCTTTGGTAAAACCTTGCAACATAATGTTTCGCTCTTGCGGGGGATGGCCCTGTTTCATGACATGGGCCTGCCTGTTTTGTTGGGCGCATCCCGCAAGCGGTTTATCGGAACCTTGGGCGGGGCAGAGGTCCCAAGCGAAAGACTGCCGGGATCTTTGTCGGTGGCCCTGCACGCCGCATCACAGGCTATCCAAATTTTGCGTGTTCATGATACGCTCGAGACAAGACAGGCGATGAGCCTGCACCGGGCCATGATTGGGACAGAGCAGATATGACACGCAAACTTTTTGGCACCGATGGCGTGCGGGGCGAGGCCAACAGCTGGCCGATGACCGCCGAAATGGCGCTCAAGATCGGGGCCGCCGCCGGGCGCTACTTTCGAAACGACGGCTCAAACGGCCACCGGGTCGTGATCGGCAAGGATACGCGTCTGTCCGGCTACATGTTTGAGAACGCGCTGACAGCAGGGCTGACGTCTTCGGGGATGAATGTCCTGTTGCTCGGACCGGTTCCGACACCGGCTGTCGGACTGTTGACCACGTCAATGCGGGCCGACCTTGGCATCATGATTTCGGCCAGTCACAATCCTCATCAGGACAATGGGATCAAGTTCTTTGGCCCGGATGGGTTTAAGCTTTCGGATGCGGCCGAGGCCGAGATCGAGGCCCTGATCGAGACTGAAATCAAACCCTCTCAGGCGGTCAACATTGGCCGGGCCAAGCGTATCGACGAGGGCCGCTTTCGCTATGCGGAGCGGCTTAAGTCGACCTTTGCCTCTGGCCTGCGGCTGGACGGCCTGAAGGTTGTCATCGATTGCGCCAACGGCGCGGGCTACAAGGTTGCTCCGGAAATCCTGTGGGAAATGGGGGCAACGGTCATTCCCGTCGGGACCAGCCCCAATGGTTTCAACATCAACGAGGGCTGCGGATCCACCGACGTTCGGACCGCGGCCGAAACGGTCATCAGCCATGGTGCGGATGTGGGCATATGCCTGGACGGGGATGCCGACCGGGTCATGATCCTTGATGAGCACGGTGAAGTTGCCGACGGCGATCAGCTGATGGCGTTGATCGCGGGCCGCTGGGCCGAGGCAGGCAAGCTGAAGGGCGGAACCCTTGTTGCCACGGTGATGTCCAATCTGGGATTGGAGCATTTCCTGCAAGAGCGGGGACTGCGCCTTGAACGCACCGCTGTCGGAGACCGCTATGTGGTCGAAGCGATGCGGGCAGGAGGATGGAACCTGGGGGGCGAGCAGTCTGGCCATGTGGTGATGACGGACTTTGCCACGACCGGTGACGGTTTGCTCGCCGGGCTTCAATTCCTTGCAGCCATGGTTGAGACCGGGCAACCGGCGAGCGCGCTGTCTCGGCAATTCGAAAAAGTCCCGCAACTGTTGCGAAACGTCCGCTACGATCCCGGACTTCAGCCGCTGGCAGCTGACACCGTCAAGGGGGCCATTGCCGCTGGTGAGGCACGGCTGAACGGCTCGGGGCGCTTGCTTATTCGCAAGTCGGGAACCGAGCCGCTGATCCGGGTGATGGCAGAGTGTACCGACGAAGCTCTGCTCAACGATATTGTCGGGGACATTGTGGCTGCCGTGGAGGGGGCCGCCTGATCAGGCCCGGCTGCCGAAGATGCGGATAGGATTGCGCCACTGGCTGACGGCGACCCCGCACAGGATAAGGGCGAGGGCGGCAAAGAAGGTCAGGGGCAGCGCCTCATCCAGGATGGCCCAGCCAAAGAACACCGACCAGAGCGGGACCTGATAGTTTACCAGCGTCATGAAAACCGATCCGGCGCTGCGGATCACCATGACCCGCAGAAGAGCCGCGAGCGCGGTGGGAACAAAGCCCAGAAACAGGATCGCCAGTCCTGCCCGGGTGTCTGTCCAGCCCGGGACGCCTTCGACGGCAAGCATACTGGGGATCAGGATCACGCTTCCCACCATGAGGGTCATCGCGGCAAGGGTGATCGGGTCCACGGGCGGACAGCGCCGGGTCATGATCGAGGCACCAGCATAGCAGATAGTTGCCCCGAGGCAGGCAAGCTGACCCAGTGGCTCCATCCCCGTTCCAAGCCGCAGCACGCCGGGCCCGATGAGCACCAGCGCGCCGGAAAAGCCGACAAGAACACCCAGGCCCCGCCTCAGCGACAGCGCCTCATCCGTGAAGAAATGCGCCAGTGGCAGTACGAAAAGCGGCAGGGCCGCCATGGAGATGCCCGCGAAGGCGGAGGGCACGAATTGCTGACCCCAACTGAGCAGGGAGAAGGGCAGGGCGGTGTTGAGAACCCCGATGATGGCGATAATTGGCAGGGCGGCCCGGTTTGGCAGGGGGCGCCGGAGAGCGATCATCAGGATCAGAAGGGCAAGGGCACCCAGCGTGGTGCGGGCACAGGCCACTGTCAGAGGGCCGTAGCCCTCAAGCGCGATGGACACGACCATGAACGTACCGCCCCAGATCAGGCCAAGAGCGAAGATGGACAACCAGTTGCTGAGGGTGGGGGCAGTTGGGGCGGTCATGGGAGGCTGTTTGATCCACAGGCGATGCGGTGGCAACCCCTGTTGCAGGGGGAAGTAAGGTGGGTCGAGACCCACCTTACGCTGTGGTTTGGGCTGCAGCGGACTGCGGCATTCGGTGGAGTGTAAGGTGGGTTTGAACCCACCTTACTTGAACCGGATCGGGCCTCGGCCCGAATTAGTTCTTGGCCCGGTCGACCATACGGCCGGCCGAGATCCAGGGCATCATCGCCCGCAGCTTTTCACCAACCTGTTCAATCTGATGCTCGTCGTTCAGGCGACGTGTGGCCTTGAACATCGGCTGACCGACCGCGTTTTCCGTCATGAAGTCGCGCACGAACTTGCCGGTCTGGATGTCCGAGAGGACTTCTTTCATCCGGGCCTTGGTTTCAGCGTAAGGCAGGATGCGCGGGCCAGAGACGTATTCGCCGTATTCGGCGGTGTTCGAGATGGAGTAGTTCATGTTTGCAATGCCGCCTTCGTAGATCAGGTCCACGATCAGCTTCACTTCGTGCAGACACTCGAAATAGGCCATTTCGGGCTCGTAGCCGGCTTCGACCAGGGTCTCAAAGCCCATGCGGATCAGTTCGACAAGGCCACCGCAAAGCACGGCCTGTTCGCCGAACAGGTCGGTTTCGCATTCCTGGCGGAAGTTGGTCTCGATGATGCCGGAGCGCCCACCGCCGATAGCGGAGCAGTAGGACAGTCCGATTTCCATCGCCTTGCCGGACGCGTCGTTGTGCACGGCCACAAGGCAAGGCACGCCGCCGCCCTTGGTGTATTCGCCGCGCACGGTGTGGCCCGGGCCCTTGGGGGCCATCATGATCACATCGACGCCGGCCTTCGGCTCGATCAGGCCGAAGTGCACGTTCAGACCGTGGGCGAAGGCGATGGCGGAGCCTTCCTTGAGGTTGTCGTGGACGTATTTGCGATAGGTATCGGCCTGCAGTTCGTCGGGCATGGTGAACATGATGACGTCGCACCAGGCGGCCGCTTCGGCGATCCCCATGACGGTGAGACCTTCGCCTTCGGCCTTCTTTGCGCTGGGCGAGCCGTCGCGCAGAGCCACGACAAGGTTCTTGGCCCCGCTGTCGCGCAGGTTCAGCGCATGGGCGTGGCCCTGGCTGCCGTAGCCCAAGATGGCCACTTTCTTGTCCTTGATGAGGTTCACGTCGCAATCGCGGTCATAATACACACGCATGGTGCTGTCCTTCCCTAGGGTTCGGCCCATTTGCGGGCCTTGGTTTGTCTGGGTGCCTTATGCCGTTTGAATTGGTCCTTGGCGAGTGAGGTTTGAGTGAGTATTTGTGACGAAGCGAAGTTGTCATTCGCAAAGTCAAACAAAATTGGAAGATTCATGCTTGATGATCTGGACCGTCGACTGCTGCGCCATTTGCAGGCTGATCCGGCCCTGCCGATGCCCGAGCTTGCAGATCGCGCCGGCTTGAGTCCGGGTCGTGCGGCCCGCAGGCTGGAACGGTTGCGTGCGGAGGGGGTGTTGCTGGGCCAGGAGGCGGTCGTGGACTGGCATGCCCTTGGCTTTGCCCTGCACGTGTCTTTGCGCGTGTCGCTGGACAAGACGGCCCCCCGCGCCTTTGACGATTTTCTGGAAGGCGCCAGAAACATTCCCGAAGTGATCGAGATCCAGACCTTTCTGGGCCGGGTCGATGTTCGCCTGTCAGTCGTGGCGCGCGATCTGGGCCACTATCAGCAGATCTATCGCGCCCGGATCCTGAGCCTTCCTCATATTGCGGATATCGAGAGCCTGATGACGGTGGCGGTTGTGAAATCGGATGAGGAATTGCCGTTGTGACGGATCTTGATGACATCGACCGGGCCTTGTTGCGGACGCTTCGTAAGGATGCAGAGCAGTCGGCCAGCCAGTTGGGCCGCAAGGTTGGTCTGAGCCAGCCCGCCACCTGGCGCCGCATTCGAGCCCTTGAGGCGGCGGGCATCCTGACGGGCCGTCGCCTTGTCCTGGATGCCGAGAAGATCGGATTTGGCGTGACGGTGTTCTTGGGCGTAAAGCTTGCCACGAAGGGCCGCGTCAGTCTGGACGATTTCGAGCGGGCGGTGACCGCCATTCGCGAGGTTCAAACGGTCGAGCATGTGCTGGGCCTTTACGATTATCGCCTGCGCGTGGTTGCCCGCGATCTTGCGGATTTTGAGCGGGTCCTGCGTCGCCGCATCATGACCCTGCCCGGCGTCGGCAACGTCGAGGCCAATGTTCTTCTGTCCGAAGAGCGTCGTCCCGGCCCGATCTGAGGGCAGAAAGCCTTTGCTTTGCCCCTGCCAAGGCCATATCTCAGAGCCGATACCCTATGGAGGACAAGATGGACGGAACAACAGCAGAGCGTATGCCGGTAGACCCAGACGGGCTGATGGAGTTTTCGGTCGTCTTTACGGACCGCTCGCTCAATTCCATGAGCAAGTCGTTTCAGGGCGTGATGCGCGACATCTCGTCCATGCTCAAAGAGGTCTACGGCGCGGACCATGTGGCCGTCGTCCCCGGTGGCGGCACCTATGGGATGGAGGCTGTCGCCCGCCAGCTTGGCACCGGCGCTCATGCCCTTGTCGTTCGCAATGGCTGGTTTTCGTATCGCTGGACGCAGATTTTTGAGGCTGGCCAGTTCACTGCCAAGACCACCGTGGTCAAGGCGCGCCAGACCGGCAATGACAGCCGCGCCCCGTTTTCGCCCCCGCCGATCGAGGATGTGGTGGCCGCGATCCGCGAGGCCAAGCCCGATGTCGTCTTTGCCCCCCATGTGGAAACCAGCGCCGGCATCATGCTGCCTGACAGCTATGTCACGGCCCTGGCAGAGGCGGCCCATGAGGTTGGCGCGCTGATGGTTCTGGATTGCATTGCCAGCGGCTGCATCTGGGTGGACATGAAGGCCACTGGCGTCGATGTCCTGATCTCGGCTCCGCAAAAGGGCTGGTCGTCGACACCCTCTGCCGGTTTGGTCATGCTGTCGGACCGCGCCCGGGATCGGGTAGAGGCGACTGCCTCCAATTCATTTGCCATGGACCTCAAGAAGTGGCTGGGGATCATGAAGACCTATGAAGGCGGGGCCCATGCCTATCATGCGACCATGCCTACGGACGGCCTAAGGGCGTTTCGTGACACGATGCTTGAAACCCGCGACTATGGGTTTGACCGCCTGAAGGCGGCGCAGGCAGAGCTTGGCGCCCAGGTCCGTGCTCTTTTGGCCTCCAAAGGGGTGAAATCCGTGGCCGGACCGGGGTTTGAGGCCCCGAGTGTTGTGGTCAGCTATACCGACGATCCTGATGTCCAGAACGGTAAGAAGTTTATGGCCGAAGGAATGCAGGTTGCCGCCGGGGTTCCCTTGCAGGTCGACGAGCCTGCGGACTTCAAGACGTTCCGCATCGGGCTGTTTGGTCTGGACAAGCTTTATGACGTGTCGGGCACCGTGGCCCGCTTTAAGGCGGTTCTTGACCGGGTGATGTAACGTGTGGGGCTAGCGCCCTGCGCCTGCCCCTGCGCCCGCCCCTAGGCCCAGCCGCATCAGGCTGTGCCGCACCGGGGCCGCGCCGTATAGCGCCTTGATCCCCGCGACCCTGAGGTCATGGATCATGGGCGATGCGGCCATGGAAGCCCGGTTCAGCGCATCGACACCGGCGACCCGCAGCCGGACTTCGGTATGCCGCCGCCGATTGTAGGTGGCCAGCATATCCCTGCTGCCAAGGTCGTCCGGACCCGCGACGGCAAGGTCGCGCAGGCTGGCAAGATCGCTCAGGCTCATGTTCAGGCCTTGGGCTCCGATCGGCGGCACGACATGGGCGGCCTCTGCCATCAGGGCCACGCGGGGGCCGTCCATTCGCTCTGCCACCTGGCTGATGATGGGCCAGACCTGCGGACCGGCGACTAGCGTCAGTTGGCCGTAAAGGCCCGCGCTGCGGTCCGTTGCGGCGGCCTCAAACTCGGGTTTGGGCAGGTTTACCAGACGCAACGCCTCGGCCCCGGTTTCCATCCAGACGACGGCAGAGCAGGGCTGGCCGTTGTAATCGGGTAGGGGGACCAGCGTGAAGGGGCCGCCGCTTTGATGCACCTCGGTCGAGACGTTGTCGTGCGGCGCGTCATGGGTCACCGCAAAGCTAAGCGCCTTTTGCCCGTAGCGCGTGGTCGTGACGTCAATCCCGGCGGCTGACCGGACGGCGCTGTTGCGGCCGTCGGCCGCGATGACCAGGCGGGCCTCGACCTGGGTGCCGTCTGTAAGCGTGACGATTGCCGTCTTTTCCCGGGCAAGCATGGATTTGAAGCCGGTGCCGGGCCGGAAATCGACAGAGGCCAGCTCGGCCAGTCGCGCCACCATTTCGCGCCGCAGGACCCAGTTGCGCAGGTTCCAGCCAAAGGGGGCGTCGCCCAGATCGGCCGCGTCGAAGTCGCGTGTGACGCGGGGGGCGCCGTCAGTCCCGCTGGCGTCAACGATCCGCATGACTTGCAGGGCGGTGGCTTCAGGCGCCAGTCGCGACCATAGTCCTGCTGCATCCAAAAGGTCGCGAGCGGGTTGCAGAAAGGCCGTTGTCCGCAGGTCGGCAAGAGGGTCCTGCCCGTCCGTCACCGGAGGCGCGGGATCGACGCAGATGACCGAAAATCCGGCGGCCCCGAATGTAGCGGCAGCTGTCAGTCCGGCCACGCCGCCGCCTGCAATCACGATGTCTGTCTGATGTCTTTTCATGGGTCAGAGATAGGCCGCCCTGCGGGTGTCGGAAAGCCTTGTCACAGGACCTGCGACAAGAAGGCCGTCAGATCGTCCGTATGGTGGTGAATATGATCGTGGCCCGTCGCATGGGGGGCGACATGGACTGTCCGCATCCCCATCGCGTGAGGCGCTGTCAGGTTGCGCAGGTCGTCCTCGAACATCGCGCCCTGATCCGGGGCAAGACCATCGAGCGCAAAGATCGCCTCGAAAGCTGCCTGTTCCGGTTTGGGAAGGAAGTTCGCGTGTTCGACCCCATAGACCGCATCAAAGATGCCGGTCAGCCCCCGGGCCTGTAGCACTCTGTGGGCATAGGGGCTGCAGCCGTTGGTATAGACGATCTTGCGGCCGGGCAGGGCCCGGATCCGTTCGGCCAACAGGGGGGCCTTTTCCAGATGGCTCAGGTCGATCTCGTGGACGTCCGTCAGATAGGGGCCCGGGTCCACGTCATGTTCCGCCATCAGCCCGGCAAGGGTGGTGCCGTATTGCCGCCAGTAAAGATCGCGAAGGTGGTCCGCCTCTGCCCGGTTGACCCCAATGGACCGCATGACGTAGTCCGTCATCTTGACTTCTATCTGGTCAAACAGACGCGCCTCGGGCGGGTAAAGCGTGTTGTCCAGATCAAAGACCCAGGCGCGGACATGAGAGAATGAAGCAGCGTGCATGTGAGGGACCCTAGAGCGGCGTTCGGGGGGCGGCAAGGGTTTGGCTTGAACGTCAGGGGGCAGCGGCGCTAGGTTTACAAATCTATTGAAAAGGCCACCGCAATGTCAGACCCAAAATCCCCGCAAAAGGATGCCTATCAACTGATCCTTGAAGCGATTGATACGGGCACATACCGCCCCGGCGACCGCTTGGTCGAAAGCGAGCTTGCCGACCGCTTTGGCGTTTCACGCACGCCGATCCGCGAAGCATTGCAACGGCTTGAGACGCAATCGCTGCTGACCCGCGATGGCCGGTCCCTAATCGTCGCCTCGCTGGACCATAACCAGCTGGCCGAGTTGTACGTCGTACGCGGAGAGCTTGAAGGTCTTGCCGCCCGTTTGGCGGCCCGCCATGCCACCCCCGAAGAGGTCAGGGTGCTGCGCGACATGCTGGAGGCTGACCATGCGCTGGTGGGCGATCCACGGGCGCTGAGCCGGGCGAACCGACGGTTTCACAAACAGATCCACCTTGCCTCGCATAACCGGTTTCTTGTGCAGCAACTTGACCTTGTGCATCGGTCGATGGCGCTTTTGGCGTCGACCTCGCTCGAGGCAGAGGGCCGCCCGACCGGGACCTTGAAAGAGCATGCCGCCATCGTCGCGGCAATCGAGGCAGGCGATGGCGATGCGGCCGACAAATCGTTGCGCGATCACATCTCCAAGGCCTTCATCACCCGCCTGAAACTGGATGCGGCCAAGGTAGAGGCGGCGGAATAGCGGCTGCCCGAAGGGCAGGATCTGCTGGCAAGTGTTCGGCTGGCAAGTGTTCCGTGGGCAGGTATTGGCCGTGCGCGGTCTTGACCCAATAGTGCGGCTTGGTCAAAATCTCCCACAGGGCCTTGTAGACGGCAACGGTCGCAAGCGGGAAGTATAGCTGCAAGGTCGGGCTCCAGACTGCCGACCACCCACGACCGGCTTTTCGGGCCCCTAGTATGGCGCAGGCAAGCGAGATTGCCTCGGCCGCCAGCATTGCGGCCACCAGCGCCATCGTTCCATAAGTCCCGAGATCAATGGGTAGAAAAAACGGCACGCCAAGCGGGACAAGCCACAGCAGCCAGGGCAGTGGGGCCAGAATGAACTGGCTCAGCGTGCCGATGAACAGGATCTGAAATCCCAAGAAACGCCATGGCCCAAGGTCCCGCCACAGGGCAAGAGGATGCCGCATATGGACGCCCCATGTGATGGCATAGCCCTTGAGCCACCGCGATCTTTGCCGGACCCAGGGCCAGACCCGGGCGTTGGCTTCTTCCTCGGTCACGCTGTCGATCAGGAGCGTGCGGTACCCTTTGCGGGCGAGGCGCACGCCGAGGTCGGCGTCCTCTGTCACGTTGTGGGCGTCCCACCCTCCCACCGCCTCGATGGCCGAACGGCGCAGGAACAGGGTCGTGCCGCCCAGTGGGATCACAAACCCAAGTCTTTGAATTCCCGGAAGGACCAGCCGAAACCAGACCGCGTATTCCAGCGCGAAACAGCGGGCCATCCAGTTGCAGCTGTGGTTGTAGTAATCAAGCACACCTTGAAGGCAGCCAACATCCGGACCCGAACGGGCGAACCGTTCGACAACCTTGCGGATCTGATCGGTGGCAGGGACATCTTCGGCGTCATAGATGCCGATTATCGTTCCCTTGGCAAAATCGAGCGCAAAGTTCAGCGCCCGAGGCTTGGTCCGGATCGTGCCGGCCGGGACGGTGATCACTTGGATGTTATCCAAGGTGCCTGAGGCCCCGATGTTTGCCCCGATCGCGGCCCCGATGGCGGCGCGGGTCAGATGATCCTCAGCCTCCAGAATGAGGCAGATGTCGAGCCGGTCCTGGGGGTAATCCAGCCGCTGCAGCCGGTCGATCAGGTGTCTGGCACTCTCCCTTTCGCGGTATAGCGGGACGAGGAGGGAAACCACCGGCAGGGCGATCACAGCAGGATCCGCCCCGGTCGCAGGTGCCGGCCGTTCCGACAGGGCGGCCCAGATTGCACCCAGCTTTAGCGCACTACTTGCGATCAGTGTAATGCAGAGCCAAACCAGCGCCAGCCCGAAAACGAGATGGGGCGCCATGAGGATTGCCGGGACTCCGACCGACAGGATCGCCAGCGCCCACCACCGAAGGGTGGCGATCTTCCAGTCCCGGCAGCTAAGTGCGCTGGGACAGCGCGCCTCGGCCAAATGGACGAGTTCTGGGCCAGCTGCATCGACAATGGCGTCGCGCATCTTCGATCTGTCGGAACAGGCCCAGCAGACCGGCCCCAGTAGGTCGGACAGGGCTGTGACGTGACGCAGGAAAGCGGCCTCAGTCTCGGCCAGAACAACGGTCACGCTGCCGCAGCGCCGCCAGGGCAGTACATCGTGGCGCAAACAGAACGTGGCACCCAACAGGGCGATGAGACGTTGATCGGGTGGCCTGTGGGTGGGGTCGATCCGACCGGGAAGTCCGGGAACAGGAATGCTCCCGTAGCGATGCTTGCGGCCTACAGGACGGGCAATGACCGCTTCGGGTGATCGCAAGAGATCGAACGCAGTATTCTGAACTGTCATTCCAAGATCCTTGAAGGGGCATCATTTGTCCCTCCAAGTCTGACGCAACCTTGGTTAACCTTGGCTTAACAGCAAAAGGATCAACTAACCTTCTGATCCGCCATGGCAGCTGCGAACCGCTCGAACAGGTAATAGCTGTCTTGTGGACCTGGGCTTGCCTCGGGGTGATACTGCACGCTGAACACCGGCCGATCCGTCATCCGGATGCCGCAGTTAGAGCCGTCAAACAGGCTTACATGCGTTTCCTTCACCCCTTCGGGCAGGGTCTGGCTGTCCACTGTGAACCCGTGGTTCATCGACGTGATCTCAACCTTGCCGGTCTCAAGATCTTTGACGGGATGGTTTGCCCCGTGATGGCCGTGGTTCATCTTGATCGTCCGGGCGCCAAGGGAAAGGGCCAGCATCTGGTGGCCGAGGCAAATGCCAAAGATTGGCATGGCGGCCCGCTCCATTACACCCTGGATCATCGGAACGGCATAGGCTCCGGTTGCCTCGGGGTCACCGGGGCCGTTGGACAGGAACAGACCGTCAGGCGACAGGGCCAGAACATCATCGGCCGTTGCCGTTGCGGGCAGGACGGTGACGTCGCAGCCGGACGAGGCGAGGCAGCGCAGGATATTGCGCTTGGCGCCGTAGTCGATGGCGACAACCTTATGGACGGGGGCTGTCTGGCGTTGATAGCCCTGCGGCCAGGCCCACCGCATTTCGTCCCAGCGATAGCTTTGGGCGCAGGTCACTTCGCGGGCAAGATCAAGGCCAACAAGACCGTTGAAAGCGCGGGCCGCCGAGACAAGGGCGGCAATGTCAAAGTTGCCGTCCGGGTCATGGGCGAGGGCCACATGCGGGGCTCCCTGATGCCGGATCGCCCGGGTCAGTCTGCGGGTGTCGAGGCCACCGATGGCAATCCGGCCCGTACGGCGCAACCAGTTTTGCAGGTCTTCGGTGGATCGCCAGCTCGACGGCTCGGTCGGGTCCCATTTGACGACCATTCCGGCGGCAAAAGGCTCGGCCGTTTCGTCGTCTTCGGGGGTGGTGCCGGTGTTCCCGATATGGGGGAAGGTAAAGGTCACGATCTGGCCCGCATAGGATGGGTCGGTCATGATCTCTTGATAGCCGGTCATTGCGGTGTTGAAACACAATTCTGCCGTTGTCTGACCGGTGGCTCCAAAGCCCTTTCCGAAGAACACCGTTCCATCTGCCAGAGCGAGACAGGCCGTCGGTTTGGCTTGCGCGTTTTGCGGCATTGCGATCGTCCCCCGGGGTTGTAAATCGGCCGGACACTATGGTCGGGCCGGGGTGGGGTCAAGGCTTGGTCCGCCCAAGAGACACAGTTCCTGCAGACAGCGGGGTTCTGGTTGTCATGGTTGGCGGCTTTCGATAGATTGCAGGCTTGTTTTGGGGATCACAGGAACAACTAGATGGATTTGCGTACAAGGATCAATTCCGCCATGAAAGAGGCGATGAAGGCGAAGGAGGCAGACCGACTGTCGACCTTGCGACTCGTCAATGCCGCGATCAAGGACCGGGAGATCGCGGCGCGGGGTGATGGTGAAGACGACGGTATTGGTGATGACGTTGTCCTGTCCATCATGGGTCGGATGGTCAAGCAACGTCAGGAAAGCGCGCGCGCCTACGAAGAGGGCGGCCGTCTTGAACTTGCCGAAAAGGAACTGGCCGAGATCGGGGTGATCGAGGAATTCCTGCCACGCCAGCTGTCCAGCGAAGAAGCTGCCGACGCTGTCGATGTCGCCATTGCAGAGGTCGAGGCAAGCTCGATCCGGGATATGGGCAAGGTGATGGCCGCCCTCAAGGCCAAATACACTGGCCAGATGGACTTTGGTAAAGTCGGACCGATGGTCAAAGAACGGTTGGGCTAAGGCACTTTCTGGCAAGGCTTTGGGAGGAGCCTTGTCGGGACCGCCTGCCTTCGCGACGACCATTGCTTTGCCGTCAGCTCTTTAGCCGGCAGCGGGCTATCTTACGGCCCTTAGCCGGTCCAGCAATTCAGTCTGCAGGGCCAGGCGTTCCTCGACTGTCAGAAAGGCGCCGATCTCGACCTCTCGGGGACCGCCTTGCAAGGTCAGGTAGTGTTCGACCGGACCTTCCTTTGGATAATCGTTGATCCTGACCCAATGCGGGTTCGCCTCCCAGAACTGGTGTGGGCCGCGCGGGTTGTGCCGGTCCAGGGTGATCCGGTCCTCCCATAGCCTCAGTTCTTCAAGGATCGCTCCGTCGTTGTAGCTGCGTTGCAGGCCCCACCACGCGCCTCCCAGAACTACCGCGATAAACGGCAAGATGCCCCATAGGATGGGTGAGCCAAGAACCGCCAGCAACGGGATCGCCACAAGGGTGAAGGTGATGCCGAAAAAAGTGACGAAACCCTTTTTTGGCAAAGATCTGTAAGGCCAGAGGTGCAGCTCTGCCTTCGGGCCTCCGGGGGGTGGGTCGATCCATTCGTAGGGCATGACGGGGACTTAGCTCGCAGTGCTGTTCCGTCCCATGCGTAATCTGGTCGCGGCTTCAGGGGGTAAGGCGGGCGCATAGGGTATCGATGGCCGCATCGACTGTTGCGCCATGTCCAGCCTCTTGCAGGACGAGCATCCCTTCAAAGCAGGTCAACACCAAAGGGGCCTCATCGGGGGTTTTCAGATGACCGGTTGTCCAGACCAAAAAGCCGTCCGCGATTCGGGTGGCGATGGCCCCGTGCCCCTCGGGATCCCGGGCGGCGATCGCGACCAATTCCAGCCAGATCCGCATGGCGGGGCGGAACTCGTCATTGCGTGCGACGCCCCAGACCGCGCGCAATAGCTCCCCAGATGACATCCCGCCTTGCCCATCGAAAAGCTGGTCCAGACCGGCCGCCATGGTTGTTGCAATGTGGTCAAGGACAGCCATCAGCAGGGCATCACGCGATCCAAAGTGATAGATCAGCATTCGGTCGCTGGTCCCTGCCGCGGCGGCAAGGGGGCGCAAGCTCGCGGTCTGCAACCCGTGCTGCAACACATGGGCGGACATTCGCGCCAAAAGGGTTTCACGGTTCAAGGCCATGCGGTCCATATCTGCCATTGTAGCGAGTGCTACATGCGTGATACGTAGCAGTCGCTACATCAGTGGTTCAAAAAACAATCGCTTCAAGGAGGTGAATATGACGATCTATGACGTTTTGCCATGGCTTGCAGGTGCGGGGGTAGTCGCCTTTGCCGTGACCCATATGCAGATGGGGCGTGGTGTTGGCGCGGCGGGCTGGTTGTTTCCGGCGGGGTTGTCGGTCGCTTTCCTGATCTGGTCGCTCTGGTCCATCATCAGTGTCGGTCCGTTCGGATTCTGGATTGAGCACACCCGAAACGCTTGGGGCAACCAGATCTGGTTCGATCTGCTTTTGGGCATTGGAGCTGCCTGGTATTTGCTGGTGCCAAAGGCCAAAGCGCTGGGCATGAACCTGTCGGCATGGTTGCTGCTGATCCTGTGCACGGGGTGCATCGGATTGATGGCCATGATTGCGCGGCTGAACTATCTGGCCCTGCAGGATCCGGAAAAGGGGCGGCGCTTGCTCGCCTGAGCAGCAGGGACGACAAAAGAAAAGGGCCCCGAAATCGGGGCCCTTTTGATGTTTCAGTGGGGCAGCGCTAGTGCGCGTGGCCTTTGTCCCAATCGCTCTGCTTAGGGAGCGTTTCGAACGTATGCTCAGGCGGCGGGCAGGGCAGCGTCCATTCCAGCGTGTCGGCATATTCGTTCCAGGGGTTGTTCTCTGTCACCCGCTTGCCGAAGCGGAGGGTGTAGAACAGGACCCCGATGAAGAACAGGAACGAGGCGAAGGACAGGAAGGCCCCAAGCGACGATACATAGTTCCAGGTGGCGAAAGCCTCCGGATAGTCGATGTAGCGACGCGGCATGCCTTGGCGGCCAAGGAAGTGCTGCGGGAAGAAGGTGATGTTCGCACCGATGAACATCATCCAGAAGTGCAGCTTGCCCGCCCATTCGGGGTACATGCGGCCAGACATCTTGGGCAGGTAGAAATACATCCCTGCAAAGATGGCGAAGACTGCCCCCAACGACATCACGTAGTGGAAGTGGGCAACGACGTAGTAGGTGTCATGGTAGGCCCGGTCGACGCCAGCCTGGCTGAGCACGATGCCGGTAACCCCGCCAACGGTGAACAGGAACAAGAAGCCGAAAGCCCAGAGCATCGGGGTTTTGAATTCAACCGATCCGCCCCACATGGTGGCGATCCAGCTGAAAATCTTGACCCCTGTCGGGACCGCGATGACCATTGTCGCCAGCATGAAGTAGGACTGCTGGGTCAGGCTCAGGCCGACGGTGTACATGTGGTGGGCCCAGACGACAAAGCCCAACACGCCGATCGCAACCATCGCGTAGACCATTGGAAGGTAGCCGAAGATCGGCTTTTTCGAGAAGGTCGCGATGACGTGGCTGATGATGCCAAAGCCGGGGATGATGATGATGTAAACTTCCGGGTGGCCAAAGAACCACAGGATGTGCTGGTACAGGATCGGGTCACCGCCACCTTCCGGCTGGAAGAAGGTCGTACCGAAGTTGCGGTCGGTCAGCAGCATCGTGATGGCGCCGGCAAGGACGGGCAGCGCCAGGAGGATCAGCCAGGCTGTGACAAAGATCGACCAGGCGAACAGGGGCACCTTGTGAAGGGTCATCCCCGGTGCCCGCATGTTCAGGAAGGTCGTGATCATGTTGATCGCACCAAGGATGGACGAGGCACCGGACAGGTGGACGGCGAAGATCGCCAAGTCCATCGACATCCCCTGCTCGGACGTCGAAAGCGGCGGGTACAGAACCCAGCCCACACCAGAACCAAGCTGCCCGTCACCACCCGGAGCCAGCATCGAGGCGACACCCAGCGCGGTACCGGCAACGTACATCCAGAACGACAGGTTGTTCATCCGGGGGAACGCCATGTCCGGCGCGCCGATCTGCAACGGCATGAAATAGTTGCCGAAACCGCCGAAGAGGGCGGGAATCACGACAAAGAACATCATAAGTACACCGTGATAGGTGATCATGACGTTCCACAGGTGTCCGTTGGGGGTACATGTTGCGGTCGAGTCGGCGATGAAGCGCGCACCCTCAAGGCACATGTACTGCACACCCGGATGCATAAGCTCCAGCCGCATGTAGACGGTGAAGGCAACCGAGATGAAGCCTGTGGCCCCGGCAACCCATAGATAAAGGATGCCGATGTCCTTGTGATTTGTGGACATGAACCAGCGGGTGAAGAAGCCCCGCGTGTCTTCGTGCTCGTGGCCGTGAATGGCGGCGTCTGCCATGTGGCTCTCCCAGAATTGGCTAAAATTTTTCCCAGCATGACCTCGAACCAAGGCCAAGCATTGACGGACGTTCTAGTGGGTTGAGGTTAAAGGGGCAACAATCGATCCGCACTTCCTGATGGGTAAAATTGGCGCAGGTTGCCGCATCGTTTGGCCCGCACGGCGACTGGGCATACATTCGACCGGAACGGTCAGAGCAACTGTCAGCAGCTGATCCGCCCGGGTTCCATTTCGGTCAGGAAGGTCCGGCGCAGGGCCAGATCAAGGTCGGTCATCGTTACAGGAAGACCAAGGTCGACAAGGCTCGTCACCCCGTGATCACGAATCCCGCAGGGCACGATACCGTCAAAGTGGCTCAGGTCAGGCTCCACATTGATCGAAAGCCCGTGAAATGACACCCATTTGCGCAAACGGATGCCAAGGGCGGCGATCTTGTCTTCCTGTACAGATCCGTCTGGCCCCAACGGCTTGTCCGGGCGGTCGACCCAGACCCCGACGCGTCCGGGCCGGATCTGACCCTTCACGTTGAACTCGGCAAGGGCTGCAATGACCCAGCGTTCCAGATCACGCACAAAGCAGCGGACATCGCGGCCCCGGGCGGCGACATCGAGCATCACATAAGCCACCCTCTGGCCCGGACCGTGATAGGTGTACTGACCACCGCGTCGCGCCTCGAACACAGGGAATCGGTCGGGGTCTGTCAGATCCTCTGACCTGGCAGAGGTGCCAGAAGTATAGAGGGGCGGGTGTTCCACCAGCCATATGCATTCATTAGCCGTTCCCGCACGAATGGCCTCGGCACGCGCCTCCATAAAGGCAAGGGCCTCGGGATAGGGGGTCAGCCCTTGGGTGGTGATCCAGTCGACAGTCATGAGGTTGATATAAGGCGCGCCGATGGGAAGCGGTAGCCTGACTCTAGCCCAGTCGCGACGGGGGCGCTCATGATGCAGATCGAAGTTTTCATGGGGCTGATGCCGATACAATTACAGACAGCCCCGGGTCAGACAGGACCGGAAAGCGGCCTGAACGATTTTCCCCTTGGCAAGGTCATGGGCCTGATCTAGAACGCGCTCCAGCTACCAGCTTATGACAGTGCGGTCGTGGCGGAATTGGTAGACGCGCAGCGTTGAGGTCGCTGTTCCTTAACCGGAGTGGAGGTTCGATTCCTCTCGACCGCACCATTAATTACAAAAATATATAGATATCTCATCAATCTACGTCGGGTGGCTAGAAAGCTGACCACCTTTTAGACGACCTTTGTGCTTTTCCTAAGAGCGCTACTGAGCTGCCGGGGGGTGAGTCGATTGAGCGATAAGGGCGGTGAGCGGGCGTTCGCTGTTGACGGCACGAACGTTCCCAAATGGCCCAAAGCTCCCGGAGTGCCACGCGCGTCACGACCGGCGGGAATGGGCTAGCGCGAGCCAATAGCGCCACGATGTCAGAAGCCCACACCCAGATGCTCCCGAACAGGGTGTTGTTCCGCAGCGCCGCAAGACGGCAAGGAGCCCAACCTGCCGAATCCTTCATCCTGCATGAATAGCTCTGAAGCGCATTGATCCGAAATCGGATTTGACCAAAACGGTCCGCGGCCGACATTCGAGGTATCGAGATTGATAGCTTTCGCTACACCGATCACCATATCCTGCTGTGCGATTGACTCGGCGGCACGTCATAAGAGCGGCACATGCCGATATCCTTGAGAATATGTTCACTGGCGTAGCAGGTGTCGATCTGGCTGGGGCGACGCGACCTCAAGAGATGCTTCAGAAACTTTGCAAGAATGCGCAGGCCGCGCGCAGGTGAAGTAGGAAACGACAGGGATTGCTGCTGTGTCGACAGATCGGTCATGGCGGGTATCCTTCTGAAGAAATTGCCGGATTGGCAGGCTCGTGTGACCAGATTGGCAAGGGGAAGGTTGCAAGTCCTGAAGCGGCCCAAATCGGTCCGAAAACTTCGGAAAGGTTCGGAACGACAGCAAGATTTCTGGGAGAAGCCCGAGGTTTGGCTGGCAAACTACCAGCGACGGCTGCACGAAACGAATAGGCTCAGTCGAACAACTACGCCTTTACGTCGGCAGCACGCGTATCGAGGTCGCGGATGAGGCGCTGAAAGCGAGGGAGATCGCGCAGGACGTCGAGGTCGGTATCCTGTCCTACCCAGACAGAGAAGGTGACCGGGTCGACCTTGGGCAGGCAAGCTTCTAGCGTATCAAGTGCGGCCTCTGTTTCACCGAGCAGCGCCATTGCGCAAGCAATGTTGTAGTCAATGCTTGGATCGTCGGGATCAACGGCCTTGACCCGCAGAGCCCATTGCTTGGCGCGTTCGGCTTCTCCCAATTTCGCAAAGGCACCCACCCCGCTGATCAATGCGTAGGAATCCGACGAGTTCTCTGAAAGCACGCGTTCCGCCCGCACGAGCGTGCGGCGGGCCGAGTCCAGCACCTTTGCATGCTGGCCTGTTGCCCTGTAGCACATCGAGAGATGGGAGGTCGCCGCCAAATCCGCTTCCGAAAGCTCGGATGCGCGTTCCCAGTGCACGATGGCCTCGGCGTGCCGCCCGGTCTGAAAACACGTTCGCCCATAGAGAAAGCGCACGTCGTAGGACTCCGGGTCGAGTTCAAGCGAGCGTTCGTGAAGCTCGAAAGCCTCGTCGAAGCGTCCAAGACCGGCGAGGACAAAGGCTTTGGCCGCAAGTGCCTCGGATAGATCCGGGTTCAGAGCGAGGGCGCGTTCAGCCGCGTGCAGGCCATGGTCATCCGAGGCCGAAAGGGCGTGAAGCCCCGTCTGACTGATCGCAAGAAGCGCCCATGCAAGGTCATAGTTGGGGTCGATTTCAAGCGCCTGTTGAGCGAGGCGGCGCGCAATTGCGAAGTTCTGCCTGTCCAAGCGTGTGTGATGATAGCGCGCTTGCAGATAGATTTCATAGGCTTCGGGGTTGTCGGTCGGGCGCGACTGGATTGCCACGCGCTCGGACGGGAAAAGCCTGACCCTAAGTGCTGTGACGATGGCCTCGGCAATCTGATCCTGCAGGTCGAAGATATCGGTCAGGTCACGGTCAAAGCGCTCCGCCCAGATCGGATGCCCGGTCGCGCCATCGACAAGCTGGGCGTTGATCCGAATGCGACTGCCAGACTTGCGGACGCTGCCCTCGACCACATGGGTCAGGCCCATATCCTTAGCGGTTTGCGCAACATCGACGGCACGTCCCTTGAAGGTGAACGCCGTGTTTCGGGCGACTACGGACAGGGCTGCGACTTTGGAGAGATCGGTGATGATATCTTCGGTGATACCGTCCGAGAAATATTCCTGATCGGGGTCGTTGGAGGTATTGGCGAAAGGCAGCACAAGGATCTTGGCGCCAGTGTCCCCGTGTTTTTCGGCGTTTGGTGTCGGGGAAGGCGCGCCCTCCTCTACAAACAGTACGAACTGGTAGCCCCGACCGGGTATCGTTGCCAGCGCCCTCGGTCCAAGCGCCTTTCGCAGGGCCGAGACCTGAACGGTCAGATTGCTTTCCTCGACCGCGATTTCCGGCCAGACAGCGTCGAGTATCTCTGCCTTCGTCAGGACGCGCTGACGGTTCGCGACGAGAAAGCACAACATGTCAAAGGCCCGGGCACCCAGAGGTAATTCGATCCCGTGCCGGGTCAGCTTGCGCTCGTCCGGCGCCAGGGTGAATTCGCCGAAGCGGATGGGTTGCAACGAACTCTCTCCTGAATTGGCTTTTGATCGACCGAAATTCCGATGATCTAGCGTAGATACTGCCCACTCAGAAAGAAAGTGACAGAACATCCGCATTTCATGAACATTTAACCGGGCGGCCGTCTGTGTCGTGTCCAATGGCAGGCCGCAAAAGTGGACCATGGCCAACATGGCGCAAAACGACTGTCATCCGCGCTGAATGTTGGAGCCCGAACTGCGCGCGCACGTTGCCGTTGCCGCCAAGCCGCCATTAGCCGCGTAGTGGGCTAAGATCCGCCAAAGGCCGATCAGGCCATGATCAACGTCGGTGATTTAGGGTTGGTGATTTGAGCGAGCCAAAACCGATTGTCGCCCAAGTAGATGGCGGCAGAGTTGACCAATTCTATCGATTCCCGGATTTCAACGGGACATAAGCTGCGGGACCACCTGGATCTTGCGGTGTCGGCTGGTTTGATAGGCTTCGATTTCACAAAGGGATCAGGAATGTTCGTCCTGCGCAATTCGAGATGCTGTCAATTGTTCGTCCCGATTAAGGAAGTTACCTGCCTCATTTGCGCTCGGGTAGGGTATCTCTGGAACGGCGCAATCGAGAAAGCGGCACAGTGGTGCCCAGCCCGAACCCAGTTCGTATGTTAGGAGGCGCTCAGGCCCATAGTGCGCACTTACAGCCTCGTTGTGCGCCTCATAGCTGGCGATTACATCAATCCGGTCCTCGACCGCTCCGCCAAAGACCCGGTCTGCAAGCGCCTTGGCCATCTTGTTGTTGTCGGGATCACGCATCAGCTTGAGGATTGTTTTCTCCATGCTGGCATACCAGTCGTCGATTTTGCGGACAGTCAGAATGAGCTTGGCGTCCGGAAATAGCGTGGCCAACTCTCGCCAATAAAAGGCGACCGGCCAATCGACACTGGATCTGTAGCCTGCAAGCAGCATGTCCCAATCGGGATCGGCGCGCCCCTCCAGGACCGCAAGCCAGTGATCGTAGCGCTCACTGTCCGACAGAACTTCGTACATGTGATGGCAAGGTCCTAAACCGAGGATTTCCAAGGCGTTCTTGAGGGATTCCGTGCCCGTGCGCCCAAAGCCGACGCCGATGAATTCGAGTGTCATGCAAGCTTGCCCCAAAAGTCACCCTGCCGCCGTCTTGTTGGCGGCAGGATAGAGCAGTTCTCTTACGAACAGAAACCGCAAGTGATCAGGTCGCCGAACCGTAGCCGCGCAGAGGTGTCGATTGCGGCCATGGCTTCGCCTGTCCAGTCAATGGGAAGCTGACGCAGCGAGACAGGCGTCGTCGTGATCGCGCTGAAGAACGCCTCGAGGTAGGCATCGTTCGGCGCTTCGATCACGGCGAAGTTCTCTCCTTGATAGGCGAAACTGTCCACAACTGCGATCTTGAGAGTGTCGAGCAGCCCAGTGCTGACGCCGTCCAAAGGTTCGGACAGCGAGATAATGTACTGGTCAGCCGCCGCGGGCCCCGCAAGCACGAGGGCTGTTGCGGCAGACATGATGGCGTTCTTGGCAGAGTGGTTCATGGTAGTCTCCATTGCGTTTGTGGTTCCATATCCAGGGCCCTTTGCCGGGCGCGTCGGGATGTGGAAAGCATTGCAATTCCGTGCCACACTGGTCTTGATATCGATCTGAAATTTTCTGGAAATAGTCTTATATGCTCGCCTTGGGTGATTTCAGCTTCGACTTGGACCAAAGTCAGCTTTTCAACAAGTCGGGCAATCCGGTCCGTTTGCGGAACAAGTCGTTGCGCACTCTTTGCGTGCTTGCGGAGGCCGCTGATCGTGTTGTCAGCAAGGACGAAATTATCGCTCAGGTCTGGGGCCAGCCGTCTGTATCGGACGAAAGCCTTTCGCAATGCATCAGCGACATCCGTCGCGCCATTTCCGATACCGACAAAAAGATCCTCCGGACGGTTCCTGGCCAAGGGTTCCTGCTGGCGGGACGCCGTGACGAGCGACAGTCAAAAGGACAACTGCCAACAGTTTCGGTGGCACCGCTCGCACTCATTGAGGACGATCCTGACGCGCGCCGCATCGCGGGCCACGTCGTGCAGGAAATCCTGCAAGCCATAACCAGACGAAGCGGCATAAGGGTGTTGTCTGGCGTCGCACCAGAAAGCAGCGATTACGTGATCCGCGGGTCGCTATCGAGCGTCGGCAACACGCGAACCGTATTCATGGAAATCATGGAAGTCGCCGGACGTGGCTCTTTCTACACAGAGACCTTCACATTCACCGACACATCACCGGAAGCCTTCGCACAGCGCGTCGCGCGCAAGGTAACCAATGTGCAGCGCGTCTCTGCGATAGCCAATTTTGGCGAACGATTTCTTGATATTCCCGATCGGCAACTTGACCTGCAGCAGCTTCTGCAGAAGGCGGCATACCACTATGGCCGTATCACGCTGGAAGACACCGAAGCCGCAAGGCAGGTTCTATCTGAGGCAGTTGACCGATACCCGCAAAGCCCGATGGCCCTTGCGATGCTGGCGGCGACCCATGTTCACATGTATCCGCTGGTTTCGATTGATCGATCACCTGACCGGGTACAGGCCGCGATGGAACTGGCAGAGCGGGCCGTTTTCGCTGGTCCAAATGTGGACTTCGCCCTCCGGACACGTGGCAATCTCAAGTTCTGGCTGTTGCAAGACCATGAAGGCGCAATTGCCGACTGCAAACGGGCACTAGCCGTGACGCCAAACTACCAACTCGCCCATCTGACGATGGTAGAGTGCGATCTTTTTGGCGGTCGGATTGCACAGGCGCGTCATCGTCTCGAGACGCAGATTGAGATGGATATCGTCTTGCCGCAATATCACTTCTTCCAGACGCTTTACGCACTGATCGCGGTCCTTGAGGACGATATGATCGCTGCAAGGCACCACGCCTTCGAGGCGTTCGAAGTCGCACCTTGGTCTGATTGGGGCATCCTTGTCATGGCCGTGGTTCACGGTAGGGAAGTTTGGACTATCTCGCACGGGATGGAAGAAAGGATCGCCAGATGCGCGCTGAATGCCCGGCACTTTTGCGACTTGCCGATCCGCGACGACGCTCTTGTCGGGAGGCTTGTATCGCTGGCTGATAGGGCGGGTTTATGAACTGGCACTGCGTGGCCGGTCGAAATCCGAAGTCGAACGGCATCTTTGTTCAACAGGCTGATGGTAAGCCCGGATCAAGAACGCGCAGCCGTGGCGAAGGTCGGGAATGCGCGCTGCAATCGCAAGAACGCGATCCAATCTTCGATTTCGGGGCTGGGCCGAAGTGACCAGCAGCCCTATCTTTTTTCGAGAAAGCTGCAAGCCTCAAGGATCGTTTCTGCAAGCCCGTCAAAGAACTGCGGCGAAGTCACATCAATCAACCCTGTGGCCACGTCGTCCGAACCGGCGGTCACATCGGTGGCCTGCTTTACGACGATCCGTGTACTTTTGTTGTTCAGCAGTTCGCGATAGCTCGCGCCTGTCCCATGTTTCAAGACATTGATCGCCAAATAGTACTGGTGAAGCCGATCTGCGAGGTCCGCTTGCCCGGCCGCCAAAAGCGCTTCTTTTACTTTGCGTGATAGCGGGCCGCGTTTGAAATGGTGCTGCATCCGCGCTTCAAACACGGCGAAAATATCGACAGCGGCCAGTTCAATGGCGACGGTTTCGGATGCGATCTCTTTAGTCAGTTCGTCTGACAGGGTTTGGCCTTCCGACAGTTTCAGAATTTCCGTCATCCGATCTCGGGATGTGTTTGCGGTGGTCTGTGCCGCGCGGACAAGTTCCGGTAGGGGGAGTGAGGCTGCCATTATTCGTCCTTCCAAGCGTTGCGACACCCATAAGCTAAAAGTGCGCCAATGACAGGGCCGATTGGGGTTATAGGCTCTCGTTCGCTGGGGAGTAGCTGCATCACAAAGAAATCTCTGCTTTGCCTTTGGCACCCAAAAAATGTGCGACCTTGCTGCCTTTGGAAGCGCTACTATCTTGGCCATCGTCACGCCCCTGATCGGTCGGGACAGCCTTGTGCGGCTGGGCAACCCGGTTCCGATCAGCTTTGACAAAGCGACTCTGGTGGCTGTCCTTGGTCTGATCGTGAACCTTGTGACCGCATATCTGCGTGTCCTCGCTTCTGGAAAGTTCGCGCAGCAGACCCTCGATAGCCCGAAATGTGGCACGATTCACGAATGGCCGGTCTGGGACGGCAAGGCAACGCCCCAGCAACGGCCGGAACGTATCGCTGAGGCGGTCACAGGCCTTCTAGATATACCGTTCGGGCAAAGGCCGTTTAGTACGGTAGTTGGCTATGTCGGCGTTGGTCCCGTGATCGAGCGCTATAACGACGTGCTCCACGACCTCACCCTCAATACCTGGACCAATTTCGGCATCGAACACATGCTCTACCTGAACGTGTAGGGAGGCAGATATGAAAACCATACTGATCACAGGGGCCTCATCCGGGATCGGCGAAGCGACGGCGCGACACTTTCAGGCCAACGGCTGGAACGTCATCGCCACCATGCGCGACCCGTCGAAGGGCAGGGGCTCGCTGATCTGGGCGATGTCTTTGTGACACGACTGGATGTGACCGATCCAGAGTCGATCCCGGCGGCAGTTGCGTCAGGTATCGAGCGTTTCGACAAGATCGACGTGCTTCTCAA
>JAQWWH010000050.1 GCA_029255105.1 Flavimaricola sp. | reverse complement strand
GCAGTCTCGTTCCAGGCCACGCCGGACTTGTAGGCCAGGCTGAGGACCTGAACACCAAGCGGACGCATGTTCCACTCGGTTGCCGAGAAGGGGTACTTGGTCCAGTCGTTCCAGAAGGTAGAACCAGGCAGCACGGTGCGGTTGATGTTGATGCCCGCATCGCGGATCTGGGCGGCGACCGCGTCACAGGTCGCAGCCTGCCATGCGTCATCGATCGAGATCAGCTCGAACTCTTCGTCCCCAAAGCCGGCCTCGTCCATCATTGCTTTGGATGCAGCAGGGTCGACGACAAGAGGCGGCAATTCTGCATACTCGGGGTGGATCGGGCAGACGTGGTGATTTTCTGCCGTAGTCCCAAGGCCGTTATACCCAAGCTCCAGAACGATGGCGTTGTTGACGGCCATCTGCATGGCCTTGCGGACCATGACATTGTCATAGGGCGCGGACAGCTGGTTGAAGCGCACAGCGATGGTCGCGGCTGTGATGGCCTCGGACTGGGTCCAGCCGATCGAGTTGAAGATGTCGACGAAATCACCGGTGGTCTGGTAGGTCGCGTCGATCTCGCCGGATTCGGCTGCGGCCAGCACGGCGGCCGGATCGGTGCCGTAGTCGATGTATTCGATCGAATCGAGGTACGGACCGCCGTAAACGTCGGTGCCCCACCAGGCGTGATCGTCGTTGCGGACCAGGATCTGCTTGACGCCCACATCGTTCTGGGTCGGCATGTAGGGGCCGGTACCGATCGGGTTTGCCGCAGGATCGCCGCCATCATAGCTGGAGTGAGTGACTGCGGACGGATAGTCGGCCATGCCCACGATCAGCGCGATGTCGGGCGAGTTCAGGACCAGTTTCACGGTCATGTCGTCGACGACAGTCACCGCACCTTCGCGGGCCTGGTTGGTGTCGGCATCGATCAGCGACGAAACGCGCGCCGCCATCGAGTTACCTTCGACGGTGCCATCTGCCCAACCGATGATGTTGCGTGCCACGTCTTCTGCGGTGAAAGCGTCGCCGTTGTTCCAGGTCACGCCGGGACGGACATTCAGAGTGTACTCTGATGCATCCTCGTTGGCGGCCCAGCTTTCCAGCAGCATGCCACGGAGCGAGCCGTCGGCATTGTACTCGACCAGATATTCCAGCCAGCCACGGGTAAAGTTGGCCAACTCGGACCAGTCGAACAGACGCGGGTCCTTGAGAGCCTTGGTTTCCATCTGCATGCGCAGCGTGCCACCGGCGGTGGCATGGGCTGCAGCGTGTGCTGGTGCGTTCAGGCCAAGCAGGCCATAGGCGGCAGGCGCAGTGACACCGAGCGCGGTGGCGCGGGTCAGAAACTCACGACGGCTAAGTTTGCCGGCTTTTGTTTCTTCTGCAAACATATGCGCGGCCTTATGAGTGACAGCTGCATTGCGAAAGTGTTGTGTCATATTTTTCTCCCTGTGACACCAAGAATTGGTGGTAGTTCCTAGAAGCATTTCAAAGCGCTTCGGATTGTTGGCCGACCTGTCCCCTGGTCTCGTCCCCGTGGGGTTAAGGCGACTGTGAGCACCATTCGGCACTTTTCAATCACGAAGGTCAATGTTCGGTTTCGCCACTTCGGATCACGTTTGCGACCTTCGCATGTCAAATTTGCGACATCAACCGGAATACGACAATTCTTACCGATACTTGCGAACCGGACCCAAGCCTGCCGATCCGCAACGTCATGAGGCTTCTTAACGAATTCTCATTGAAGTGGGGCTGCTGCGACAGACCGTTGACCTGTTGCAACAGTCGCCCAAAGTCGGCCGGATTCAGGACGCTATGGTTGACTGGCAAGGGACGTGATGATTCTAATCGGGACCGAAACGCGGTGTTAGAACCGAGCAACGTGAGGGTCAGATATGTCCAAGAAACTTTTCACTACCGCAGCAATTCTGTCTTTCGCGACGATGGCGTCGGCACAGGATGTCGGTGACTTCAACGCTGGCGCTGGTCTGTCGATCCTGGGCCCAATGGTGGAAGGGTCCTATCAGGTCACGCCAGATCTTGCCGTGCGCGGGATTGCTTTTGGTGCGATCAGCCTGACCGATACCGTCGATCTTGATGAATACACCGTGGATGGCTCCATCACACTCAACGGGGGTGGCCTTTTGATGGATTACTACCCGACCAACAGCGGCTGGCGTGTGTCCGGCGGTGTGGTGGTGACCGATTTCTCGCTTGATGGCGACTTTACCGGCCCGGAAAACTTTGTCGGGAACATCTCGCTCAAGAACGATATCGCACCGTTGCTTACAACGGGCTATCGGCACACCTTCCGCAACAACATGACCGTTTCGGGCGATCTGGGTGTTATGGTAAATGGACTGGTCGCCTCTTCCAACAACGCAGATCCGCTGGTGCAGGATGAAATCGACAGCCTGAATGCCGATCTGGACCAGATCCCGGTGGTGCCATTCATAAGCATCATGGTCGGCTACACCTTCTAGATTGTAGCAAGACCACTGGCCAAAAGAACGCCGCCTTCGGGCGGCGTTTTCGTATCTGGTAGGGCGGTCTTTCGATATTGGACAGATCGCTAGGTCAGAGGGGGCCCGGACTTGCGGAACTCGGACGGGGTCAGGCCGGCCCGCGCCTGAAAGCTCCGGGTGAAATAGGCGGGCGAGGTGAAACCCAGCTTTTTCGAGATATCCTGGGCCGGGGTCCGCGTCTCACGCAGCAACACACGGGCCTCATAGATGATCCGGTCATTCAGCAAAGCGAGGGCAGGGCGGCCGCAGGTCTGCTTGCAACACCGGCTCAGGTGCGTGGGGGTCACGCCAAGAGATTGCGCGTAATCCGCCACGCCTTTGCCAGAGGCAAAGTGACGCTCCACCAGATCAGTGTACGCCGCCACCAGTCGGGCGCTGCTCGATTTGCTTCGGTTGTCGATGGCGTCGATAGGACGGTTTTCGACGAGGCGTTGAAACGCCACGGACATGATCCCAAGGTAGTAATGTGCCGCGCGGGAATGACCCGCCTTTTCCGATTTGAGTTCGCGTTCGAGGTTGTCGAAGTGCCCCGTCATTTCCTTTTGGGCGATCACGTCTCGCATCCGCAGGTGGACATGTTCCTCAGGCCATTCCGAGGACATCGCAGCCGGGATCGAAAGGATATAGCCAAAGACCGTCGTCCCGGCCTCGAACCCGTACATGACGTGGGCGGGGATATAGATCAGGTTGTTCGGCCCATAGCCCGAAGTCAGTCCCGCAACGGTGATCCGCCCTTGTCCCTTGCTGAAGTAGATCAGCCGAGGGCTTGCATGACTGCGCATCGCTTCGGTCCGCCAACGCCCGGCTGTCGGGCTTTGGGCGATGGAATTCAGGGACAAACGGTTCTTGAGCGTATCGGACATGATGACCCTCCGGGATAACAGGCACTAAACTGACGCAATGTTCGAATAATGCAAGTATTCGCCCCTGACGTGCAGAAATCAACATCAAATATGTGGTAAAGAGGCAGGTTCTGTTGATAAGTCTGTGGGTAAGCCTGTGGAAAATCAGGCGCTGGCAGGGTGCCAGATCCAGCTTTTCATCCGGGACCGGAACCAGGTTCGCTGCCGTTTGGCGTATTGGCGACTTGCGATGATCGCCCTGTCTCGGGCCGTCGCAAGGTCGATCGCCCCCTGCAGGTGAGCGATCAATTCGGGGGCTCCAATCGCTTTGGATGACAGATGGCCGGGGTCCCAGTTGGGCAACATTGCACGGGCTTCTTCAAGCGCGCCGTGCGCCAGCATCAAATCGAAACGTTGTTCGATGCGGGGTGACAACCACTCCGGCGGCGCGTCCAGGACCACGGCCACAGCAGCCCCAAACGGCAAAAGCGGAGACGGCGTGCGGTCCTGCCAAATCGCCAGCCCTTCGCCGGTCGACCGCAAAACCTCCCACGCGCGTTGGACGCGGGCGCGATTGGCGAGATCGATCTTTTCAGCCGTCGCCGGGTCCAGACCCAAGCGCAGTTCGTCCAGCGAAAGTGCGTCCGCCTCGGCCCTCACGCCCGGCGGCGTTGCCGGTATCTCCGCCAAACCTTCGGTCAGCGCCGTCAGATATAATCCGGTCCCGCCGACAACAATGGGCCGCGACGGACCAGTCAGAAATGGTGTCACATCGCGCAACCAATGACCCACCGAATAGGACCCGTCAAAGGGCACATGACCATACAGTGCATGGGGCGCAGCATGCAGGTCAGCTTCGGACGGTCGCGCCGTTAGCAGCCGCCAGCCGTCAAAGACCTGCAGCGCATCTGCATTGATCACCGTCCCACCCTGCGCCCGAGCAATGGCAAGGGCCAGCCCCGACTTGCCCGAGGCGGTCGGTCCGGCGATGATGACCGGCCTGTCGGGGGACAGTTCGCGTAAAGGCGAAGGCAAGTGCTGGGGCAGGGTCATGCCGCGCGGCTTTCCGTCTTGCTCGGTGGTGTTGCGGAACCTGTCTCCAAATGCGTCATCCTGTCTCTTGAGCCGTCATGCGCCATTGAACCTCGCCCCCTTTTGCGACACTTTCGGCTGCGATAAAAGCCGCACCCATCGCGCAGGGTGCCACAGCCGCAAGGGACCCTCACATGTCGCAGACCGAAAAGGCCGCTTTCAAGCGGGTCATGCTGAAAATCTCGGGGGAGGCCTTGATGGGCGAAACGCAGTTTGGCCTGCATCCCCCGACCGTTGAGAGGATCGCTCGCGAGGTCAAAAGCGTGCATGACCTTGGGGTCGAGATTTGCATGGTGATCGGCGGCGGCAATATCTTTCGCGGCCTTCAGGGATCGGCCCAGGGGATGGAGCGGACGACTGCAGACTATATGGGCATGCTGGCCACTGTGATGAACGCCCTTGCCATGCAATCCGCACTTGAAGGGATAGGTGTCTTTACCCGCGTCATCAGTGCGATCCCCATGGATCAGGTTTGCGAGCCCTATATCCGCCGCCGCGCCGTGCGCCACCTCGAGAAGAAGCGTGTCTGCATCTTTGCCGCCGGAACCGGCAACCCGTTCTTTACCACCGATACGGCCGCCACCCTGCGCGCCAACGAAATGCGCTGTCAGGCGATCTTCAAGGGCACCAAGGTCGATGGCGTCTATGACAAAGACCCCAAGAAGTTTCCGGATGCTAAGCGCTATGACCGGATCAGCTATGACGATGTCCTGCAACAGCACCTTGGGGTGATGGATGCCTCGGCGATCGCTTTGGCCCGCGACAACCACCTGCCGATCATCGTGTTTTCGCTTGATGAGCCGGGCGGGTTTCGCGGCATCCTCGCGGGTGAGGGGACCTATACGACCGTCCACGACTAGGATCGCTGGCGCGGGGGCCTAAATTCCGTCAGATGGTGATCTTATTGCAATCTGCACAAGAACTGCGGACGGGTTCCGCACCTCAAAACTATACAATGCACCCGGTTTGACATAGAACCGGAAAAACACTTGCAGACTTCGCGGGCAGAACAGGCAAATGGCAGACGAATTCGAACTTGATACCGACGACCTCACACGGCGTATGGAGGGGGCTATCGCCGCCCTGCGTACCGAACTTGCGTCTTTGCGGACCGGCCGGGCCTCGGGCTCTATGCTGGAGCCGATCATGGTGGACGCCTATGGCAGCCCGACCCCGATCAACCAGGTCGGCACGGTGAACGTGCCCGAACCGCGGATGGTGACGATCAACGTCTGGGACAAGGCTCTTGTGAATAAGGTCGAAAAGGCGATCCGCGAAAGCGGTCTGGGCATAAACCCCCAGATGAACGGCACAATCATCATGCTGCCGATCCCTGAACTGAACGAAGAACGGCGTCGCGAACTGACCAAGGTCGCGGGCAACTATGCCGAAAGCGCGCGTGTCGCGATCCGGAACCTGCGTCGCGACGGCATGGACCAGATCAAGAAGGCCAAGGCCGATGGGCTGTCCGAGGATGACCAGAAGTTTTGGGAGTCCGAGGTGCAGGATTTGACGGATACATTCATCAAGCTTGTCGATCAGACACTTGAGACCAAGCAAGCCGAGATTATGCAGGTCTGACCTGCACCATGCCGTTGAACTGTTAAGGAGCCGCCTATGGCCCGCGATTTGCCAGATACGACGCCGAAAAATCCCCGCCATGTGGCAATCATCATGGATGGCAACGGTCGTTGGGCGCAGGAACGCGGTCGGCCGCGCCTGTTCGGGCATCATGCAGGCGCGCGGCGGGTGCGGGAAATCGTGTCGGCCTGTCCCGATCTGGGCGTAAAGTATCTGACGATCTTTGCCTTCTCGACCGAGAACTGGAAACGCACCCAGACCGAGGTCGCCGGCCTCATGAAGCTGTTTCGCCGTTACATCACCCGCGAAGCGCAAGACCTGTTCCGCACAGGAGTGCGGGTCCGGTTCATCGGCGATCGCGTGCGGCTGGACGAAAAGCTGGTCCGCATGATGGACGAGTTAGAGCTTTTGACAGCAGGCAATGACACCTGTCACCTGACCATTGCCCTCAACTACGGTGGGCGGGACGAGTTGACCCGCGCCGCCAAGCGCCTTGCCTATGAGATCGAATGCGGACGGCTGACCCATAAGGAGGTCGACGCCGAGACTTTGGCCCGCTTCCTCGACACCCATGTCCTGCCTGATCCCGATCTGGTGATCCGCACCAGCGGTGAGGCCCGGATTTCGAACTTCCTGCTCTGGCAGTCTGCCTATTCTGAGTATGAATTCATCGACACGCTCTGGCCCGACTTTACCAAGGACATCTTTGCCGAGGTGGTCCAAAGCTATGCCACCCGTGACCGCAGGTTCGGGGCTGTCAAGGTCTAGCCGTGCCGACAATACCCCCCAAAGATCCGATCCCCGCTGGGACCGCCTCGGGCCAATGGGGCGACCTGTCGGCCCGCGTGATGTCGGGCGCCGCGATGGCCGTGGTCGGTGTGGTCGCCATAATCCTTGGGGGTGTGTGGTTCCAGATGCTTGCGGTCTTCGTGACGGCGGTGATGGTCTGGGAACTTTGGATGATGATCTCGCCCGAGGCGCCGACGCCGGGCATGCTTTTGGCTGCACTCGTGGCCAGCGTCATGTCGGGCCAGTTGCACGTCGGACCCAGCCCCGCGCTGGCGCTGTTCTTTGTGGTGCCCCTGATCGGCGCATGGGCTGTGCGGCACGAAAGGGTGACGTTCTTTGTCTTTGCCCTTGGTATCCAGTTGGCTGGCTGGGGCCTTGTGACCTTTCGCAGTGAGTTCGGGTTTACCTGGCTCTTGTGGCTGGTCCTTGTGGTGATCGTAACCGACATTGCCGGCTACTTTGCCGGTCGCACCTTTGGCGGCCCCAAGTTCTGGCCCAAGGTCAGCCCCAAAAAGACCTGGAGCGGGACAGTCGCAGGCTGGATCGGGGCAGGGCTTGTGGGTCTGGGCTTTATGATCGTGACCAATGCCGGCGCCAGTATCATACCGATCTCGATGGCCCTGAGCCTTGCCAGCCAGATGGGTGACATTGCCGAAAGCGCGCTTAAGCGGCGGATGCATGTCAAGGACAGCTCTGCCCTGATCCCGGGCCATGGCGGGCTGTTTGACCGCTTTGACGCCCTTTTGGGGGCATCGCTTTTCATGCTGGCCGTGGCCTTCCTTCTTGATGTTCCCGGGGTGGCGTTTTGAGGTCAGTGACGATTCTGGGCTCGACCGGGTCTATCGGGCAGAACACCATTGATCTGATCAAGCGGGCGCCGGACGACTACAGCGTCATGGCCCTGACGGGCGGGCGCAACCTGACCCGTCTGGCCGAGGACGCCATCGCGCTCAGGGCCGAGGTGGCCGTTACCTGCTATCCCGAATGCTACGAAGACCTTGCCGGGCTGCTGGCTGGAACCGGTGTTCGTGCGGCGGCAGGGCCGGAGGCCGTGGCAGAGGCTGCCGCCATGCCCGCCGACTGGACCATGTCTGCCATCGTCGGAGCGGCGGGGCTTGTACCCGGTATGGAAGTCTTGCGGCGCGGCGGCACACTTGCCCTGGCCAACAAGGAAACTCTTGTCACCGCGGGTCGCCTTGTCATGCAGACCGCGCGGGACCACGGTGCACGTATCCTGCCGGTGGACAGCGAACACTCGGCCATCTTTCAGGCCCTCGTGGGCGAGGATATGGGAGCAGTCAACAGGATCATCGTTACCGCTTCGGGCGGTGCGTTCCGCGATTGGCCGATTGAGGATCTGGCGAATGCGACGCTGGCGCAGGCGTCAAGCCATCCGAACTGGGACATGGGGCAGCGGATCACCATCGATTCGGCCTCCATGTTCAACAAGGGGCTGGAGCTGATCGAAACCCGCGAGTTCTTCGAGGTCGGCCCCGAAAAGATCGAGGTCATCATTCACCCCGAAAGCCTGATCCATGCGCTCGTCGGTTTCGACGACGGCGCCCTTATGGCCCATGTCGGCCCGCCCGATATGCGGCACGCCATCGGATATGCCCTGCACTGGCCCGAGCGGCGGACGTTGCCGGTTGAACGGCTGGACCTGGCCAAGATCGGCGCGATGACCTTTCGCGCACCCGATCCCGCGCGTTATCCCGCGTTGGCGCTTGCGCGGCGGGTGATGGAGGAGGGAGGCCTGATGGGCGCCGTCTTCAACGCGGCGAAAGAGCGGGCGCTGGACCGCTTTATCGAAGGCCGCATCGGATTTACCGACATGGCGGTCGTGGTGGAACGGGTGATGGACAAAATGTCGTCCTCTGACGGGCTGCAAAAAGCCACGCAAGACCTAGATACAGTGCTCGACACCGATAAACTGGCCCGCCTTCGCGCGGATGAAGCCATCGCGCAAACAAGTTAGGCCCCAAAAGTGGATTTTGCTCAGATATTGCCTCAGTTCGGCAGTGCCGCCTTTACGATTATCGCCTTTGTGGTCGCCTTGTCGATCATCGTGGCGGTCCATGAGTACGGTCACTACATCGTAGGCCGCTGGTCTGGCATCCATGCAGAGGTGTTTTCGCTTGGCTTTGGCCCGATCCTGTTTTCGCGAGTCGACCGGCACGGAACGCGCTGGCAACTGGCCGCGCTACCTTTTGGAGGCTACGTCAAGTTTCTGGGCGATGCCAATGCCGCCTCGGTCGGCCAGACCGAAGTTGCCGAAAGCCAGCGCCGCCGCACAATGCTGGGGGCGCCGCTTTGGGCGCGGGCGGCCACGGTTGCGGCGGGTCCGGTCTTCAACTTTATCTTGTCGATCCTGATCTTTGGGATCGTGATCTTTTCTCAAGGCCAGCCTGCCGATCCGGTGCGGGTCGCCGCGGTCATCGCCTTGCCCGCCGAGCTTGAACCGGGTTTCACAGCGTCGGACGAGGTCGTCGCCGTCGAAGGGGTGCCAACACCTACGGCGCTTGAATTCGTCATGGCCTTGGATAGGCTCGAGGTTGCGCCGCAAGTGACCTACACCGTCCGCCGCGACGGCGTAGAGATCGATGTAGCCGGGTCCTGGCCCTATCCGCCGGTGGCTTCGGGCATCAACCCAAATTCGGCGGCCTACGATGTCGACATCCGTTCCGGTGACGTCGTAACGGCGATTGACGGCGCGCCGATCTATGCCTTTGGACAGTTGGTCGATGCGGTCAGCGCGTCGAACGGCCAACCGCTCGAGCTGACAATCTGGCGGAACGGAGAGGTCCTGACCTTTGCCGTTACCCCGCGTCGGGTCGATCTGCCCACCAGCGGGGGCGGGTTTGAGACGCGCTGGCTGATTGGCCTGTCGGGCGGCCTGAGCTTTGACATGGAGACCGAGTCGCCGGGCGGTCTGAACGCCCTCTGGCTGGGGGTTCAGCAGGTCGGGTCTATCATGATGTCGTCCCTGTCGGGGCTTTGGCACATGATCACCGGGGCGATTTCGTCCTGCAACCTGTCCGGTCCGGTCGGCATTGCGCAGGCCAGCGGGGCGATGGCCTCGCAGGGGGGGACCAGCTTCATCTGGTTTGTCGCCGTCCTGTCGACAGCGGTTGGTCTTCTCAATCTGTTTCCGATACCGATTCTTGACGGTGGGCATCTGGTTTTTCATGCCTATGAGGGCATCACCGGACGTCAACCCAGCGACCGCGCGTTGCGCATTTTGATGGCGGCGGGCCTGTCGATCATCCTGACCCTGATGGTCTTTGCGCTGGCCAATGACCTGTTCCTTTGCCCCTGATATTGTAGCGAGAATGGACATCAAAGCAGGGTCGATCGCCCAATTTGTGCCATATTCCGAGGATAGTCCAAGAACCGAAGATTGTTTCTGGAGTCAAAGCCTTGCAGATGATCATTGAAAACACCCGCGGACTTCGGATCCTGGTCGATCTGAACTGGGATCGCGTTCTCTACATCCTCACGATTCTCTTTGCCCTTGCGGCAGGGGCATGGGTCGGGTCGCTCTGATCCGACCGTTGCACTTTGGACGACCTTGAAAAGCGCACCATTGGGTGCGCTTTCTTCGTTTTGACAAGACCTCACATTCAAGTTAGTCCATTGGCTAATTAAGACTTCCTGGGCGGTAGAAATGATAGATGTGGCACTACGCGTACGCGCGCTGGGTATGAACATATTTCAAAAGATTGCGGTTCTTGCTGTTGCAGTTCTTTTGCTAGGTTCGTTCGCCTCTCAGTCACAGGCCCAGCAGTTCCGGTTCAATGACTTTCGGGTCGACGGGAACACCCGCATCGAGGATGCCACCATCATCAGCTATACCGGCCTGACCGCAGGCGAGGCGGTGACCGGTGGCCAGCTGAACGATGCGGCACAGGCGATCCGGGCCACGGGCCTTTTTGAAAGCGTTGAGGTCATTCCCCAGGGTGGGCTGCTGTTCATCCGTGTGGTTGAACTCCCGACGATCAGCCGGATCAACTTTGAAGGCAACAACCGCCTTTCGGATGCAGAGCTTGCCGCCCTTATCCGGTCGCGGGAACGTGGTGTCTATAGCCCGACACAGGCCGAACAGGACGTGTCAGCCATTGTGCAGGCCTATGTGGACGACGGTCGTATCAATGCCGTGGTCACTCCATCGATCATCCGTCGCAACGACAACCGCGTTGACCTTGTGTTTGCGGTCACGGAAGGCGGGTTGACCGAAGTCGAGCGGATTTCGTTTGTGGGAAATCGGGCCTTCAGTGAAAATCGCCTGCGCCAGGTTCTGGGAACGAAAGAGGCCGGGATACTGCGGGCGCTGGTGGGGCGTGATACCTTCGTGGCCGACCGGATCTCGTTCGACCGTCAGTTGTTGACCGACTTCTATAACAGCCGTGGCTACCCCGACTTTCGTATTCAGAACGTGGACGTCGCCCTGACCCGGGAACGCGACGCCTACCTGATCACCTTCAACGTCGAAGAAGGTCAGCAGTTCCATTTTGCCGATATCTCGGTCACGTCCGAGATCCCCGAAGCCGATGCCGCCGAATACGAACGCGTGGTGCGCCTGCGGCCCGGTGCTGTTTACTCGCCCGCGTTGATCGAACGGGACATCGCCCGGATTGAACGGCTGGCTCTGCGCCGTGGTGTCAACTTTCTGTCGGTCGAGCCAAGAATCACCCGTAACGATCGCGACCTGACGTTGAACGTCGAATTCGCGATGGTCCGGGGCGAACGCATCTTTGTTGAGCGGATCGACATCGAGGGCAACAACACAACCCTCGACCGCGTGGTCCGCAACCAGTTCGACATTGTAGAAGGCGACCCCTTCAACCCACGCGCCATCCGGGCAAGTGCCGAGCGTATTCGCGCGCTGGCCTATTTCTCGACCGCCGATGTGCAGGCGCGGCCTGGGTCCACGACAGATCAGGTTGTGGTCGATGTGAACGTCGTTGAGCAGCCGACCGGTTCGCTGTCTTTCGGGGCCAACTACGCCTCTGACACCGGCTTTGCACTGATTGCGAGCTATCAGGAGCGGAACTTTCTTGGTCGTGGCCAAGGACTGAACTTCCAGCTTTCCACGGGTGAGACCAACCGCAACCTCGGCTTCCGCTTTACGGAGCCGCAGTTCCTTGGTCGCGACCTGAGCTTTGGTCTGTCGTTCGACTATCGCGCTACCAACAACGAAAACGCCCTCTACGACACTGAGACGTTCCGGTTCAGCCCCTCGTTCGGCTTCCCGGTCAGTGAGAACGGTCGCCTGTCGCTGTTCTATGCGGCCGAGTTCACCGACCTGACGGACGTGGAGGGTCTGCGGACCGATGCTCCGGCAGATCGGGCCAGCCTCTTGATCTTTGACGAAGCCGCAGAAGGCAGCGTCTGGACCAATTCCATTGGCTACAGCTACACCTTTGACACCCGTCGGACAGGTCTGAACCCGAACGCCGGCGTCATCCTGCGCTTTGGACAAGAGCTAGGGGTCGGTGACACCCAATTCGTGCGGACAACCGGACTGGCGTCGGCCGAAACCAAGGTTCTGCGGGAAGAGCTGACACTGCGCGCTACGCTTGAAGGCGGAATGCTGAGCTACCTTGATGGTTCTAGCCGGGTGACTGATCGCTATTTCTTGGGCAGCCGTTTTATGCGGGGCTTTGAACCGGGCGGCATCGGACCACGCGACGCGGCCACCGACGACGCGCTTGGCGGCAACATGTTCGCCGTGGCTCGGCTCGAAGCTGAATTCCCGCTAGGTCTGCCCCAGGAATACGGGATCACCGGCGGCGCCTTTGTCGATGTCGGTTCGGTCTGGGATGTGGGCAACCTGCGCTCGCTGAACGAGGCGGACGTGCTTTACAACGACTTTACCGCACGGTCGGTCGTGGGCCTGTCGATCTTTTGGGATACGCCGCTTGGACCGCTGCGCTTCAACTTCACCGAACCGCTGTCGGTCCAGGAATTCGACAATCCCAAAAGCTTTGACCTGACGGTTTCGACCAGCTTCTGATGCAGGGTCGGTGGCGCATTTCTGCGCTGATCCCGGCGCTGGTCGGCATGTGTCTGGGTACGGCGCTTTTTGCACAGCAACTCCCGGTGCCGATTGAAGGGGCCGCGCAGGGGTCACCCTCACAGCTGCGCAGCCCCGTCCTGACCATAGATGCGGACCGCATCTTTGAAGACACTCTGTTCGGTAAGAGGATCGTCGAGGATCTCAACGTCGTTGGCGAAAGGCTCACCGCACAGAACCGCCGGATCGAGGCAGAGCTGACCTCTGAGGAAAATGCCCTGACAGTGCAGCGGGCCACTATGGAGCCCGAGGCGTTCCGAGAGGCCGCAGATGCCTTTGACATGCGGGTTCAGGATATTCGCCGCGAACAGGATGCCAAGGAACGCGCCTTCCAGCAGGCCCTCACCCAAGGCCGGGACGCATTTTATTCCGCTGCCACCCAGGTGATGGGCCAGCTGATGGTCGATGCAGGCGCGGTCGTCATTCTAGATCGCCGCGCGGTATTCTTGAGCGTCGGCCTTGTCGACATCACCGATGAAGCGATTGCCGCGATTGATCGCCAATTGGCCGATGGCCGCGAGGTCCTGCCAGAGTTGGCATTGCCCGACATCCTGTCGGAAAATTCATTACCCTTGGGCGCGGATCAGCCAACTGACGCTGCGCCCGGCGCCGAATAAGCGCATCAGCCGCGCTTGCCCCCCCATGGGCGAGTTGCTAGTCACGATCCAGCAGGATCGACCACCAATCTGCGTCTTGAGGAAATACCCATGTCTGACACCGTATCCGCGACAGCGACGCCCACCGAGGCGGATATCCTGCTGATCCAGCAGATCCTTCCGCACCGCTATCCCTTCCTTCTGGTGGACCGGGTTGGCGAGATTGACGGCACGTCGCGGGCAGTCGGCCTCAAGAACGTCACCATGAACGAGCCGCATTTTCAGGGCCATTTTCCCGGCAACCCGATCATGCCCGGCGTCACCATTGTCGAGGCGATGGCCCAGACTGCCGCCGTGATGGTCGGCACGACCCTTGGGCTGACCGACGGAAACATGCTGATCTACTTCATGGCAATTGACGGCTGCAAATTCCGCCGCAAGGTGGTTCCGGGCGATCAATTGCGGATGGAGGTCACCACCCTGCGCGGCAAACCCGGTGGCAAGGTCTGGCGGTTCCGCGGTGTGGCCACGGTCGACGGCGAAATGGCCGCCGAGGCAGAGTTCACCGCCATGATGGACAACCGGACCGCCTGATGCAGCCCACCATCCATCCCAGTGCAGTCATCGAGGATGGCGCCGTGATCGGCGCTGGCTGCGCCATTGGTCCGTTCTGCCATGTCGGCCCGGAGGTTGTTCTGGCCGAAGGGGTGGTGCTGAAATCTCATGTCGTGGTCACCGGCGACACCCAAATCGGTGCCGATACGGTTGTCTTTTCTTTCTCGGTCATCGGTGAGGTCCCACAGGACCTCAAGTATGCCGGCGAAAAGACCCGGCTCAGGATCGGGGCACGCAACCGCATCCGCGAGCATGTGACGATCAACACCGGCACAGGTCATGGCGGCGGTGAGACCCGGATTGGCGACGACGGCCTCTTTATGGCCGGCTGCCACATCGCCCATGACGCCCGGATCGGGGACAGGGTGATCGTCGTGAACTCGTCTGCGGTGGCGGGTCATTGCGTGATCGAGGATGACGTCATCATCGGTGGCCTCGTCGGCGTGCATCAATGGGTCCGGATCGGACGTGGGGCGATCATCGGGGCAGTGACCATGGTGACCAATGATGTGATCCCTTATGGTCTGGTGCAGGGCCCAAGGGGCGCGCTCGATGGGCTCAACCTCGTCGGTCTCAAACGGCGCGGTGTCGGGCGAGGCGATATCACCGCGCTTCGCGCCGCCTTCGGCGTTCTCAAAGACGGAGAGGGGGCCTTTGTCGACCGGGCCCGCAGCCTGCAGACCGAGGATCAAAGCCCTTACGTGCAAGAGCTGATCGATTTTGTGCTCGGCGCGTCCGACCGGCAATTCCTAACCCCCGGATGATCGCGCTACTCGCCGGAACCGGGGCCCTGCCGGGCCTTCTCGCCAAGCGTCTGCAGGAGAAGGGCGAGGTCCCCCTGATCTGCGAGATGGCAGGCTTTCCGCCCGAGGTTCCCGACGATCTGCCCCGCCTGCGCTTCCGGATCGAGACGCTGGGCACCTGTCTGGCCACGCTGCGTCGCATGGGGGTCACCCGGCTTTGCCTCGCTGGTGCCGTCAGACGGCCCACCGTCGATCCAACTGCGATCGATGCGGCAACCGCGCCTCTGGTGCCCCGGCTTCAGGCGGCAATGGCAAAGGGGGACGATGGCACCCTGCGCGGCATCATGGCGATCCTTGAAGAAGAGGGGTTCGCGATCCTTGCAGCACAGGATATCGCGTCCGACCTGCTGCCGCCCGCCGGCATTCTCACCCGGGCGGCTCCGGGTCCGGAGCATCGGCGCGACGCCCCTTTGGCCGAACGGCAACTGGCCGCGATGGGTCGGGCCGATCTGGGGCAGACCTGCGTGCTGCGCGCGGGCGTTGTTGTGGCGCAAGAGGATGACGCGGGCACCGACGCACTGCTCGCCCGTCTGGCCCAACCCTCTCGCGACGCCGACAGAAGTGGCGACCCGGTGTCCTGGCTGATGGACACGGCCTCGGACATGCTGGGCGATGCGGCCGATTGGCTATCCAACGTGACGGCCGAAGGGCCCGCATCGGGGGGGCTGCTGTACAAGGGGCCAAAGCCCGGGCAAGACCGGCGCGCAGACCTGCCGGTGATCGGACCTGCCACGGCGCGCGGTGCCATCCACGCCGGTCTGGCCGGGATCGTGATCGAGGCTGGGGGCGTCATGGTGCTGGAACTGCCAGAAGTTCTGCACCTTTTGGACGACGCAGGCCTGTTCCTCTGGGTCCGTGCGGCAGGTGAGGGCGCATGAAGGTCTTCATCATCGCGGGCGAGCCGTCAGGCGATGCCTTAGGTCAGGCGGTCATGGCCGGGCTAAAGGAGCTGGTCCAAGAAGTCCGGTTTGACGGTATCGGCGGCCCCTTGATGGAGGGGGAGGGCCTCAAAAGCCGCTTTGCCATGGACGAACTCAGCGTCATGGGGCTGGCAGAAGTGTTGCCAAAGTACCGGCAGCTTAAACGGCGGATCGCCGAGACGGCGCAGGCGGTTCTGGTCTCGCAGCCCGATGTCCTTCTGACCATCGACAGCCCGGATTTCTGCCTGAGGGTGGCCAAGCTGGTCAAGGCCCGGCAGAACATTCGCACCGTCCACTACGTCGCCCCCTCAGTCTGGGCCTGGCGGTCCGGGCGGGCGGCAAAGATGGCAAAAGTCATCGACCACGTCCTGGCGCTCCTCCCGTTCGAGCCGCCGTTGATGGAAGCGGCCGGGATGGACTGCGACTTTGTCGGCCACCCCATCGTCGCCCAGCAACAGGCAACGGCGCAAGAGGCGGCAGCCTTCCGCGCCGATCACGGCCTGGGCAATGCTCCGCTGATCCTGACGCTTCCCGGATCACGCAGGGGCGAAGTTACCAGGCTGGCCCCTGTTTTTGGCGAGGCGCTGACCCGGATCCTCAAGGTGCACCCGGACGCCAGGGTGGTCCTGCCCGCGGCTGGCCCGGTGGTCTCTGTTGTGGAGGACCTGACAAAGGACTGGCCCGGGCGGCCCATTTTGCTGGCTCCGGCAATTGACGACCAGACGCAGGCGTCCAAACGATCAGCCTTTCGTGCCGCAGACGTCGCCCTTGCCGCCTCTGGCACGGTATCGCTGGAACTGGCCGCGGCCCGCACACCGATGGTGATCGCCTACGATATGTCCTGGCTCAGCCGACAGATCATCGGGCGAATGTTAAAGATCGACACAGTCACCCTGGTCAATCTGGTAAGTGAAACCCGCACCGTACCTGAATTCATTGGGGCCAATTGCAAACCAGACCTCATCGCGACCTCAGTTCTGGGCACACTCAAAACCCCGACCAAGCAGGAAGAGGCGATGGCGCTCACAATGCAAAGACTGGGTGAGGGGCAGGAACCACCGGGCCTGCGCGCCGCAAGGGCAATCCTGGCACGCCTCTAGCACGCCTCTAGATCGGCCCGGCTGTCGCCCGGCCCGGCCTCGGCTTTTTCTTGCCAAAAATATTCCCGCCGGAGGCTCCGAGCGCAGCCACAAGGACTGTCGGTTCGGCTACCGCCCCCGCCAGATCCAGCCGCCTCCCAAAACGCGGGTCTCGCCCGGCGCATAGAACACGCAGGCCTGTCCCGGGGACACGCCTTCTTCGGCCGACAGCAGCTCCACTTCGGCCTCGGTGGCGGACAGGGGGCGCAGGATCGCCTCGACCGGTGGCTTGGTCGAGCGGACCTTGACCGCAATCTCCCGCTCGGCCAGCGCATCAAAGGGACCGTCGCCCAGCCAGTTCACCTCGCGCAGGGGCACCCGGCGGGTGGCGAGCATCTCTTTCGGTCCCACGATCACCTGCCGCGCCTCGACATCAAGGCGAACCACGTAAAGCGGATCGGCAAGGCCACCGATGCCAAGGCCGCGCCGCTGGCCGATGGTGTAGTGGATCACACCCGGATGGGTGCCCAGAACCTTGCCCGACACATCGACGATCTCGCCGGGCTCCGCCGCGCCGGGGCGCAGCTTTTCGATCACGGCGGCGTAGTTGCCATTGGGGACAAAGCAGATGTCCTGGCTGTCGGGCTTGTCTGCCACAGGCAGGCCATAGCGGGCGGCAAGCGCCCGCGTCTCGGCCTTGGAGGTCAGGTGGCCCAACGGAAAGCGCAGGTAATCCAGCTGTTCTGCCGTTGTCGAGAACAGGAAATACGACTGGTCGCGGGCGGCATCGGCCGCCATGTGCAGCTCGGGCCCCACAAGGCCCATCTTGCGCTGGATATAGTGTCCCGTCGCCATGCAGTCGGCGTCAAGGTCGCGGGCCGTGTTCAACAGGTCCTTGAACTTTACCCGTTCATTGCAACGGATGCAGGGGACCGGGGTCGCCCCGGCAAGGTAGCTGTCGGCAAATTCGTCGATCACCGCTTCGCGAAAAGTGTTTTCGTAATCCAGCACATAGTGGGGAAAGCCCATCGTCTCGGCCACACGGCGGGCGTCGTGAATGTCGCGGCCCGCGCAGCAGGCGCCCTTTTTGGCCAGCGCAGCCCCATGATCGTATAGCTGCAGGGTCACGCCAACGACATCGTACCCTTCCTCGGCCAACTGCGCAGCTACGACCGAGGAATCAACGCCACCTGACATCGCGACGACAACCCGCGTATCGGCAGGGGCCCTGGGCAGACCGAGGGAATTTAGGGCAGGGTCGAGGGGCATGACAAAGGTCCAGTGGGAAGGGGCATGATGGCGCCGCAGGTCTACAGCAGACGACGCTCGTTGCGCCGCTATATAGGAAAATTCAACACATTCTCAACCCCGCGGCTTCACCCCGTCTTAAGAAGCCGCTGCACATGGTCCCTCGATTGTAACGCCAGCGCTCGGGACCAACCAATGTATCTGCGCAAAATCGATGGACCAAGATGCGTCACCCTTCCGGACGGGACCTTGATGACCCGGGCCGATTTACCCCCTGTCGAGACCATTCGGTGGGTGGCGTCCCGAAAAGCCGCGGTCATCCGGGCGGTCCGCTAAGGCCTGATCACTCGCGAAGCCGCAATCGAGATGTATGGGCTAAGTGAGGATGAATTCGCATCCTGGACGACAGCCGTCGAAAAATTTGGGGTAGCCGGATTAAAGGCTACGGCCGTACAAAGAGGTAGACAGCCCTAGGTTGTATCTGAAATAGTCCCCACCAGTAACGGGTGATTAACGAATTACAGGCAAAGGTTCGAGTATCAGTTGTTTGGGAGAATGGTAATGCGTGTACTGTTAATCGAAGACGATCCGACCACATCCCGAAGCATCGAAATGATGCTGACCCATGCCAATCTCAACGTCTATGCCACCAATTTGGGTGAGGACGGTGTCGATCTGGCCAAGCTTTATGATTATGATCTGATAATCCTCGACCTGGACCTTCCTGACATGAACGGACACGAGGTCTTGCGCCAGCTTCGCCTTGCCCGTGTGGAAACCCCGATACTTATCTTGTCGGGTGAGGATGGGACGGAGAGTAAGATCAAAGGTTTTGGTTTTGGCGCAGACGACTATTTGACCAAGCCTTTCCACCGTGAAGAACTTGTCGCTCGCATCCATGCCATCATTCGGCGGTCCAAGGGGCATGCCCAGTCAGTCATTCAGACCGGTCGGATCTCTGTCAACCTGGACGCCAAGACCGTCGATGTGGCGGGCAGCCCGGTGCATCTGACTGGCAAGGAGTACCAGATGCTCGAACTTCTGAGCCTGCGCAAAGGTACGACGCTGACGAAAGAGATGTTCCTGAACCACCTTTACGGCGGCATGGACGAGCCCGAGTTGAAGATCATCGACGTCTTTATCTGCAAGTTGCGCAAGAAACTAAGCCAGGCGACCGGCGGCCAGAACTATATCGAGACGGTCTGGGGGAGGGGCTATGTCCTGCGCGAAGAAGAGGGGGCAGGGACACGGCCCGAGCGGCTTGCTGTCGGGGCCTGACCTGTCCAGGCTTAAGTTTGCGCGTCCCTTACCTACTCACGCCTGACCGGCAAGCGGCGGACTGGCAAGCGGCGGACTGGCAAGCGGCGGACTGGGAAGCGACGGACTGGGAAGCGGCGGACCGGCCGTCGACTGGCCTGCGAGTAGCCCTAACGGGGCGGCTCTGCCGCTCATGACCTTTGATGAACCACAAGGTGGCGCTGGACGCAGAATGGTCTGCCCCCTAAAACCGATGAGGTGGTCAACAGGGATCACCATCCAGGTTGGACGGGGCGCACAGGGTGAACGATACACAACACGAACCGCCGCAAACGCAGATTGCGGCGCAGCCGGTCGAGGCCTTGTCGCGGAACGAGGCCATATCAGAGCTAGCCCGCCTGGCCGCAGTCCTTGATGCCGCCAACACGGCCTATCATACTGAGGACTCGCCAAGGCTATCTGACGCCGACTACGACACGCTCAAACGGCGCAACGCCGCCATCGAGGCCCGTTTCCCCGATCTCAAACGCGCTGACAGCCCCAGCGACAAGGTCGGTGCCGCCGTGGCCGATGGCTTTGGCAAGGTCCGGCACGTCGTGCGGATGCTCAGCCTGGGCAATGCCTTCACCTCCGAGGATGTGACCGAGTTCGACACCCGGATTCGCCGCTACCTGAACCTTGGTCCCGACGCGCCGCTGTTGTTCACGGCAGAGCCCAAGATTGACGGACTGTCCCTGTCGTTACGGTACGAAAACGGTCAGTTGGTACAGGCCGCCACCCGGGGCGATGGCGAGACCGGCGAAAACGTCACGGCCAATGCCCGGACCATTGCCGATATTCCGCATCAGCTGACCGGCGCGCCAGACGTCCTTGAAGTGCGCGGCGAGGTCTACATGAGCCACGCTGACTTTGCAGCCCTCAATGCGAGGGCCGAGGCGGCGGGGACCAAGACATTCGCCAACCCCCGCAACGCCGCCGCAGGATCACTGCGCCAGCTGGATGCCGAGATCACGCGCAGCCGCCCGCTGCGCTTCTTTGCCTATGCCTGGGGCGATCTGTCCGCCCCGCTCGCCGACACCCAATCCCGCGCAATCGCCCGCCTGTCCGCGCTTGGGTTCTCCACCAATCCGCTGACACGGCTGTGCGATGGCCCCACCGCACTGATCGAGGCCTACAAGGGGATTGAGGATCAGCGGGCCACGCTTGGCTATGACATCGACGGTGTGGTCTACAAGGTCGACGATCTGGAGCTGCAACGCCGCCTTGGATTTCGTTCGACCACCCCCCGCTGGGCGATTGCGCACAAGTTTTCGGCCGAACTGGCCTGGACCCGGCTTGAACGGATCGAGATACAGGTGGGCCGCACCGGGGCCCTGTCCCCCGTCGCGCGTCTGACCCCGGTGACGGTGGGGGGCGTCGTCGTCTCAAACGCGACCCTGCATAACGAGGATTACATCGCCGGGCGCGACGCCAAGGGCAATCCGATCCGCGACGGGCGCGACATTCGCGAAGGGGACTGGGTACAGGTCTACCGGGCTGGCGACGTGATCCCCAAGATCGCTGATGTTGACCTGTCGCGCCGCCCTGCCGATGCGTCTGAATATGTCTTTCCCACCATCTGCCCCGAATGCGGCAGCCGGGCGATCCGAGAGCCGGGCGACGCGGTCCGCCGGTGCTCGGGCGGGTTGATCTGTCCAGCGCAGGCCGTTGAAAAGCTGAAACATTTCGTGAGTCGCGCTGCCTTTGACATCGAAGGTCTGGGCGCCAAACAGATCGAGATGTTTTATGCTGACGCCTCTCTGCCGATCAAAGAGCCCGCCGACATCTTCCGGCTGGCCCGGACCGACGCGGCCAATTTGTCGAAGCTGGCCAATCGCGATGGTTTTGGCGAGACTAGCGTTAAAAAACTCTTCCAGGCGATTGAGGATAAACGTGAAATCCCTCTGTCCCGCCTGATCTTCGCCCTTGGCATCCGCCATGTGGGCGAGGTGGCGTCCTCGGACCTTGCCCGTCATTTCGGCACCTGGGAGGCCTTGGTTGCCGCCGCCGATGCCGCAGCCCCCGCCGCTGACCGCCACCAGGCCGCCGACCGCGCCGAAGAGGCCGAGCGTGCCGCCGCCGCGGCCGAAGGACGGCGTGCTGCCATCAAACCGGCCCGCGACGCCGTCTGGGCCCATGATCCTGTCCCGTCCGAGGCGCGGGTCGCTTGGGACGATCTGGTCGGGATCGAAGGGATCGGGGCCACCGTCGCGGTATCCCTTGTCACGACGATGGGACAAGAGGCTGAGCGCGCCTCGATCGACCGCCTTTTGGATGAACTGACCGTCCTTCCGGCAGAGGCCCCGGCAAGCTCTGACAGCCCGGTTGCAGGGCTGACGGTCGTCTTTACCGGCAGCCTCGAACAGATGACCCGGGCCGAGGCCAAGGCCCGGGCAGAGGCGCTGGGGGCCAAGGTCGCGGGATCGGTCAGTGCCAAAACCGATCTGCTGGTGGCAGGCCCCGGTGCCGGCTCAAAGGCGACGAAGGCCGCCGATCTTGGCGTCAAGGTGATCGATGAGGCCGGTTGGCTGTCCCTGATCGGTGAGGGGGGATGACCGTCAAGGGCCGCCCCGAGGTTCTATGGCCCCTGTTCGGCGGCCTCACGGCGCTGGACGGCATCGGCCCCAAGACCGAGGCGGCCTTGGCCCAGGCCGGTATCGAAAAGCCCCGCGACGTCCTCTTTACCCTGCCGCAATCCGGGATCGACCGGCAGCACCGCGCCTCAATCCGCGAGGTGGTGGCCCCAGCCGTCGCCACCGTCGCCGTGACGGTTGGCCTGCATCAGCCCAACACGGCCAAGGGCCGCCCTTATCGGATCACGGTTGAGGATGCCGAAACGAGCTTTCAGCTCGTCTTTTTTCATGCCCGCGGCGACTACCTCAAGAAGGTCCTGCCGACCGGGCAGCGCCGTATTGTTTCCGGCAAGGTCGAGATTTTTGACGGCATCGCCCAGATGGTCCACCCCGACCACATCCTGCCCGAGGCCGAAGCGGCAGAGATCCCGGCCTTTGAGCCGGTTTACCCCCTGCACGGCGGGGTGTCGCAAAAGCTGATGTGGCGGGCCACCCGGGGCGCGCTGGCACTGGCCCCGGATCTGCCTGAGTGGATCGATCCCGCCCTGAAGGCCCGCGAAGGCTGGCCCGACTGGCGCTTGGCTCTGGCCGAGGCGCATGCACCCGAGGCCAGTGTTGACCTGTCGGCCAACGATCCGTCGCGCCAAAGGCTCGCCTATGACGAATTGATGGCCCACCAGCTGACCCTTGCCCTCGCCCGTGCAACGGCCCGCCGGGGCAAGGGGCGGGTGACCGAAGGCGATGGCCGGCTGCGCACCCGCGTGTTGGCCGCATTGCCCTATGTGCCGACAGGGGCGCAGTCCCGCGCGGTGGCCGAGATTGTCGCCGATCTGGCAAGCCCGATGCGCATGAACCGGCTTTTGCAAGGGGACGTCGGATCGGGCAAGACGCTCGTCGCCCTTCTGGCCCTCCTTGCGGCGGTTGAGGCGGGCGGGCAGGGCGTGATGATGGCCCCGACCGAAATCCTCGCCCGCCAGCACTTGGAAGGGCTGCGCCCGCTGGCCGAAAGCGCGGGTGTCATGCTTGAGATTCTGACCGGCCGCGACAAGGGGAATGAGCGGGCGGGCAAGCTGAACGCGCTGGCACGCGGCGATATCCAGATCCTCGTGGGCACCCATGCGGTGTTCCAGAAGGACGTGGTCTTTCATGATTTGCGCCTTGCCATCGTGGACGAACAGCACCGCTTTGGCGTGGCCCAGCGGATGGAGCTGGGGGCCAAGGGGCTTGCGGCGGACGTTCTGGTGATGACGGCGACCCCGATCCCCAGATCGCTTAGCCTTGTGCAATATGGCGATATGGATGTCTCGACCCTCGACGAGAAGCCGCCCGGCCGGTCGCCGGTCAAGACGGCATTGGTGGCGGTCAACCGGATGGACGAAGTGGTGAACCACCTGCGCCGGGCCGTGGCCGAGGGCCGACAGGCCTATTGGGTCTGCCCGCTTGTCGAGGAAAGCGAAGTCAGCGACATGACGGCCGCCGAAGAACGCTTCAAACGGTTGCGAGCGGTCTTTGGCGAAGGCGTCGTGGGGCTGGTCCACGGTCAGTTGCCGCCCAGCGAAAAGGACGCGGCGATGGCCCGCTTTGCATCGGGCGAGACCAAGGTGCTGGTGGCCACAACGGTGATCGAGGTGGGGGTGAACGTCCCCAACGCCTCGATCATGGTGATAGAGCGGGCCGAAAGCTTTGGCCTGGCGCAGCTGCACCAGCTGCGCGGACGGGTCGGACGGGGGGCGGAACAATCTACTTGCCTGATGCTCTATCAGGCGCCCCTGAGTGAAACGGGCCGCCGCCGGCTGGAGATTCTGCGCGAAACCGAGGACGGGTTTCGCATCGCAGAAGAGGATCTCGCCATGCGCGGGGCAGGCGATGTGATTGGCACGGCGCAATCCGGGTTGCCACGGTTCCGGATCGCGGACCTTGAACGTCAGGCCGGATTGATGGCGCTGGCCCAGACCGATGCGCGCAAGCTGCTGGCTGATGACCCGAGACTGTCCAGCCCAAGGGGGCAGGCGGCGCGGCTGTTGTTGTGGCTGATGGAACAGGATCGGGCAATCCGTTTGATTTCCGTAGGTTAACCCGACCGATGCCAAAAAGTTCACGAATGTTCTCATAAAGTTCTTTACAGAACAAATTCAATATGAGAACAAAGGGGAAACGAGGATGCACAACGACGGAGCAGTCACCATGGCACAGGACATCAAATCCCTGATCGAACGGACCCGCGAAACACTGGTCGCCGATGCCCTTGGCGCTGTCTCGCTGGTTGTCATCCTTATGGGTGGGCTTTGCCTGCCAGCCCTCGTCTGAGGGCGCATTTTCTGCCCGGCGTCTCGTACCGCTGACCTAACGCCGCCTGTCCCGGCCGCGTCATTCGGATTTTGCCTGTCCGAACATCATAGGGGTTTGCCTGCCCCGCTTTTAGGTCATGTGGGTCCCATGCGGGAATGCCATTCCTGCCGCCGCCATCCTGTCCCGGATGCGCGGCGGTTTTTTTTGGTGCTCTGCGACAGAAAGGGGATCAGGCGCTTTTTTCGGCGCGGGTCTGGTCCAGCGCGTCAAGCGTCGCGTCAAAGGCCAGCATGATCGACGCGTGGCGGTTCTTGTAATCCCGCGCCGGTTCCAGAACCTCCAGCCCGTCAAAAGGGGCCTCAGGCACAGGCCCCGCCTCTTTGAGCATTGCCAGAAGCTGGTCGCGCCCTTGGCGGATCTGCGCCTCTGTCAGTCCGACAACGGCCGCCCCCACGATGGCGGCCGAGGCTTGGCCCAGGGCGCAGGCCTTCACGTCCTGTCCGTAATCCGTGACCACCCCGTCCTTGACCGTCACATCGACTGTCACCGTCGATCCGCACAGCGGCGACCGGCGCTTGGCCGTGGCGTCAGGCGCAGACAGCCGCTGGGTGCGCGGCATGTCCGCGGCCAGCGCCAGAATGCGCGAGGAATAAAGTTTGATCAGATCGGTATCGCTGGACATCGCAGTTTGCTCTTTGTGCTTTGTCCCCCTACATAGGCGCGGCCGACGGGGATGCAAAAGGTTTTGTCACTATGCCATTCGATGCCGCAACGCTGGTCTACAACGCCCAGGGTCTGATCCCTGCCATCGCGCAGGACGAGGGGACGGGAGAAGTCCTCATGATGGCCTGGATGAACGCAGAGGCCGTGGCCCAAACGCTTGCGACGGGTCGCGTCACCTATTGGTCCCGGTCCCGGCAGGCGTTCTGGATCAAGGGCGAAACCTCGGGCCATGTGCAAGAGCTTGTCGAATTGCGGGTGGATTGCGACCGCGATAGCCTGCTGGCTGTCGTCCGCCAGACCGGACCGGCCTGCCATACAGGGCGGCGTACCTGCTTTTACACAGCCATCCGCGACGGCGACGAAGTTGAGATGATGGGCCCGTCTGCCTGAAGGCAAATCGCCGGAGTCAAAGCCCGACCATCGTCCGGATATCCTGCGGGCTGGCCCCTTCACCGCGATAAAGTGCAATGGCGCGGGCATCATCCCGTTTGGCCAGCCGACGGCCGGTGTCATCCCGGATCAGCCGGTGGTGGTGGTACACCGGGCGGGGCAGGTCCAGAAGCGCCTGCAAGAGGACATGGATCACCGTCGCCTCGAACAGGTCCACCCCGCGCACCACATGGGTGATGCCTTGTGCGGCATCATCCACTACCACCGCCAGATGGTAAGAGGTGCCAAAGTCGCGCCGCGCCAGCACCACGTCGCCCACGTCGTGGATCAGTGGCTGGGGGAACAGATCGTGGGTGCCCGCATGCTCTGGCCCCATCTCGTCAAACGCCAAAGGCCCGGCCATTTCGCAGGCCTTCGCCATGTCCAGCCGCAAGGCCCCATCGGGCAAGGGCCCGGTCCGGGGGACGCCATGGCGGCAGGTGCCCGGATAAACGATCCCGTCCGGGCCAAGCCGCGCGCCTTCTTGCGGGGCAGAGGCGGCGTCCATGATGTCGCGGCGCGAACAGGTGCAGGGGTACAGAAGGCCCATGGCCCACAGGCGCTCCAGCGCTGCCCGGTAGGAGGGTAGCCGCTCGGACTGGCGCAGCACCGGCGTCGGCCATGTAAGGCCAAGCCAGCCCAGATCATCGAAAATCTGCGCCTCCCAGGTGGGTTTGCTGCGCTGTTGGTCGATATCCTCGATCCGCAAAAGGAACGTGCCCCCCACCGCCTGCGCCATGTCATAGGCGGTGATGGCCGAAAAGGCATGGCCCAGATGCAGCGGCCCCGTGGGCGAGGGCGCGAAGCGCGTGATCACGCGTGATTACTCTGCGGCGAGCGACTGCGGAGCAAGCCAGCCGCTCCAATCCTCTTTGGCGCGGTCGGTATAGCCCTTGTACCGCTCTTTGCGGCCCCGGCGACCACCCCGCATGCCGTCAAGCGGCGGGAACAGGCCAAAGTTCACATTCATCGGCTGAAACGTCTTGGCCTCGGCCCCGCCGGTAATGTGGTGGACCAGCGCGCCCATAGCCGTGGTGGTCGGCACCGGGGGCAGGGTGACGCCCTGCGCCTCTGCCGCGGCCATGCGACCGGCCAGAAGGCCCATCGCGGCGGATTCCACATAGCCCTCAACCCCGGTGATCTGACCGGCAAAGCGAATGTTAGGCCGCGACTTCAACCGCATCTCGGCGTCCAGCAATGTGGGCGAGTTGATGAAGGTGTTGCGATGGATGCCGCCAAGACGGGCAAATTGCGCCTCTTCCAGTCCAGGTATGGTCCGGAAAACAGCGGTTTGCGCGCCATACTTCATCTTGGTCTGAAAGCCGACGATGTTGTAAAGCGTGCCAAGCGCGTTGTCGCGGCGCAGCTGAACAACGGCATACGCCTTGTTGGCCGGGTCATGGGCGTTGGTCAGGCCGATCGGCTTCATCGGGCCGAAACGCAAGGTCTCGCGGCCGCGCTCTGCCATCACCTCGATGGGCAGGCAACCGTCAAAGTAGCCCGCCGTCTCGCCCTCGTGAAACTCGGTCTTTTCGGCGGCCAGCAGAGCGTCAATGAACGCCTCATACTGGTCCTTGGTCATAGGGCAGTTGAGGTAGGCGGTCTGCTCTTCCTCGGTCTCGCCCTTGTCGTAGCGCGACTGCATCCAGGCCACGTCCATGTTCACACTGTCAAAGTGAACGATTGGGGCGATGGCATCAAAGAAGGCCAGCGCATCTGCGCCAGTTTCTGCCCGGATCGATTCCGCCAGCGCGCCCGAGGTCAGGGGCCCGGTTGCGATGATCCACTGCCCTTCTGAAGGAAGCTCTGTAACCTCTTCATAGCTCACCGAAATGTTCGGATGCGCCTTGAGTGCCGCGGTCACAGATGCGGCAAAGGGATCACGGTCCACGGCCAGGGCCCCACCAGCAGGAAGCCGATGTTTGGCCGCCATCTCCATGATCAGGCCGCCAGCGGCCCGCATCTCCCAATGCAGAAGGCCGACCGCGTTCTGCTCGTCATCGTCCGAGCGGAAGGAGTTGGAGCAGACCATTTCCGCCAGGTCACCAGTGCGATGGGCAAAGGTGCCGACCTTGGGCCGCATTTCGTGGATGACCACGGACAGGCCTGCGTTCGCGGCCTGCCATGCGGCCTCGGATCCGGCCATTCCGCCGCCGATGATATGGAGTGTTTTGTCAGTCATTCGGCTGATGTATCGCAAGGCATGGGGCCATGCCAAGACAGGATGCGCCTAGTGCCCCAGATGGGCAAGGGACAGACCACCAAGGTCGGTGGCAAAGAGATCGCCGGTCCGACCAAACCCAAACTCAACCCCGACAGTCAGGCCAAGCGCCTGAGAACTGTTGGTGTCTCTTCGGGTCAGCCCGGCAAGGTAGCGATGGCCTGGTGCCGAATTGTATCCCAAACCAATGGTTTGGACGTTGCTGTTGTATGAATAGTCATCCGCCAGAACGTTCATCCAGTCGCCATAGGCAAAGGAGCTGTCGGACAAGGCCATCTCGGCCCCAAGGCCGACGATGTAGTAGTCGCCGATTTCGGCATCGGTCGAATATCGATGGATAAGGCCTGATGTCCTGATACGCGGCGTAAGCTGTTCTTCCAGAACGAAAGTCAC
>JAQWWH010000049.1 GCA_029255105.1 Flavimaricola sp. | reverse complement strand
TAACAGCACAAATGCGGCCGTTGGAAACCTGTCGGTGTCTGTTGACTTTGACGGCGGCGCAGTGACCGGAACCGCCGGAGATTTCGCGCAGTTCATCATTCAAAACAATGTGAGCGAATATTTCCAAGACCTTCCTGGAACTTTGAATGTGGCTGGCAATATGGCTGGTTCCAGCCTGACCGCCGATATGACGGGCAATCTGACGAACGATTTCAATGAAACCATTGTGGTTGACGTGGACCTGAGCGGCACGCTCTACGATGCAGGCGGCAGCAATGTCATTGCTGGTGGTGTTGCGGGTGCGATCATTAACGGTGATTTCAATAATGGCCAGCCAACAACGGTGACGGGCGACTTTATCCTTCAATAAAACGCAAGGTTGCGTCGGGGCGGCTATTCCAACCTGGCGATTTGTAAGTCTGGATGAATGCCTGCTTCAGCCTGCTCATCACGATAGAAGGTGCCCCAATGAAGGGGCACCTTTGCGCGGCTTTGTTGAAGCCGTCAGGAGGGGGCATCCACGCCATCAACAGAGCCGTCGAGAGCGGCACTGTGTTCCCGACCCAAGATTGCCACTTGGACAAGGTCAATCTGCAGAACCGAAAGCGCGACACGCCGACCTATGTGTCTAGCTCTGCAGCGGCCGTTTCGACAGCCTGACCAAGCCGGTCGATGAGCATTTCGATTTCATCTTCTGATATTATCAAGGGAGGACAGATGGCGATCGTGTCTCCGATCGCGCGGACGAAGAGCCCCCTTTCTTCGGCCAGGGCCGCGACCCGGGCACCGAACCCAACGAACGGCTCAAAGAACCGACGTGGTTCGCGGCTCGAGACAAGTTGGACCCCGGCGAGCAGGCCGACACCGCGGATGTCGCCCACATTCGGGTGATTGCCCAGACGTGCCCTCAGGCCGCCCAGCAAGGTCGTCTCAAGCGAGGCGGACCGTGCCGGAATTTCGAGGTCTTCGTAAATGGCGATGGCCTCCAGCGCGACTGCGGCCGACACCGGGTGCCCTGAATAGGTCATGGTCAATCCAAAGATGCCAAGGCGATCTGAATATTCCGCCATGGCATCGAAAATCCGTGCATTAATAAGGAGCGCGGACATCGGGATATACGCGCTGGTCAGGCCCTTGGCGCAGACGATCAGGTCGGGGCGCAACTTCATCGTCGTTGTCCCAAACATATTGCCAGTTCGGCCAAATGCGGTCACGACCTCGTCTGCAACCAGCAAGATATCATACTTTTTCAAAAGGGCTTGGAGCCCGTCAAAGTACCCTTCCGGAGGGACAATGACACCGCCTGCCGCCATCACCGGCTCAGTAAAAAATGCTGCGATAGTATCGGGGCCCTCCGACAGGATGCGCGCCTCCAGTTCGGCCAGAAGGCGGGCTACGAATTGCGCTTCGGTCTCTCCCTCTTGGGCGTCTTCAAAGAAGTGCGGCTTGCGGACATGAAGGAAGCCCTCAAGCGGCAGATTGAAGCCCTTATGCGCATAGGCCACCCCGGACAGCGACGCTGAAGCAATGGTGTTCCCGTGATAAGCTTTTTCATGCGAGAGAAACTTGCGCTTTTCGGGTTTTCCCACAGCATTCCAGTAGTACCAGCAAAGCCGTGCAGCACAGTCGCTTGCCTCTGATCCGGAATTCGCAAACCAGACGTGCGACATCGGAACGGGCGCGATCTCGAGCAACTTTTCAGCCAATTCGATTACGGCAGGATGCGCTTTGTGGTTCGTCAGGTGGTAGTAGGCGAGCTTGCTCATTTGCGCTGCGCAGGCATCGACAAGCCGTTGCTGACCATACCCCAAGGATATGCACCAAAGACCGGACATGCCTTCCAGATAGGTTTTTCCATCCCCATCAGTCACCCAGACGCCTTGCCCGCTCTCGATGATTTTGGGCCCGACTTCGAGATGGAGAGACAGATTTGTCAGCCCGTGCACTAAGGCTCGCCGATCACGAGCCTCAAGAGAGTTTGGGGCCTGATGGCTAGGCGACGTCATATCGGTTGTTCCTCAATAATGATGGTCAGGCCTGCCCAGAGGGGCCCGCTACGGGCATAACGGTTCTGGCCACCGGCTTGCCAGACATCCAAGTTCTATGACGCTGTTATGCCTGATGAAAGGTACCGAGGAACAGCAAGCATCTCCGTCCTGGCGGAAGGTAGCGCGAAGTCGTCTGGCAACACCGCAACACAGACCCATGCCACAACCACTTCCGAAAGTTGCGGTCCTGCTACGGAATAGGCCGACAGATTCATTGTCCAGCAAAAGGCCAGGTTGCGTTTGTCGGACGGCGTTGGAGGGAATAGCTTGTCGATTGTTCGCGTTTCATGTCAAAAACCTGCCCCTGTCCCAGGTGCGGCAGAAGCCGTCGGAATGCTGGTAGGAACTTGTTGAACTGCGGCACAACCCCCAATGCCGCCAGTCCAATGCAATACTTCGAGCAAGAGCCGACGGGATGGCACCCCGCACCGCGCAGGATGTTATCCGCGATGCCACGCCCAAAGGCGGACTTGGTTTCGACGACCAACATCTCGGGCGAAATCTCTTCAGTCGTCTGGTGGTTCCAGAACTGCAGGCTTCGGTCGATCGTCAACCGTTCGCCGCCGCTGCGTGCGACGAGGGTCATGCGCTGATACTGCATCTGGATCGTGGGCACGTATGGGGCGAGCGAGCCTTGCTCATAGCGGTCAACGTGGGCCTCGTCGACAAACTGCATTGCAGGTGTAGTCAATTGATCGAGCGCGCCGGGATCATGAGGCAGGCGCTTTTTCACCGTCACCTTGCGGAGCGTTTTCAATTTCACTTCGACAAAGCAAATGTCGGCATCAAGATAGTGACGTGTTCGAACCTTTGAGCGGCGCCGTCGCCCCTGAACATGATGTCGGAAGCTGCACATCTGGGGCGTGTCAAAGTACTGGGTCCGGTAGTCAAAACACCGTTTGCCATCAATCTCCAGGATGTCGAAATGTGCTCCAAGGGCAGGTGCCAGTTTGGTGAGCATGTCCATCGACACGACATACTTGTTGTCGAGGCGCGTCAGCATTTCAGCCTTGGCGTTCAAATCTGCAAGCGAAATGGGGGCAAACTCTTGTTCGATCATCTACGCGCCTCCCTCAACGACTTGGTGTAAGTGAGATTGATCACCGCCAGTTCGTTCACGTAGTTCACGCTTTCGATCTCGTAGCTTGTGACAATCACGCCAAGCCTTTCGGTCAGAACGGATTTCATGGTTTCCGGCTCTGCCAATAGATGTGAATCGATCCGGTCCAAGGTCACTTTTATGGCCCGTGACCCCCGCAGCAGAGCAGGATGGTCGATCACATACACACTGACCAAAGTCAGAGCCGATATGGCCAGGATGTTGCCTATCGGTACACCTTCGAGGGAACAGATCACCGCGATGGCGATCGCACCGAAAAAGTATGCAATCTCGATCCGTCCGATCTGTTCCGAGCGGAGGTTGAACAAGGAAAGGATTGCGAAAAGCCCGAAACCTGCGCCCAGACCAAAGTCTACGCTTGAGAGCTTTCCCAGAACTGCAAAAGCGAAGATGTTGAACATCCCCGCAGTGGTCGCCAGGGTCCGGTCGCCGTGGCGTCGGTAGTAGATTCCAAAGATCAAAGTCGCCATGGCAACCGCATTGATCCCGAAGCGCAGCCCAAGGTCGCCAAGGTCGGCAAATAGTATCATCTAATGTCCCATACGGTCGTTCTTATGATGTCTGTAGATCAAAAACGCATATTTTTACATATCTGTTACAATTGTTTTTCAACAGAGTACCGTCTGTGCGACTGGCGAATTCCTGCCCAGATTCAACAGGAACGAGGCGCTTGAATGCCTATTGTGTCGATGTGAAAGACTGCTTGTCATTGAAAGGCTATCGAACGGGCAGCCACGATCGAACGCCCGAGAGGTAATTTGCAGGGCGGAACGGGTATTGGCGGGCTCTCTGACGGACGTCTTCCGACGGTGAATTCTGCCGGATCCAGCGGGCGTCGCCGGTGTCGGCCTTCACGTCCTTGCCTGCCTTGCATCTATCTGGCGCTGGTGACCCGCTATCGTTGACCGGGTAGAGTGAACCCACTACTTCGACCACAAGAGAATTCATTCCACCTGAGGAGCTTCTCATGCCACTGCCTTCCCGGATGAGCGGCGTCATCATGACGGGGCATGGAGGTCCCGAAATGCTGAAGTGGCGGGACGATCTGCGCGTCCCCGAGCCGGGCGAGCGGGATGTTTTGGTCAGGATAAGTGCAGCTGGCGTGAACAACACCGACATCAATACCCGGATAGGCTGGTATTCAAAGAACGATGCCAATGCCCAAGATACCGGCTGGTTGGGACAGCCGATGTCTTTGCCTCGGATACAGGGGGCTGACGTCTGCGGCCATATCGTAGCCGTTGGCGATCAGATCGATCCCGCGCGAATGGGGGAAAGGGTCCTTATTGAGCCGTGTCTTCGTGAAGTGGATGGGGCCACCCTAGAGACGCCTTGGTATTTCGGATCTGAGTGTGATGGTGGATTTGCCGAATTTGTCCGTGTTGCCGCGCGCCATGCTTACAAGATCGAAAGCGATCTTAGCGATATTGAGCTGGCCTCGTTCCCTTGTTCATATTCCACCGCCGAGAACATGCTGACGCGCGCTGCGGTAGCAGCGGGTGAAACGGTGTTGGTGACCGGCGCGTCCGGCGGTGTCGGATCGGCGGCCGTGCAACTCGCATCCGCCCGGGGGGCGAGGGTTATTGCGGTCACAAGCGCCTCAAAGGCTGACAAGATCAAGGCGCTTGGCGCTGAAAGTACACTTCTCCGGGACGACGACTATCTATCGGCTCTTGGCGAACGTCAGGTCGATGTCGTCGTTGATCTTGTCGCCGGTCCAAAGTGGCCCTCATTGTTGGACGTCTTGCGCCCTGGGGGGCGTTATGCGGTTTCTGGCGCTATCGCAGGGCCGATCGTCTCGTTGGACTTGCGCACGCTTTACCTCAAGGACCTAAGCTTTTTTGGCTGCACGGTGTTGGAGCCCGAGGTTTTTGGTGTTCTGGTCCGGCGGATCGAACGCGGCGACATCAAGCCGCTTGTCGCAGAAACCTATCCGCTTCGTGAGATCGGTGCCGCGCAGAAGGCCTTTGGTGAAAAGGGCTATATCGGAAAGATCGTTCTGACTGTGAACTGACGCCTGGCCTGGCTCGGGCATGTCCGGGCAATGGAGCGTTCATTGGCAGCTTTGGCTGGCGACATCCGGTGCATCCGGCCCAGCCTTGCTGGCGCTTTGTCGCCCAATCCGACCACAGGGCGACAGGGGCCCGGAAGATGCGTCCTTGCCGCGCCCCGCTCGGCACCTTTAGTCTCGCTTCTATGTTACGTAGTCTTGCACCGCTGACGGCGTTGTTCTTGGGATCTGCCTTTTTGCTTTTGGCAGGTGGTCTGAACGGCTTGATCCTCCCACTAAGGGGGCAGTTGGAAGGCTTCTCGGCGGCCTCTCTCGGCTTGCTTGGAACAGGATGGGCCATCGGCTATGTGGCCGGATGCCTTCGAACACCGGCTCTCGTGGCAAAGGTCGGCCATATCAGGGCGTTTGGCGTGATGTGCGCCCTGGCCGCGATCACAGTCCTGCTCTCTTTGATCTTCCTGACGCCCTACGTCTGGATCCCGTTTCGGGCTGTGTCCGGTTTCTGCTTTGCCGGGGCAGCCATGATCGTTGAGAGCTGGCTGAACGAGCGTACGGAAAAATCTTCCCGTGGACGCGTCTTTGGCATCTACACAATGGTCAATCTTGCCGCGACCACGCTGGGACAGATGATCCTCACGGCGGGGGATGCGCGGGGATTTCTGTTCTTTGTTCTGGCGGCCATATTTTACTGCATGGCTCTTTTGCCCACGGCGCTGTCCGCGACAACAACGCCCACCGCTCTGGTCAGTGTTTCGCTGGACCTGCCGGCGCTTTGGCGAAACTCTCCGATTGCCGTCTTTGCGGTGTTGATGGTTGGGGTGTCCAATTCGACATTCGGAACGCTCGCGGCGGTCTATGGGGCGCGGGTTGGTTTGACGACAAGCGAGATTGCCCTGTTTGCCAGCATTCCAATCCTCGCCGGAGCGGCCGCACAGCTGCCCATTGGCATCCTCTCGGACCGACATGACCGACGGCTTGTTCTGATTGGCACGGCAGCCCTCGCTCTCTTGGCGGATGCGGTGTTTGTCCTGAGTGGCATCACCTCGCCAACCTTCTTGCTCGTAAATGTCGCGGTCTTTGGAACAGCTGTCTTTGCAATGTATCCGGTGATCGTGGCGCATGCGAATGACCATGCCGACCCCGGAACGTTCATTCAGGTAAGCGGTGGTCTGCTCCTGGTATACGGTGTGGGGTCGATCATCGGGCCGACGGCTGCGGGCTTTGCCATCATGACACTAGGACCTGAAAGCCTATTCATGACGACCGGTGCCGCGCATATCCTCTTGTTGACCTTCGCGCTCATCCGGCTTCGGGCCCGTGCTGCTGTCCCAAATCAGGACAAAGGGTCGTTCCAGATGTCCCCTGTTACGCGTGCCAGCACCCCTGAGACCGCGGTCCTTGCGACTGGCTACGAAGATGAGATGGTTTCCCCGCTCGACTAGGGTTGCCCGGTGGCCAGCCCGTTCCGCCTTTGGGAAATCATGAACCCAAAGCGTGATGATGCAGGACAGCAAGGCGGTATTCTCTGATCGAGAGTATGGGCCCCGGGGGGGCGTTCATTGGACAACTGTCGCAACAGCCCGCGATATCCCGACCGTCAACGGAACGTCCACGCTTGAACAGCGGTGGTTCTGTTGTTCCGACAATGCCAGTGCCAGTGCCAGTGCCAATGCCAGTGCCAGTGCCAGTGCCAAAAAGTATTCACAATTGAGGAGTTCTTCTCAAAGTGCGAATATGGCGTTGAAGCAAAGGGCGAACTGGGCCATTCGGCCCAAACGCCGCGGCCATCAAGGCCGCGACTAGCACGTATCGGATAGACACTTCGCCATGTGGAAATTTGTTGGCATGAAGAGCCCTGCGGTTTTGGGTTGGCCGTGACAACACAGACAGCTGGTAAGCGCCGCTATATCGATGAGATTGACGCCCTGCGAGCTTTGGCCGTTCTGTTGGTCGTCCTGTTTCACGCTTATCCAGAATCTGTCCCCGGCGGCTTCATCGGGGTGGACGTCTTTTTCGTCATCTCGGGATTTGTGATTGCGCGCGCCTATCTGCCTGACCTTCTTGCAAGGCGCATCACGCTCGGGGCGTTCTGGGCGGCAAGGTTTCGGCGGCTTTCGCCCGCGCTTTTGCTGATGCTGGCGGTGGTGACGGTCGCAGCACTTTGGATCATTCACCCCGACAAGCTGATAAAATACAGCGAGACCCTTCTGGCCCAGCCCTTCTACCTGCAGAACTTTGTTTTCTGGGAAGAGGGCGACTATTTTGCCGACGCCCTGACGCGCCCGCTTTTGCACACTTGGAGCCTGGCGGTGGAAGAACAGTTCTACCTGTTCATCGGGCTTGCAGTGCTCATCTTTCGTTTTGCGCCAAGGCTGTTTTTGCCGGTTCTTGCCCTTGTTTCGATAGCCTCGCTGATCGCCGCCATCTACATCGCCCCGCAATCGCCCAAGACCGTGTTCTACATGCTACCAACCCGGCTTTGGCAATTGTCTCTTGGTATCTTTGCTGCCTATGCCGCGCAGTCGATCGGGCGGCGCGGGGCGGGACTAAATCACGCAATCGTCGCCATCAGCTTTGGCGTCATCGCGGTCAATGGCTTTGTCTTCAGCGAAGCAAGCCCCTTTCCAGGCGCCCACGCCTTTCTCACTTGTGGAGCGGCGGCGGTCACATTGATTGCCCTTGATGCCCAGACCCGATCCTTCAGCCCGTTGATGTTCGGGCCTTTGCGCTACGTCGGGCGAATCTCCTACGGCTTTTATCTTTGGCATTGGCCGCCAATCTCTCTTTGGTTTCTAGCGACACAATCAAAACCTACGCCCCTCGTTGCTACACTTCTAATGGTCCTTGCGTTTGGCATGGCCGCGATAAGCTATCATTTCGTCGAACGGCCAATCAGAGAGAGGCGGGCCTTGCCCACAATTTTGGCACTTCGTCGGTTCGTGCTGGGGGGAATGGCGATGGTCGTAGTGGTATCCGTCACGATCGTCGCGACAAACGGCGCACTTCCGCTTTACCCCAAAGAGGTGCGCCCCTTCTTTCTTGCCGCCAAGGAGAGAGGGCCGTTTCGATGCCCCATCAGCTTTCGCCTGCGCGACCCTGAGGCCGAGTTATGCCCACTCACTGAAGATCGCGGTGACCTAGGCGTTCTTGTCCTTGGCGATTCTCACGCTGATATGCTGGACGAGATGCTTGCAGATATTGCAGACGCACTGGACCAGCCAATTTTCCTGACAGTGCGAAACTGCGATTATGGGTACTTTGGCCAATCCTCGTTTTGCAGCGACCAGATCCTGACAGAGGTGATCGAAACAGCCAAACGCAGCGGCATTTCCACGGTCCTCGCAATCTCGCTATGGCCCGAGGACCTAAGTTACGACGCGCTCGTTGAAGAGACGGCATTACTGGTTGAAGCGGACTTGCGTCTTGTGATCATGGAATCCGTGCCGTCGGATCCCAGTCTGAACCCCATCAGACGGGCAAGGACAGCCCTTGAAACTGGGACGGCGCCGTCGCTCGTCGGCCTTCCAGTCGAAGTCTATCAAGAGCAGATCCTGTCCCAGCGCGCCGCATTCGCAGCCCTGGCAGAGCGGTTTCCGGACCACGTGATGGTCCTAAGCCCACAGCCATATTTTTGCGACGAGGACGCTTGTCGTTTTCACACCGATGGCCTGCCAAACTATCGTGACAGGAGCCATCTGACGAGGGCAGGCCGCGAAAACCTAAGGCCGATGTTCCGCGATTTGTTTGAGCATCTCCGCGATGGACCTTGAGGGCAGCACCATTTGCCCGAGCGTGCTATTAAGCTTTTGAGCTTCGATGGTCGTGCCCGGCGCAGTCCCTCGAGCCTTGCCACCTTCAAGATCATCAACGCAGCGGCGATTGCAGATTGGCGCAGCACAAGCGACAGCTTCACGGTCCATGCTGAAACTGTGGCAAGTTTGTCTGAGGGCACCTAAATCCTTGTTTCAGGGCGGGGATTGGACGTAACACAATGTATGCCACTCCGTTTTACCTTCAGACAATTGGAATACATGGTTGCCGTCGGCGACGCTGGGACCATTGCGCTGGCATCGCAACGGATCAATGTGTCCTCCCCGTCGATCTCTGCCGCGATCAGCCAGCTTGAGCGGGAATTCGGTATTCAGCTTTTCGTCCGCCATCACGCCCAAGGACTGACGCTGACGCCGGGTGGCCAACGCATCTTCAATGAAGCCAAGCGCATTCTGGACAGTGCAGCCGCGCTGAACGAAATGGCGGGCGTCATTTCGAACAAGGCGCGGGGGCCTATCTCGATCGGGGCATTGAACTCTGTCGCGCCGCTTCTTAGTGCAGCTATTCGCCGGTCGTTTGAGACCGCATACCCTGACGCCAACGTGTCCCTGCGCGAAGGGCATCAGGTGGATCTGTTGCGGATGCTGGGGCGGGCCGAAATCGACGTGGCGATCACCTATGATCTGGAAATCCCCAAGGACATCTCGTTCGAACCGCTGATCACTTTGCCGCCCTATGTCATGCTCGCCCATGATCACCCGCTGGCCGAGAATGACGCCGTCACGCTTGAGGACCTTGAGTCAGAGCCGATGGTCCTTTTGGATATGCCGCTAAGCCGCGACTACTTTTTGTCGATGTTCCAGATCGAAGGTCGTCGACCGACAATCGCTGAACGCACCTCGGACCTGTCTGTCGCCCGCAGCCTTGTCGCCAACGGCTTTGGCTTTGGTCTGATCAACATGCCGACCAAGACCGCACTTGCCCCGGACGGTGAAAGGCTGGCCTTTTTGCCCCTGTCGGGGGAGCACCGCCCGATGGTTCTGGGACTGGCCACCAAACGGTCCGAGCATCGGTCGCGCATCGTCAGTGCCTTTTGCGACCACCTTCAGAGCAGCGCACAAAAGGGCGACCTCCCGGGTCTTGCCAAACGGGCCTAGATGCCTGTCCGTAAACGGTCCAGCAAGGCGTCCAGCATGGTGTCGCATTGGGCAAGCTGGTCAAGGCTGATGAATTCGTCCGGCTTGTGGCCCTGCGCCATGGAACCGGGGCCGCAAATCACGGTTGGAACGCCCAGTCGCTGATCGAAAAGCCCGCCTTCGGTGCCAAAGGCGACCTTGTTCGTCCCGTTCGCCCCGGTCAGGGATTTTACAAAGCTTACGACCTCTGCATCCCGGGCCGTGTCCAACGGGGGATAGGTATTGGTCACCTCGATTTTTATCGCTGCCTCGGGAAAGTCGGGCCGGACAGGGGCGAGGATTTCCTCTGCCGCCAAGGCAAGCTCTTGCAACAGGGCCTGAGGATCGTCCTGCGCAAGGTTCCGGATTTCAAAGGCAAAAGTGCAGTGGTTTGGCACGATGTTCAGCGCCACGCCGCCGTTGATGCGCCCGACGTGCAAGGTTGTATAGGGCACGTCGTAGTCGGGGTCCTTAGGGTAGGTCGCCACGATCCGGGCCTGAATGGTGCGGATTGCGCCGATCATGTCCGCAGCCAGATGGATCGCGTTCAATGCCATGGGGGCCAGGGCAGAATGCCCCTCGCGCCCGACAAAGGTCGCCTTCAGCCCGGTCTTGCCCTTGTGCCCGGTGGCAACCGCCATCAGCGTCGGCTCACCTACGATGCAGAACCTTGGACGTAACGGCGCGGCAGCCAGCATGTCGATCATCGACCGGACCCCAACACAACCGATCTCTTCGTCGTAGGACAAGGCGATGTGCAAAGGGGTTGCAAGATCGGCCTTGCCGGCCTGTGACGCGGTCCGCAGGACGCTGGCGACAAAGCCTTTCATGTCGGCGGTGCCCCGCCCGAAAAGTTTGCCGTCGGTCTTTGTCATGGCAAAGGGTGGCACGGTCCAGGCCTGACCTTCGACCGGGACCACGTCCGTATGGCCCGACAACAGGACGCCGGGGCGGTCTTGCGGCCCAATCGTTGCGTACAGGTTCGCCTTTCCGCCAGTCGCGTCCGGGATAACCTCAACCACCGCGCCGCAGCTGATCAAAAACTCGGCGCAATAGTCGATCAGTGCGCGGTTGGGATCGGCACTGACGGTCGGAAAGGCGATCAGGTCACTTAGAATATCTGCCGTCTGCATCTGTCCCCCTGTCAGATTTCCAAAACGCCCAACATATGCGCAACCGCTGCATCTTCGTGCTTACGGATGTCATGCTTAGTATCGGCCTAAGCAGAGCTTCCGAACAGGGTGCTTTCGCTTATCATTCAAAATTGCTGAACTTGGCGCGATCATCTGCCTTGAACGCAGTGCCAGTCAAATTGGAATACCTTTGATGAGTCGCGACAGCCGCTACGATATCCTGTTTGAGCCGATGGCAATTGGACCTGTCGTCGCCAAGAACCGGTTCTATCAGGTGCCCCATTGCAATGGCGGCGGCTACCGGGATCCTTCGGCCGTGGCAGAAATGCGCGGTATCAAGGCAGAAGGGGGCTGGGGCGTCATCTTTACCGAGCAGTGCGAGATGCACCACACCTCGGAGATCACGCCCTTCATCGAGTTGCGCCTTTGGGACGACCGGGACATCCCGATGATTGCCAAGATGGCCGACCGGATGAAGGAACACGGCGCGCTTGCCGGCATTCAGCTGGCCTATTCCGGCATCAACGGGCCAAACCTTTACACCAAAGAAGTCCCTCTTGCCCCGTCGGCTATGCCGATCCGCACCTTTACCAATGATCCGGTTCAGGCCCGGGCATTGGACAAACAGGACATCAAGGACTTGCGCCGCTGGTTCGTCAACGCGGCCAAGCGGTCGCGCGTCGCGGGATTTGACCTGATTTGCCTTTACGGCGCCCACGGCTTTGGCATTTTTCAGCACTTTCTGTCGACGGCCACGAACCACCGCACCGATGAATATGGTGGGTCACTGGAAAACCGTGCGCGGTTTGTGCGCGAAGTGGTCGAGGATGTCCGCAACGCAGTCGGCGACACGATGGGCCTGACCCTCAGGCTGTCGCTGGATGAAATGCTGGGTGATCTAGGTTTTGCCAACTCAGAGGTCCGCGACTTTGTCGAGATGCACAAGGACCTGCCCGACCTTTGGGACCTTGCACATGGATCGTGGGAGGATTGCTCCGGTCCGTCACGGTTCAAGGAAGAGGCGGCACAGTTTGAACTGGTGACCGGGATCAAGGCGCTTACATCAAAGCCTGTCGTCGGGGTCGGCCGCTTTACCAGTCCGGACGTGATGGTCAAACAGATCACCTCTGGCACACTGGATTTCATCGGCTGCGCCCGGCCCTCAATCGCCGATCCCTTCCTGCCCCGAAAGGTGGAGGAAGGCCGGATAGAGGACATCCGCGAGTGTATCGGCTGCAACATCTGCATCACCGGCGACATGACCATGTCGATCAGCCGCTGCACCCAGAACCCCACATTCATGGAAGAATGGCGCAAGGGCTGGCATCCCGAACGGATCAGCACCAAGGGCGCCTCGTCCAACGTCCTGATCGTGGGGGCCGGACCGGCGGGGCTGGAGGCTGCCCGCGCCTGTGCAGAGCGAGGCTACGACGTGGCCCTGGCCGAGGCTGGCGACACACTGGGCGGCAGGGTGGCCCGCGAGCGGCTGTTGCCGGGGCTGTCGGCCTGGGGACGGGTCGTCGACTATCGGGACTATCAACTGTCGCAAAAGCCGAATGTCGAAACTTATTTTGCATCCCGCCTAAGCGCCGATCAGATCCTTGAGTTTGGGTTTGAAAATGTCTGCATCGCAACCGGATCGCATTGGCGGGCGGATGGTGTATCGCGCCAGCATGTCGTGCCGATGTCCATCGATCCGGCGATGCCGGTCTTTACCCCCGACGATCTGATGGCTGGCAGGATGCCAAGCGGGGCTGTCACCATCTACGATGATGATCACTATTACATGGGCGGTGTTCTGGCCGAGTTGTTGGTGCAGAAGGGCTGTCAGGTGACCATCGTGACGCCATGCGCCTATGTCTCGGACTGGACGAACAATACGCTTGAACAGGCAACGATCCACAGGCGCCTTGTCGAAATCGGTGTCGATATTCAATTGAATCGCGGCGTCGTGGCCATCGGCAATGGCACGGTGACCACCAATTGCACCTACACCGACCGGACCCGCGAACAGCCGACAGACGCCGTTGTCATCGTCGCCTCTCGGCTTGCTGACGATGCAGTTTATACGGCCCTGAAATCCCGTCAGTCAGAATGGGCGGACGCGGGCATCAGATCGGTCAAGCTGATCGGTGATGCCAATGCCCCCGGTCCCATCGCCTGGGCAACCTATGCGGGGCATCGCTACGCCCGCGAACTTGACGAGGACCCGATTGGGGACGCGCTGCCGTTCCGGCGGGAAATCGCAGAACTGGCGGTGGATTGATGACCTCTGCCATTGCCCTCAAAGGTGTGCGCAAGGACTTTGGCACCTTCACCGCCCTCAGCGATGTTTCGTTCGACATCAAGGATAATGAGTTCTTCACTCTGCTTGGCCCGTCAGGCTGTGGCAAGACAACGCTGCTGCGCCTCATTGCGGGGTTTGAGGACACGACGGCTGGCACCATTCATCTGTATGGAGAAGAGATCGAGAACCTCCCGCCCAACAAGCGGCCAGTCAATACGGTGTTTCAGAACTACGCCCTGTTCCCCCATATGAACGTGGCCGAGAATATCGGCTTTGCCCTCAGGATGCTGGGATGGACCAAGGCCGACATAACCCTCCGCGTGGCCGAGATGGTCGAGATGGTGCAACTTGGCCAATTCGTGCACCGTAAGCCAAGCCAGCTGTCCGGTGGCCAGCAACAACGCGTGGCCCTCGCCCGCGCAATGGCCCCAAAGCCCAAGGTCCTGTTGCTGGACGAACCGCTCTCGGCGCTTGACCTCAAACTGCGGCAGGAAATGCGGACCGAGTTAAAGCGCCTTCAGCGCGAAACGGGCATCACCTTCATCTTTGTGACCCACGATCAGGAAGAGGCATTGTCGATGTCGGACCGGATTGCGGTCATGTCGTCAGGTGCCGTGCAGCAGATCGGTAGCCCCAACCAGATTTACGAAAACCCGGCCAACCGCTTTGTCGCGGATTTCATTGGTGAGACGAACCTGATCGCATCCCGCGTGGACAGTGCCGATGGGATGCACGTCGTTTGTAGCCTTGCCGATGGCGAGGTGTTGACAGCGCTTGCCAACAGCCCGCTTGGGCCCGGATCAACCGGTGTCGTCTCAATCCGGCCAGAAAGCCTGACGGTGACCAAAACCGCCCCCAAGGGAGAAAGCCTGCGCGGCACATTGGGCGATGCGGTCTATCTTGGCACAGACACCCAGTACACCGTCCTGCTCGCCAAGGAATTGACGCTCAAGGTGCGGATGCAGAACCAGTTCGTCGCAAGTCAGGCCTTGAAACAGGGGGACCCCGTCTTCGTCAGCATTGCTGACGGTGCCGCGCGGTTTCTGGTGGACTGATGGCCGCAGGAACCGGCAGCGGGCGCACGGTTTCGGCAACCTTCTCGCCGGTGCGGGGATGGCTGCTGCTGCCAAGCTGGCTGGTCATCGGCATTTTTCTGCTGGTTCCGGTTCTGTTGATGCTGGTCTACTCGTTTCTGACGAAGGAATTCCGCGGCGGCGTGATCTGGGAATTCTCGTTGGCCGCCTATGACCAGTTTGTCTTTGACAGGGGCCTGTTCGGGGATGACCCGCCCCAGATCGAATGGGCGTATATCACCATCTTTGTCCGTTCGATCCTGCAGGCCCTTGGGGCGACAGTGCTGTGCCTGCTGATCGGCTTTCCCACAGCCTATTTCATCGCGACCCGCCCGGCAAACACACGCGCGATCTGGCTGTTTCTGGTGACGATCCCCTATTGGGTCAACCTGCTGATCCGCACGGTGTCGATGAAGTTCCTGATCCGCGACAACGGTCCATTGAACGAAGCTTTGCTGGCCATCGGGGTCATCGACGCGCCCCTGCAGCTGATCAACACCAATTTCGCCGTGCAACTGGGGCTGTTCTATTCCTATCTGCCCTTCATGGTCCTGCCGATCTATGCCTCGGTCGAGCGGTACAACTTTGCCCTGTCCGAGGCCGCCTCGGACCTCTACGCCCCCAAGTGGACAATCCTGCGGAGCATCCTTCTGCCCGTGGTCAAGCCGGGGATTATCGCAGGCTGCATCCTCGTCTTTGTCCCCTCGCTTGGTGCCTTTCTTGCGCCTGACCTTCTTGGCGGGGCCAAGACATTCATGATCGGTTCCCTGATCGAGGAACAATTCAAGGGCAATGCAGGGAACTGGCCGTTTGGGGCGGCGGCCTCGATGATCCTGCTGAGTATGGTTCTGGTGGTTTTGTTATTCTACGCGCGGGCCCAGTCGCGGGAGCAGACGTGATGAACCGACGCTTCGACATCAAGCATTATCAGGGGTTCCTCGCGATCACCTGTCTGTGCCTGTTCATCTTGTATGCCCCCCTGATCATCGTAATGATCTACAGCTTTAACGACAGCGCCTCGATCACCAATTGGGGTGGCTTCTCGCTGCGCTGGTATGCGGATGTCTTTACCGGGCCAGAATCTGAAAAGTTCAAGCTGGCGGCATGGAATTCGCTGTCGATCGCCGTCATGGCCGCGACGGTCGCAACCACCGTCGCGACGGCTGGTGCAATCGGCATGATCCGGGGGGGGCAGTTCCGCGGCAAGTCGGCTTCTTTTGCCCTGATTTCCCTGCCGATCATGGTGCCCGAGATCGTGACGGCAGTCGCCACGCTGATCTTCTTTTCGACCATCGGGTTCAAGCTGGGAACCCTTTCGATACTCGTCGCGCATATCGTGTTCTGCATTCCCTTTGCCTACCTGCCGATCTCGGCCCGGTTGCAGGGGATCGAGGCCAGCTATGAAGAGGCCGCACAGGACTTGTACGCCGACCGCTGGCGGACATTCCGCTATGTCCTGATGCCGATCATGTGGCCGGGAATTCTGTCGGGCTTTCTTCTGGCATTCATCATCTCGCTCGATGATTTCATCATCACCAATTTCATCAAAGGCGCAGGGATCGAAACCTTGCCGACCGCGATCTTTGGATCGGTGAAGCAGGGGATCAAGCCCAACATCATGGCCCTGTCCACCCTGCTGCTTCTGTTCTCGATCGCGCTTGTCACCTTGTCGTATTTCATCGGCAAGCGGGGGCAGGAACCGCACCCAACGGATTGACCCAAACCACGACCCAACAAGGAGAACATCATGAACATCAAGACACTTCTGGGCAGCACCGCTCTGGTCCTTGCGGCCAATGCGGCAGCGGCTGAGGGCAGCCTGTCGCTGTACCACTGGTTCGAATACATCCCCCAAGAGCTGATCGAAAAGTTCGAGGCCGAGTACGACGTCGACGTGACGATGGACACCTATGACAGCAACGAGGCGCTTCTTGCCTCGCTCAAGGCTGGAACGCTTGGGTCCTACGATCTCGCCGTGCCGGGTGACTACATGGTCGAGATCATGGCGGGTGAGGGCCTCCTGGATGCCATCGCCGAGGGCGAGTTGGCCAACAAGGGCAACATTCAGCCTGAATGGCTTGATGTGTCGTTCGACCCCGGCCGGATGTATTCGATCCCGTATCAGTGGGGGTCCACCAGCTTTTCGGTGAACCGTGATGTCTATGCCGGCGACATCAACTCAACCTCTATCCTGTTTGATCCACCGCCCGAACTGGCGGGCAAGATCAACATGCTCGACAGTCAGGGTGAAGTGATGGCGATGGCCTCCTTGCACCTTGGGATCCCGCAGTGTTCTACCGATCGCGACCAGCTGCAGGCGCTGGACGCCCTGCTTCAAGGGGCCAGCGCCAATTGGGCCTCCTTCGGATCGGATATCGCCAAAGACGTGCTGGTGTCCGGCGATGCGGCCGCAGGGATGATCTATAACGGATTTTCCGCCAAGGCGCGGGCTGAGGGGGCCAACATCGAATACGCATATCCCGATGAAGGCTATGTTGTCTGGATGGACAACGTGGTCCTGTTGAAGGATGCGCCGAACCGGGCCAACGCCTTGCTGTTCATGGATTTCCTGCTCGAGCCTGAGAACATTGCCGCCGTGACCAACTATGCCCAATACGCTGCAGGCGTGACCGGGGTGGCAGAGTTTCTTGACCCTGAACTGGCTGTGATGCCCGAAAACAATCCCCGTGAAGGGGCAGGTCCCGGCGCGTTCATCGCCGTCTGTGATCAGGCAACCCAAGAGGTCTACGACCAAATCTGGACGCGTCTGCGCAGCTGATGCGGATCGCTCTATATCAAACGTCATCGCCCGCCGGAGATATTTCGGTGGGCCTTGAAACCCTCGACACAGCATTGCGGGCGGCAGCTGCTGCCGGTGTCGGCATGCTTGTCCTGCCAGAGCTTTTTCTGCCCGGCTACAACGCCGTGACCAAGGATCCTCCGCCCGACTGGGAGGGGGTCTATCCCGGATTGCGGGCCATTTGCCGGGCCCATGGCGTGGCCATGACCATTGGCCTGCCAGAGTACGATGGGCTCGATGTCTACAATTCGGCCTATGTCATTGGCGCTGACGGCGAAGACCTCGCCCGCTACCGCAAGGTCCAGCTTTTCGGACCCCGCGAAAACGCCATCTTCACCCACGGCGATCAACTGGTCGTCTTTGACTATCAGGGCATCCGGTTTGGCCTGATGATCTGCTATGACGTGGAGTTTCCGGAGCATACCCGCGCCCTCGCCCGCGCCGGGGCGACTGTGATCCTGACGCCAACCGCCAATATGATGCCCTTTGTCACCGTCGCCGACATTCAGGTGCCGGGCCGGGCGCTCGAGAATGGGGTGACGATCGTCTATGCCAACTATTGCGGGTCCGAAGGTGACCTGACCTATGTCGGCGATAGCCTGATCTGTGGACCGGATGGATATCCGCTGGGGCGGATGGGAAAGGAGGCCGGCCTGCTGAGCGTGGATCTGCCCGAGGGGCAGATGCCAAGCGGCATCCCCCTGTCAACGCAGCTTCGGGACTATCGGCTGGCCAAGGAGCCTTGATTGCACTTGGTGGCAGGCACTGCCACCCCGGTGGGGTCGGTCTGAAGTTCTGGCGCCGGAAGGGGATCGTATCGCCGTCGCCGTATCCGTCATCTCAGGTCAGCAAATCCAAACCGCGCAATATCTCGCGCGGTGCCGGAGTGCGCCAGATGGTCTGGTAGCTTTCCGCGACAGTCTCGCGGGTGACGGCAATGCCCGGCAGGGCGACCCACTCGGGACATCCTCGGCCCAGCAGGGTGGTAATCGTCGTCCGGGCGACGGCCTGACCTTGCAAAAGTGGTTGCTGTGCTGAGATGCCGATGACGGGGCCCCCGGACGCAAGGCTGACCGATACGTTGTGTCCAAGGTCTACCGTGGTCACCGGGATCGTAATCTGGCGGTTGGCCATGACAGCAAGGACTTCGTCGCAGGGCGTGTCCCAGACAACGAACAGGCCCTGAAGGTCGGGATGCTGGTCAAGCAGCTTTTCCGTCGCTGTGCCGGCCGAGGCGACGGCGCTGAATCGTGTCGTGGTAAGCTGCACGTCGGGCCGGTTGATCTCCATCCAGCGCGCAAAGGCCAGTTCACGCTCGTTCGTGGCAAAGAAATCAGCGTCAAACCCGATCAATCCTGCCTTCGCATTTTCGGGCAGTTGGCGGGCCAGCAGTTCCGCCGCCATCTTGCCGAGGCCAAAGTTGTCCGCCGAAATCAGCGACACATAATCCTTGCCGGGCAAGAGACCGGTTGGCGCATTGTCCACCAGAACCAACTTGATCCCCGCTGCGGAAACCCGCTTGTGCGCCTCTGCCACAACAGCGTTGTCGACCGGGAGCGAGATGATCGCGTCAAGCCGTTCGCCCCTAAGTCTGTCGAGGGCGGCGATTTGCAGGTCGGGAGAAAAATCGCAGTCTACAGTCTCTATCACGATTGCGCCGCAGTCGCCCAGAACGGCGACGATGCCCTGGATCAGGTGCTTGGCCCAATCGCTCTGGACCGTGTGCATGACAACAGCCACGCGGAGGTGTCGCGCCCGCGCGGCGGCAATATCTTGAGGGAGCAGCGTTACCCGCTCTGGCGCGGCCGCAGGTTCGCCGTGAGGTCCGAGGCCAACAATCGTCATCCTATGTCCTTATAGCAGCGGGAGGCGGTGGTGCGACGGACGGAACCTTTGGCTCGCTCCGGTTCGCACTGGCGAGGCTTTCAACCATTTCGGGGTGATGGACCGGGCTGCCCGACAGGATCCAGTCGCGCAGCACCGAGGGGGCAAAGAGGGCCTCGACCGCGATACTCGCTGCCCCGAGCAGGGCCGCAGACGCACCCATCTGACTGCGCACGATACGCAGATCGCGCGTCACAAGCGGATGCGAAACGCCGTAAACCGTTTCCCGCACGGCCGCGAGCAGGATGTCGTTCGTCTGAGCGACCGATCCGGCCAGAACGATCAGGCTGGGGTTTAGCATACTGGCCAGGGTTGCAATGACACCACCGATAAGATGCCCGCTGCGCGAGATGATCGCTGTGCTGGCCGGGTCGCCCATCTGGGCGGCCTGACAGACCTCATTGGCGGTGATCGGCAGGTTTCGGGACAGGAGTTCCGCCAATGCGCTACTTTCACCGGTGGTGGCGGCGTCACGGCCCTGCGCCTCGATCATGTCCGTGCCCGCCATCCGGTCGAGGCTGCCGGTCTGTCCGTCCGCAGTCACCGGAAGCTGGCCGATCAATCCGACCGCGCCAGAGGCCCCGTGATATGGTCTGCCGACGGCAACCAGACCCGCTCCGATCCGTTTGCCGGTCTTGACGAACAACATGGAGGTTTCGCCCTGTCCCGCGCCCCCATGCAATTCCCCCATCGTCATGGCCTCGACAGACGAGCTTATCCAGACAGGCGCCTGAAACTCACGTAGCAGGGTCTCAACCAGCCCGCTGTTACCCCAATCATGCAGGAAATCGGGCGTCGTCCGGATGAACCTCTCTGCGGGGTTTGCAATGACCGGTCCGGGCACGGAAATCGAAATCCCCCAGAGATCGGTCATCTTTGCCTGCCGCGAGACGATCCAGCGCACCAAAGCTGAGATCCTGTCGATACAGGCGCGAGGTTCTGCAAGGTCTCCGGGTTCGTGGTGTTCGGTCAAAAGCCGTCCCGAAAGGTCTGCGATGCCAACCCCAAGCGCCGACTGGTTCAGCGTGATCACGACGATCCTGGCGCGTTCCTTGCAGAACTGGACGAGGCGGGGGGCCCGACCGCCCGTGGCAACGCCGGTCCCAGCTTCGTCTATCAGGCCAAGCTCGCCCAGCGTGGCAAGCCGGTCTGCAACGATGGCACGGCCAAATGCGCTGGTCCGTTCAATCTCTTGCCGGGTGTCGGCCTGGCCCAGACGCACGAGGTTGAGGACTTCGCACAGGCTTGCCGCGACGAGATCGCCGCCCCTTGGACGCCCTCTTGGGCGTTCGTGATTCGCGTTTGTCTTTGGGTTTTGCACCGGCAGCTATCCGAAATCTTCGCTTGTTCCTGACACTAAGATGCGGGGATCGGCCTGACAAGCTTCAACTTTTGCAGATAATCTGCAAAAGAATGGTTACTTTTGAATATTAAATATTGACCTAAGCATTTGTTGTGCCTAGAAGCATAGAAATTGTGCGATTACCTGAGGGAGGGCGAACAATTGGGCGGTTGGAAATTTGCTTATCAAGCGAACTGCTGGGGCGATCTTGGCGGCGCGGCGCAGGGGGTCACATCGATCACCCAGCTCCGTTACCGGACGTTCGGTGACATGGATCGGGCGCTGACCGAGATCGCCACAGCCGGATACACCGGCGTCGAATTATTCGACGGCAACCTGCTGGAAAGGGACGCCAGCGCGTTCCGCGGGCTTCTGGAAAAGACCGGGCTGTCCTTGGTGGCAACCTACTCCGGCGCGAACTTCATCTTTGATGACATCCTGCCCGAGGAACTGGCCCGCATCACGCAGGCCGCTGACCGTGCTGCCGAACTTGGGGCACCCCATCTTGTCGTTGGGGGAGGGGCCAAGCGGTATGATGGCACCCGCCCGACAGACTTTGATCGGCTTGGCGCGGCACTGGACCGGGTGGTTGAGATTGCGGCGGATCGTGGTCTGACCGCGCATTACCACCCCCACTTGTCCACTATCGTGGAGGGGCCCGAGGAAGTGCGCCGCATCTTTGGCCTGACCTCGATCGACTTCTGCCCGGACACGGCCCATCTCGCCGCCGCTGGTGGCGACCCGGCCGAGATGATCCGCGAACACGCGTCGCGAATTTCCTACGTCCACCTGAAGGGGCTGCAGCGCGACCCCTTTGCGTTCACCCCCCTCGATCGGGGTGATGTGCCAACGGATGGCATCATCAGCGCATTGCGCGACACCGCCTTTGAAGGGTGGATCTGTACCGAACTGGATGCGTGGGAGGACCCGGCAGAAGGGGCACGCGCCAGCATGGAATATCTTAATCAGGCCTGATGAGGGGCCGCAAAATCCGGGTCCGCCCGGCACCTAGGGAGAAATCTAATGTTTGATCGTCGTACACTTTTGGGCAGCGTCGCAGCACTGGCTGTGCTTGTCGCAGGCCCCGCACTGGCCGGCCCCAAGGAGGCCCTCGCCGCGCTGCAGGAATCCGTCCTTTCGCTTGGCCCCAACGGGGAAGAGCCTGCGCCTGCCTCCTCTGTCACCCTCAGCGACGCTGAGATGGCTCAGATCCGTGAGATGGGCGCTACGGCTGCAATCGTGATGCACTACGGCGGCAATGACTGGAGCCAGGCCCAGATCAACGGTCTGCAAACCCAGTTCGCAGCAATGGGCATCGAGGTTATCGCAGTCACCGACGCGGGCTTCCGCGCAGAAAAGCAGGTGGCTGATATTGAAACGATCATGGCCCAGTCGCCGGACATCATCGTGTCGATCCCGACCGATCCGGTCGCCACGGCATCCGCGTTTCGCGCAGCCTCGGCCGCTGGCGTTCATCTGGTCTTCATGGACAACGTGCCCTCGGGCTTTGTTGCGGGCACCGACTATGTCGCCTCAGTCTCGGCCGACAATTATGGCAACGGCGTTGCCGCCGCCCATCTGATGGCCGAGGCGCTGGGCGAAGAAGGTCAGATTGGCCTTGTCTATCACGCCGCAGACTTCTTTGTGACCCGGCAGCGCTACGATGCCTTCAAGTCGACGATCGAAACCGACTATCCCAATATTGAGATCGTGGCCGAGCAGGGCATCGGTGGACCGGACTTCTCGGGCGATGCTGATCGGGCTGCCGGGGCAATGCTGACCTCGAACCCGGGCCTCGACGGTATCTGGGCTGTCTGGGACGTGCCTGCCGAGGGCGTGATTGCAGCGGCCCGCGCCGCAGGCCGTGACGACCTGGTGATCACCACTATCGATCTGGGCGAAAACGTCGCGATCAATATGGCCCAGGGTGGTTTTGTCTACGGGCTTGGTGCTCAGCGTCCCTTTGATCAGGGCGTGACCGAGGCGCTCCTTGCGGGTTATGCGCTTCTCGGTAAGGAAGCACCGGCCTTTGTGGCGCTGCCCGCCCTACCGGTGACGCGCGAGACCCTCCTTGAGGCGTGGCAGACGGTCTATTCCGCCCCCGCGACGGACAACGTCATCAACAGCATTAACTGATCCTCCCTGGGGCGGGCGTGTCGCATCTGCGCCGTCCGCCCCGAAATGGTCCCCCTATTCAACGGAGCCTCCTGATGACCAAGACACTCAACGTCGCCATGATCGGTGGCGGCTTTATGGGCAAGGCCCATGCCATGGCCTACGCCGCCATGCCGATGTTCTTCTGGCCCGCACCCGCCATTCCACACCGCAAGGTGGTTGTCGATCTGACGGACGGCGCCGCCAACGAGGCCCGCGACCGTTTTGGTTTTGACGAAGCATCCAGCGACTGGCAGGCGACGGTGAACCGCCCTGACATCGACATCGTCGATATCTGTACCCCCAACAACACCCATGCCAAGATCGCGATTGAGGCTTTGAAGGCTGGCAAGCATGTCATCTGTGAAAAACCCCTCGCCTCGACACTTGAAGAGGCCGAGGCGATGGCCGAAGCGGCCAAATCCTCTGGCAGCACGACGATGGTTGCCTTCAATTACCGCCGGACGCCGGCAGTGGCGCTTGCCAAGAAGTTCATCGACGACGGGCGCATCGGCGATGTTATCAACTTTCGCGGAACATACCTGCAGGACTGGTCAGCCGATCCCGATGGTCCTTTGTCCTGGCGGTTCCAGAAATCCGTTGCCGGGTCCGGTGCGGTGGGCGATATCGGCACCCATGTTGTCGACCTTGCCCATTACCTTGTCGGCCCGATTGAGACCGTTCAGGCCATCACTTCGACCTACGTCAAGACCCGTCCCCTTCAACAGGGCGCCGTGGACAAGCTGGGCGCATCGCAGAAATCCTCGGGCGGTGAACGCGCCGAGGTCGACGTGGACGACGAGGTGATGTCGATGGTGCGGTTTGCAAATGGTGCTATTGGCAGCATCGAGGCCACCCGAAACGCCTGGGGTCGCAACAACTACATCACCCTTGAGATTCACGGCACGAAGGGGTCGATCCACTTCAACTATGAACGGCGCGATGAGCTTCAGGTGATGTTCGCAGATGATCCGGCCGAGACACGCGGGTTCCGCACCATCTATACCGGTCCCGCACATCCCTATGGTGATGGCCTTTGGCCGATCCCCGCACTGGGCATCGGATACGGCGAAACCAAGATCATCGAATGCCACGACTTTTGCCGTGCCATCTTCGATGGCACGCGCCCTTCGCCTGATTTTGCCGAAGCGCTGGTGACAGAACGCGTGGCCGAGGCTCTGATCCGCTCGGGCAAAAGTGGCGGATGGGAAACCGCGACATGACACAGGTCGCGGTGCGCATGACGGACATCTCCAAGCATTTTGGAGGTGTCCGCGCGCTCGAGAACGTCAGTCTCGAGGTCTACGCCGGAGAGGTCCATGCGCTGCTTGGTGGCAATGGCGCAGGAAAATCGACGATCCTCAAGGTGTTGAACGGGGTGCATGTGCCCACGACCGGAACGATTGAGGTCGCGGGTCAGAAGCTTGACGTTCACTCGCCCGAAGCGTCGCGGGCTGCCGGGATCGCAATGAACTATCAGGAGATGAGCCTGGTCCCGACCCTCACTGTGGCACAGAACGTGTTTCTGACCCGCGAGGCCAAAACGGGGCGTGGCTTTATCAACGATGCAGAGGCCGAGCGTAAAACGGCAGAGCTTTTTGCAACTCTGGGCGTGGACGTGAACCCAAGGGCGCTGGTCGGTGACCTCGGCGCCGGGCAGAAACAATTGACCGAAATCGCCAAGGCAATTTCGCAGGACGCGCGGGTTCTGGTGCTGGACGAACCCTCGACCGCTCTTGCCGTATCGGATGTTGATCGCCTGTTCGCCTTTCTCCGGACGCTCAAGGAAAAGGGTACGGCGATCATCTATGTCAGCCACCGGATGGACGAGATTGCCCGCATTGCGGACCGGGCCACGATCCTGCGCGATGGTCGCCATGTGATCACTGCGCCTTTGTCGGAATTGCCCATTGAAACGATGATCGAACATATCGTGGGCCGCCGTTCTTTGGGCCTTGCCGATGTCGAACGGGGCGACACGACCCGAGGCGAGGCGCTGGTAGAGCTGCGCGGCGTTTCGGGGCGGGACAAGCCGGTCGATGTATCGCTGACCCTGCATCGTGGTGAGGTCCTTGGGCTTGCCGGGCTCTTGGGCTCTGGCCGATCCTCTCTCGCGCGACTTGTGGCGGGGATCGACCCTATGACCGCCGGGAGCATATTGATCCGGGGTGAACCTGTGCGCCTGCGCAAACCCGGTGATGCGATCCGGGCCGGCATCGCGCTGGTGCCAGAGGCGCGCGCCACCCAAGGCATTATTCCGGCCCATTCGGTTGCGTCGAACATGACCCTAAGCGTTTTGGACGGCGTGTCGCAGCGGGGCTTCGTTGACGAGAGCCGGGTCCGCGACGTCACCGACACCCAGATAAAAAGGCTGTCCGTCAAAACAGCGAGCCGTGACCACGCCGTCAGCACGCTGTCCGGCGGCAACCAGCAGAAGGTTGTCATCGGAAAGTGGCTCGCCACCGATCCCGACGTCCTCGTCCTGGATGAGCCGACAGCCGGTATCGACATCGGATCCAAGGCCGAGATCATCCGACTGGTCCGCGATCTTGCCGCCACTGGCAAAGCCATCCTGATGATCTCGTCAGAGCTGTCCGAACTGCTGACAGCCTGCGACCGGATCGTGGTGATGGCCGACGGCCGGGCGCATCAGGACATGCTGCGCGGTGAGCTGGACGATCCGGCCGAGGCCGACAACGACATCGCCGACCGGCTTCAGATGGCCGAGCAGCGCCTGCAAATCGCCATTCAGGACGCCCTGACGGCAGGAGAGGAAGCCAATCATGAGTACCGTTGAAACACACTCGCGACTGCGCGCCTTTATCGGGGACTGGCGTCAGAACATCATCTACATCGGCTTTGCCGTGATATTTCTGGTGTTCGCGCTCACCCTGAATGACAAGGGTTTTCTCAATCCCAACAACCTTTTGAACATCGTCCGACAGACGGCGATGATCGCTGTCATGGCGATTGCCATGACATTCGTTCTGTCCGCCGGTGAGATTGACCTTTCGGTCGGTGCCGTGGCGGGCCTTGCGACCGTCACTGTGGCTATGGCGATCTCAGTGGCGGGTCCGGTTGGCGGTGTCATCGCGGGTCTTGCGACCGGGATTGCGGTGGGCTGCTTTAACGGTTGGCTCACAACGCGGATCGGCATTCCGTCATTCCTGACAACGCTGGCGATGATGGGCATCGCCAAGGGCGTCGCAATGTGGCTGTCCGACACAGCCGCTGTTCCCATCCTGAGCCCAGGGTATTCTTGGTTGTTTGGTGGCGGTTCGATCGGGCCGATACCGGTTCTGCTGTTCTGGATGCTCATTCTGGGTGCGCTGGGCCAGATCGTTCTGCGGCGCACCGGCTTTGGCCGGCGGGTGCTGGCGACGGGCGGTGGCGAACAAGCGGCACGTTTTTCGGGGATCGACACCGCGCAAATCAAGTTCCGCGTGCTTGTCTTGTCGTCTACTGCGGCTGCAATTGCGGGGATGCTTTATGCGGGGCGCTTGCAATCCGGACGGTTCCAGCTGGGAGAGGGCGACGAATTGTCGGTCATTGCGGCAGCCGTTCTTGGCGGGACGAGCCTGTTTGGCGGCAAGGGCACGGTCATCGGCACCATCGTCGGTGCAATGATGATCGGGCTTATCAACAACGGTCTCATATTGATGGGGCTTGAGTTCAGTCAGCAGCTTATCGCGCGCGGCGGGATCATCATCCTGGCCGTGGCTCTGAGCCAGAAGAAGGCCTGAATGGCAGGGAACCCAGGACTGGCCATTCCGTCCTGGGTTCGGCCCCTTCTTGCAGAACCCCTTGCTGACATTGGCCCGGCTTCTGGCCTTGCCCGGCCATTGGCGTCCGGCATCAGGCGCCCAAAAGCGCCATGATCTCGGAAAGGCTGGGCATGGAGGGGGCTGTTCCTGCGCGGGTGACTGAGATGCCCGCGGTGGCGCAGCCAAAACGCACCGCGTCTTCTGGTCCAAGGCCTTGAGCAATCGCGACGGCAAGGCCACCGTTGAAGGCGTCGCCTGCGCCGGTGGTTTCCAGAACCGGTCCTGCGCTGAGGGCGGGGATGTGAAAGGTCGTCGTCCTGTCGCGATACAGCGCGCCCTTTTCGCCAAGTGTGATGATGGCCGCACCGACACCGCGTTCCAGAAATCGGTCTGCGGCGGCCTCAGCATCGGCGCGTGTTGCCACCTTGACGCCTGTGATCCCTTCGGCCTCGGTCTCGTTAGGGGTCACTATATCGCACAGCGACAGCATCGCATCGCTGACCGGGGCGGCCGGAGCCGGGTTCAGGATCGTCCGGGCGCCGCCTTGCCGCGCCAACTCAAGGCCCCGGAGGGCTGCGTCCATCGGTTGTTCCAGCTGGGTCACAAAGACGGCGGCCCTGTGGATCAGGGCCGATTGTGCCTCTACATCGGCGGCTGAGATGTTGCCGGCCGCTCCAGGCGAAACGATGATTGCGTTGTCGCCGCTGCCTGCCTCGACAAAGATATAGGCAGCCCCGGTGTAGCTGTCCGGGTCTTCGGTTACGACCGGGATCACGCCAGCCTCGCTCCAAGTGGCGCGGGCCATATCGGCAAACGGATCGCGGCCCAGGCGGGTGATAAAGTGGACCTTGCCACCGGCGCTACCACTGGCACGGGCGGCGGCCACCGCCTGGTTCGACCCTTTGCCGCCGGGACCGAGGGCAAAGCTGTCACCCAGGATCGTCTCGCCCATGTGGGGCTGGCGCGCCGCGCGATAGGCGGTGTCGGCGACAAACACCCCGAGGATCACAATGTCCTGGCGCATGGTCTAGGCCTCTGGCCCGATGACGCCCTTGCGCAGGATAAAGCATCCGTAAAAACGACGCTCGCCAGTCTGGATGACGGCATAGGCATCCTTGGCTGCATCATAAAAAGCGAACCGCTCGATCGACAACATTGGGCGGGGCTGGCCCTCGGCAGCGTCGATCTCGGTCTGGACCTCTGATTGAACGGGGGGCACCTCGGTCGGGTTTCCCACGATCTCCATCCGGCAAGCAAAGTCCTCGACAAAGGTGTCGAGCGGCATCACCGACAGGACGGCGTTCACCGCCTCGGCCGCTGTGAGGTTCTCCATGCGCAGCAGGTCGGCGTGCATGGTCTGCTGGGCGACGGAATCAGAAGGAAAGTTGGTATCTGCAATCACGATGGTATCGCCGTGGCCCATGGCCCGCAGCACATAGAGGACATCGGCATTCAGCCGGTAGTCGATTCCCTTGAGCATGTTTGCTCCTCCCTAGTACGATTGGTTCGCGCCTTAGTTGATGCGCTTGCCGGTTTCGGCATCGAACAGATGCAGATGCTCTGGTGCGGCTGACAGGGTCAGTTCCTCCCCCACCTTGAAGCTTTGGCGTTCGCGCAGAAGCATGGTCACATCCTGCCCGCCAGCGCGCAAGACGATGTGGGTCTCAGAGCCTGTCGGCTCGATCACCGCGACGGTTGCGGACAGCCCGCCGTCGGTCAGGACCAGATGTTCGGGCCGGATCCCGATGCGCAGGCGGCGGCCCTCTTCAAGGCCCGCAACCTGCGGCAGGGCGATGGTCTTTCCTTGCAGGGTTGCGGTCGCCCCCCCGGCATCCACCATCGCATCGAGCAGGTTCATGGCGGGCGAGCCGATAAAGCCTGCCACAAAGGCGTTCTCTGGCCGGTCATAGACATCCAGCGGGGCGCCAACCTGTTCAATATGACCGGCCTGCATGACGACGATCTTGTCGGCCATTGTCATCGCCTCGATCTGGTCGTGGGTGACATAGACGGTCGTGGTGGAAAGACGTTGGTGCAATTCGCGGATTTCCGTCCGCATCTGGACCCGAAGCTTGGCATCAAGGTTCGACAGGGGTTCGTCAAACAAGAACACTTGGGGGTCGCGCACAATCGCCCGCCCCATGGCCACTCGCTGACGCTGTCCACCCGACAGGGCGCGGGGATAGCGGTCAAGGTAGGGGGTCAGGCCCAGCACCTCGGCGGCGCGGTCGACCCGTGTCTTGATCTCGGCCTTGTCCATCTTCTTCATCCGCAGGGCAAAGGCCATGTTGGCCCCAACGGTCTTGTGCGGGTAAAGCGCGTAGTTCTGGAACACCATTGCGATGTCCCGTTCCGCCGGCGGCAGGTTGTTCACAAGCCGTTCGCCAATGTGAATGGTCCCGGAGGTTACCCCTTCAAGCCCAGCGATCATCCGCAGCAATGTCGACTTTCCGCAACCGGACGGACCGACCAGCACCACGAATTCACCGTCATGGATGTCAACGTCTAGGCCATGAATAACTTCCATGGCACCATAATTCTTGCGCAAAGCGCGAACCTTCACCTCGGCCATATAAGCGAGTCTCCCTCCCTGCTCACCTCAGGACTAAACCAGCGCACCGCACCTGTCCAACATTGAGGTATACTAAAATGTTAGAAACTTGACAGGCGAGGGGGAAGGCTGTGATGGTTGGCCTGTCAAAGGCGTCCTGCCACTTGGCGGCGACAGCCGCCAAGGAGCCCGGTGGAGGAGATCGGACCGGTCGCCAAACCTGACATCAAGGCATTAGCCAACGAATTTGATAGGGAGAGAAAGACGTGAAAGTTGGGCTTTATAACGCCGTTACCGGCGCAATGATGAACCGCCGCCGAATGTTGCAAGGGGCCGCCAGCGTTGGCGCCCTTGGCGCGATGGGCGGATTGACCGCAAACTCTGCACAAGCGGGCGGACACAGCAACGTCCGTGCTGAAATCCTCAAGATCCCCGGCGTGGGTATGGGGTCGCCCACCGATGCCGACTGGCAGAAAGTCGGCGAGATGTGCCTTGGGCCGACCATGGAAAACGTGGCCGAGGGCGAGTTTGAGGGCGTTGAGTTGACCTTCATGGGTCTGAACAACCAGAACCTTCACAACTTCCTGTTCCGCGGCTTTCTCAAGCCTTGGGAGGCCTATACCGGCGCCAAGATCAACTGGATCGATCTTGCACAGGCCGACTACAACGCCCGTCTGCAGCAAAGCATCGCCACCGGCACCGTCGATTTCGACATCATCGAAATGGGCGCGCCCTTTGAGGGGGATACCGCCGGTCGCGGGCTGCTGGACGAGATGCCCGACTGGGTCAAAACGCAGATCGATGCCGATGACCTTGTGGGCTACCTGCAAGAGCCCGTCGGCACATGGGATGGCAAGTCCTACCGTGTGACCATCGACGGCGACTGCCACACCTTTGCCTACCGGACCGACTACTTTGGCGAAGGTGCCATTGGCGGCGCCGAGGTGCCGTCCACCTGGCAAGAGGTCAACGCTGTCTCCAAGGCGCTGATCGGTCAGGAAGATCCGCTGACCGGTTTGCCTGCGCATGGCTATCTTGACCCGCTCAAGGGTTGGGGCGGCTTTGGCATGTACTTCATTTCGAACCGCGCTGCGGCCTATGTCAAACACCCCGACAGCCCCGCCTGGCTGTTCGAGCCCGACACGATGAAGCCGATGGTCAACAACCCCGGTTGGGTTCAGGCCATCCAGGACGTGATGGACCTGATCGAGGCCGGCGCCTATCCTGCCGACCAGATCAACGCCGACCCCGGAACGACGGCCTTCTCGCAGTTCCTGGCCGGTACCGGCTCTATGCTGATGTGGTGGGGCGATGTGGGCTCCAGCGCACGGACCTCGGACGGTTCCGTCGTGGGCGATGTCGTCGGCTTTGGCATCAACCCGGCGTCCGAGCGTGTGTACAACTCTGTGACAGCGTCCTGGGAAGAGACCAGGAACGAAGCGCCGCAGATGGCCTACATCGGTTGGGGCATCTATGTGACCGCCCGCGTCTCGGGGGACGAGCAGAAGCGCAAGGCAGCCTGGTCCGCCGCAGCCCACCTGGGCGGCAAGGACCTGTCGCTTTGGACGTCTGCCTATCCGTCAGGCTTCCAGCCTTACCGCAACTCTCACTTCCAGTACGACGAGTGGGAAGAGGCCGGATACGACCGGGCGTTTGTCGAGGACTATCTTGGGTCCAACGCAGACAGCTACAACCACCCCAACGCGGCGATTGAGCCGCGGATCCCGGGCATCTTCCAGTACTACTCGGTCGCGGAGGACGAATTGGCCAAGGGCTTTGCCGGGCAGTACGCCTCGGCCCAAGAGACGGCGGACGCCATCGCCGCCGCCTGGGAGGCCATCACCGACCAGATCGGTCGGGACAGCCAGATCGCCCTTTACAAGGCGTCGCTTGGGATGTGACCCCGGCCCTGTAAGGTGGGTCATGACCCACCTTACCTGATCTTTCCATCCGCCCGCCCCGGTGTCTTGCCGGGGCGGGCGTTACACACAGCGACACGGCCTATCTCAAGGAATTCGGCATGAGTGGACAGGGCGACCTCCTGCACGTTGTCACCGCCGACAACATCACCCCCGCCCGGCTGCGGTTGAGCAAGGCCGTCGTCTGGGGCGCGGCCGCCATCCTTGCGCTCGTGGCACTGTTGCAGGCCCTGAATGCCAACGGCCAGATCGACCTTGGCTTTACCAACTGGCGACCGACGCTTTACGCCTTTATCCTGTGGTCCGTTGCGCTGTGCTGGGCCCAGGTTCTTGGCAAGGGCGAATATGGAAAACGCAGCCTCTTTGTCCTGCCAGCGGCCCTGTTCGTGGTGTCGATGGTCGTCTTTCCCCTGATCTTTGGATTGGGCATCGCCTTTTCCGACTGGAACCTTGCCTCGCCCACGGGACGCAAGTTCAACGGGTTGGACAACATCCGGCAGATGTGGGGCGACCCGTTCTTCTGGAATGCCCTCAAGAACATGGTCTGGTACGTCCTTGCCATCCTGCCCGAATATGCCATCGCCTTTGGTCTGGCCCTGCTGCTCAACGCGCAGATCCGGGCCCGCAAATTCTTCCGGGTGGCCTTTCTGATGCCCCTGATGCTGTCGCCCGTGGCAGTGTCTTGGATGATCGGCAAGTCGATGCTTGAGGTGCGCTTTGGCCCCATAAGCCGGCTGGCCCGCGAGGTGGGGATCGACAATCCCGCCTTCTTCAGCTCGCCCGAGATTGCCCGTTTCATGATCATGGCGATGGATGCCTGGACCTATATTCCCTTTATGATGATCATGATCCTGGCCGGCCTCCAGGCCATCCCGAAAGAGCTGACCGAGGCCGCAAAGGTTGACGGCGCCGGGTCCTGGCGCGGCTTCTGGGAGGTCACTTTTCCCCTGATGCTGCCTGTCTCGATCACCGCAATCCTGATCCGCATCATCTTCAAACTAAAGCTGGCCGATATCATCATCAACGTCACCTCAGGCGGGCCGGGTGGTGCGACGGACAGCGTGACCAGCTTTATCTTCCGGGAATACAGGGACAGGTCTAACGTCGGCTACGGGACCCTGCTGGCCATGGTGTACCTGGTCATTATCGTGATCGCGATGACGATCCTGATGAAACTCGCTGACCGTTGGATGAGGCCAAAATTCTGATGACTGACCAGATTTTCCACGACAGTGCGACGGATCGGGGCCACCGGGCCAAATGGTGGACCTCCCGGATCCTGATCTACGGCATTCTGCTGGTATGGTGCTTTATCTGCCTGTTCCCGATCTACTGGACCATTACCACCTCGTTCAAGATGGCCCCCGACGTGATGAAGGGGAACATGGTGCCGTGGGTCGATTTCACTCCGAAATGGCTGGGCTGGCGATCGCTGGGCCTGTCGCCCGATACGATCGGCAATGAGTCAACGGTAAGGGATGAGTTCCTCAAAAGGTTCTACAACTCTGCTGTAATCTCTGTATCCGCCTCGAGCCTGGCGGTCGTGCTGGGCAGCCTGGCCGCCTATGGCCTTTCGCGGTTCAGCTACAGGTTCGGGTTCATGAAGAACGACGACATCTCGTTCTTCTTTCTTAGCCAGTTGATCCTCCCGCCCGTCGTCCTCGCCCTGCCGTTCCTGGTGCTGTACAAGTCGCTGGCCCTGCTGGACACGCGGATTGGGTTGATCCTGCTTTATACCCTCACCGTCCTGCCCATCGTCATCTGGATCATGCGGGACCAGTTCGGATCGATCCCGACCGAGCTGGAAGAGGCGGCCCTGGTTGACGGTCTGTCGATCTGGGGGGCGTTCCTGACCATCATCATGCCGATTGCCCTGCCCGGCATGGTTGCGGCCTTTATTCTGAGCCTGGTTCTGACCTGGAACGAGTACTTCTTTGCCGCGCTGCTGACGTCCACAAACGCGGTCACCTTGCCGGTGATGGTGGCAAGCCAGACGGGCAGCCAGGGGATTTCCTGGTGGTCGATGGCTGCCCTGTCCTTTGCGGCGATCTTGCCCCTGATCGTCATCGGCATCCTGCTTGAACGGTTCATCATCAAGGGAATGGCCGCCGGCGCTATCAAGTAAGGTGGGTCATGACCCACCTTACCGGAGACCACGATGCTCAAGGGAATTGATCAAAGACTGTCCGCCGAAGTGGTCCATGCCCTGATGCTGATGGGCCATGGCGACAGCCTTGTGGTCTGCGACGTGAACCATCCCGCCGCCACCATCGCCGCCCAAACGACCTATGGCAGCCTTATCGACATGGCTGGTTGCGACATTCCCGCCGCCACCTCGGCCATCCTGTCTCTGATGCCGCTGGACACCTTCATCCCTGCCCCGGTGGCCCGGATGCAGGTCGTCGGCGAGCCCGACGGGATCGTGCCGATCTTTGAGCGTATGCAGACCGTCATCGACAAGGCCGAAGGCCGCACTGTCCAGATGCGCAGCCTGGAACGTTTTGCCTTCTACGCGGCGGCCAAAGAGGCCTTTTGCATCATCCGTACCTCGGACAGTGGGCCCTATGGCTGTTTCATCCTGACCAAGGGGGTCATCGACCTGCCGCCGATCTAGGATACGGCCCACTTAACCCACTTAGTCCACCTAGCCCAGCAGGCCGCGCAGCCGTTCAAGGATAAGTGCCACCCCCCGCTCGCCTTCCTCAGCCGTGGCGCGTTCGGCCCCTTGCACATACCAGGGCACCTCACCGGCCAGCCTGTCCATTTCGACCGCCTCGTGGGCGAGGGCCAACATCAGCGCGGTCTCACCGATCCCGGCATGGTCAAAGTGGAACTGCTCCATGATCGCGGCGTCCATCAGGGGGTGGACCTGGATCCAGTTGAACGGGTTTTCCCCTTCTGCATGGGCCGCGTAATAGTCCGCCATCCCCTCTGCCCCCCACCAGCCTTCACCCCGCGTCCGTTCCAGCATCCGGAACACCGCTTGCCGCCCGGCCAGCCGAAAAGCCAGATCGGTGGGCATTCCCTGACCGAAGTTCTCGGTCTGGTGATGGATGACAACATGGATGTTGCGAAAGCCGATCCGCAGGAGGCCCAGAAACATCTCTTCGGCAAAGGGGGCGAGGACACGGGCGTCCACCTGCACTGACCCCGTCCCCTCAGGGGGCGCCACCGCATAGCTGGCGGCGCCATAGGGGAAGGGCGGCAGGATCACCAGATCCCGCTCAGCCTCAAGCCGTTCAAGAACCCGGGTCACGGCTAGGGTGTCCATGCCAACCCCCAAATGCTCTCCATGGTATTCGAGAACGCCGAGCGGCAGGACGACGGGAGTGCCGGCCGCGATAGCCTGCCTGATCTGATGCGGGCGCATGAGTTCGTATCGCATGGCTATTCCAGATTGGTATGCCGGGCGCGCATCGCCTCGGGCGTTTGGGCAAGCTGGTCGCGCAGCCGCAGGACCATGACCTCGAACAGGAAAAACAGCGCCGCCTCAAAGACCGACCCCATCGGCAAAACGCCTGCCCCCGCCCCTTGATCCCGCGCCATGGTCTGGGCCGGGATAACAAGGGTCTGATTGGCAAGCGCGGCGGCCTTTGCCTGCGGCTCGGCGGTGAACAAAAGCACATCTGCCCCGTCCCGCCGGGCCACCCCCATCAGGGCGGTGACGGTGGCAAGCTCGCCCGGACCGGCCGAAACCACCAGAAGGTCGCCCGGACCAACCGGCGGCGCGGCCATGTCCCCCTGCATGGCAACGTGGAGGCCAAGGTGATGCAGCCGCATCGCAAGCGCCCGCATCATCAGCCCTTCGCGCCCACAGCCGTAAAGGACCAGTGCCTTGTCCCCCGCAATCCGGTCGCAGGCAGCGGCGATGCTGTCCGGCGCTATGCCGTCCAAGGCCGCCCCTGTTTCGGCAAGTGCTGTCCGGAACAGGTCTGTCATACCTCCGCCCCCAGGGCGTGGGCGATGTCGCGGGTCGCGGGGTAAAGCGCCTTGAACAGCGGATACTGGCGGGCGTAGGCGGCGTGGGCCACCGGTTTCACTTCGCGGGCGGGCGGGTTCCAGGCGGTGATGTCGGCCCGTTTCGCCAGACCGACCGCGACAGCGGCCAGAAAGGCATCGCCCAGCGAGGCGCCGACGCTGCTTTGGCTGACCACCTGAGGCACCCCGCCGATGTCAGAGGTGGCCTGCAACCAGACCTCGTTCTTTGTCCCGCCACCCACTGCCAGAACCCTGACCGGGGCCTGCCCCGCATCGCGGAACGTGTCGATGACATGGGCCGTGCCATAGGCAATCCCTTCAAGCATGGCCCGGTAGATATCCCCACGCCCATGCGTCAGGTCGAGGCCAAGGATCGCCCCCTTTGCCCGCGTGTCATGAATCGGCGTCCGTTCGCCCGAGAAATAGGGCAGCACCAGAAGCCCCCGGGCCCCGGGAGGAGAGGCCGCAGCTTCTGCTGCCAAAGCCCCCATGACCTCGTCCGGTGCAAGGTCCTTGGCAAAGTTCTCGCCGAACCAGCGGGTCAGCGTGCCGCTGGTGGCCAGCCCCGCCATCGAGGCGTGTTCGCCCGGAAACAGCCAGGGGGCGTACCAAAGGGCGGGGTCCGTGACCCGGGCAGAGGTCGCTTGAATGACAAAGATGGTCGACCCATACATCATCATCATGTCACCCGGATCGCGCAGGCCTACGCTTATCGCCTCGGCCGCCGCGTCGATGGTCCCACAGGTCACGGGGGTGCCGGGGGCAAGTCCCGTCTCGGCTGCGGCCTCCTGCGTGACATGGCCCGCAATCTCGGTCGACCACATCAGGTCGGGCAATTTGTCCAGACCGATGATGTCGGGGGCAAGGTCCGCCGTCCAATTCTGGGTGGTGACATCGTAAAGGGGCGAAAAGTTCGCCGCCGTATAGTGGTCGATGGCATAGGCGCCGGTCAGCCGGAAGGTCAGGAAGGTGGTCGAGGTGACGACCTTGGCCGTCTTTGCGAAGAGCTCTGGCCGCTGATTGCGCAGCCACAGGATCTTTGGCCCGACCGATTGCGAGGTGAGCGCGTTGCCGCAGCGCTCTAGCACCACGTCCTCGCCGATCTGGGCGTTCAGCGACGCGATCTCGGCCTCGGCCCGCGTATCGACGCCGTAGAGGACCCCGTTCATCAGCGGCTTGCCCCCGGCATCCACCGGAAGCATGCAGGGCCCGATCGCGCTGGTGGCCACGCAGGCGATCGAGGCTGGGTCAACGCCAGAGGAGGCCAGCAACTGGCGGGTCACATAGACAAAGTCGCCCCACCAGTCCTCTTCAGCCCGATGCTCGGCCCAGCCGGGCTGGGGTACGATCATCCGGTGTGGACGCGCGGCCATGGCGACGATGCAGCCGGTCTCATCGGCCAGAACACCCTTGGTCTCATAGGTCCCGATATCGACGCCAAGCGTGTGCTTCATGCCGGAACCTCGTCACGGTTCAAGGGAAAGTCGGGACCAATCCGGGCCACGGCTTCATCCAGCAGGCGGACCAGGCCGACGAGATCATCAAGATCGCAGACCTCGAGCGCTGAGTGAGAGGCCCGCATGGGAAATCCCACGTCGATTGAGGCAACACCGTCGCCCACCAGTTGCACATAGGACAGATCGGTCAGCACCCCGACCTGCGCGGACCGCTGAAGCGGCAGGTTCAGGGTGGCGGCGCTGTCCTCCATCAGGCGGACCATCGCGGGATGCGGCAGGACGCCATTCAGGGTTCCCCGGCCGTGAAACGAATAAAGGCTGATGCCCGGCCCGCCGCCCAGCGTCATCTCACCCCGGTCGGCCATGTCGGGGGTATCGGTCGCCAACATCAGGTCAATCTGGATGGCGATGTCGGGACGCAGCACCTGGGCCGCCACCTGTGCGCCGCGCAGGTTGAACTCTTCCTGAACGGTCCAGACCAGATGCACGGTCGGCCCGCTTTCGCGGTCGGTCAGGGACCGGGCCAGTTCCAGTTGTGCCGCACAACCGGCCCTGTCGTCCACGCTTGTCCCCGCAATCCGGTCACCTGCAAGCGGCATGACTTGCGGCATATAGACCACCGGTGTGCCGATGCGAATGCCCGCCGCCTCCACCGCCTGCCTAGAGCCGTGGCCGGTATCGATGACGATCTCGGGCGTCTTGAGCACGCGGTATTTTTCTTCCGGCGTTGTGGCGTGATGGGCCTTGTTCAGGATCACCCCCGGCACGTCCCGCCCTTCGCCCACGCAGCACAGGACGGCTTGGGCCGCCATGGCCCGTTCGGCCACGCCGCCCAGCCGTTCCACCCGGATCAGACCGTCCGCCTCGACCTTGCGAACGACAAAGCCCAACTGGTCCATATGGGTGAACACCATGACGGACGGGCTGGCCGGATCCCCTGCGACGGTGGCAATCAGGTTGCCCAGCCGGTCGGTGCGATGGGAAAGGCCGATCCGGTCAAGCTCGGCCGCGATGGCGCGGCGCACCCTGTCTTCATGACCCGACAGCCCGGGCAGTCCCATCAGGCTTGTCAGGTCGTGGCGCAGTCGGTCCTTCATCATTGGCCCCCCCGGGCGGCCCGGGCCTTGGCCATGAAATCGGCAGCGCGGTCCGGGTCGACAGCGTTCCAAGTGTGCCCGTCCACCTTGAGGGCCGATCCGACGACGCAGCCGTCCGCGATCCGCAGGATATCCCCGATGGTGGCGTGTTTGACCCCGGTGTTGGCCATGACCGGCACGTCGGTGACGGCGCGTTTGACAGCCTCAAGGTCCTCCATCTTGGCCGCCTCGCCGGTGATCTGACCCGAGACAAGGACCGCGTCCGGGATCGAGGAAAACACAGCCGAACGGGCGCGGTCAGGTAGGGGGCGCTGATCCAGCGAATGGGCGAATTCCGCGCTGACATTGTAAAGCATCGCCACGTCCTTGGCGCCAAGGCTGTTGCGATACCGCATGGCTTTGCCCGCGTCAGGCGTCCATGGCCCCATGTCCGAGGCATAGGTACCGGTGAATATCTCGCGCACGAACCGCGCCCCTGTTGCAGCGGCCAGCGCCACGGTGGACATCGGATCCCATAGCACGTTGACCCCGAAGGGCACCGTGATCTCGGACCGCAAGGCCCCGATGATCCAGGCCATTGTGGCGGTAGAGGCGGTATCGACCTCAAACTCATAGGGCCTGTCGTTTTCATTGCCAAACATCACCGCGTCAAAGCCCGCAGCCTGCAGGGCCAACAGGTCACGACGCGCCCCGTCAAGCAGGGCCTGCGGGCCGCCTTGCGCATCATAAAGCGGTGCGCCGGGCAAGGCCCCGATATGGACCATGCCGATAACCGGTTTGGCCACGCCAAACACCTGCGCGAATTTGCTCATGTCGTCCTCCCTGACTTGTGCCAGAGCCTAGCGCGGAACGGATTGGCACAAAAGGATTTCGTGCTAGCATGGCAGCACATCAGGGAGGATGGCATGGCACTGGCAAAACGGCACTGGGACCGGCATGGAACAGGCGGGTTAAGCTTTACCGAACTTGGCTTTGGCTCGGCCCCTTTGGGGAACCTGTACCGGGCCATCACGGACGCAGAGGCCGAGGCCATCCTTGAGACGGCGTGGGACAACGGGGTCCGCTACTATGACACCGCCCCCCTGTACGGGCTTGGCCTGTCCGAGACCCGGCTGAACCGTTTTCTGCGTGGCAAGCCGCGCGACGAATATGTGCTGTCCACCAAAGTGGGCCGCCTGCTGAAGGCGACCACACCGGACAAACGCGATGGTTTCGGCAAATGGTTCGAGGTGCCGTCACGCAATGAGGTCTATGATTTCAGCTATGACGCTGTGGCCCGGTCGCTGGAATTCTCGCTAGAGCGGTTGGGGGTGGACCGCGTCGATATCCTTTATGTGCACGACATAGATGTGCGCAATCAGGGCGGGCAGGCGAAACTGGACGCGAGCCTTGCCGCCTTTATGGATGGCGGGCACGGGGCGCTGGTTGATCTGCGCGATCAGGGTGTCATTTCCGCCTTTGGGGCCGGTGTGAATGAATGGGAACCGTGCCAGTGGCTGGCCGAACGGGGCGATCTGGACCTGTTCCTATTGGCCGGGCGCTATACGCTGCTGGAGCAAGAGGCGCTGACCTCCATGCTTCCCCTTTGCCAGTCCAAGGGGATCGGGATTGTCGTGGGAGGCCCCTACAACTCGGGCATTCTGGCGACGGGGCCGGTGGAGGGCTGCTATTATGACTATGAGCCCGCACCACAGGCCATCAAGGACCGGGTGGGCCGGATTGAGGCGATATGCCATCGCCATGGCGTCCGGCTGGTCGATGCGGCGTTTCGCTTTCCCTTGATGCATCCATCGGTGGTCTCCGTCATCCCCGGCGGCCAGTCCGTCGCGGATATGACCGGAAACATTCAGGCGGTGGGGGCCGAGATCCCGTCGGCACTATGGGCTGAGTTGAAGGCCGAAGGGCTGATCCGCCCGGATGCCCCAACAGTTTAGCGCCCGGCCAGAAAGGCCGCTACGTCGGCCGGAGTGACCCTGGACCGCGCCTCCACCGGGGTGGAAACGTGCAAGGCTGCGGCCGCTTGGGCAAATCGGCAGGCCTCTTGCAGGTCCGCCCCATCGCAGAGCCTTGCCGCCAAGGCGCCGACGAACGCATCCCCCGCGCCATGCGTCGACACCGGGTCAACGGCAAAAGCCGGGGCCGAGAACGCCCCGTCCTGCCCATCGCTGACAAGACCCGCCCCGCCCAGTGTGATGATCACCTGCCGGGGACCAAGCACTAGCAGTGCCTTCAACGCCAGCGTGATATCTAGAGTGTCATCCGACTGCCCGGTCAGGGCGGCAGCCTCAACCCTGTTGACCACCAACAGATCCGTGCGGGCAAGCAGATCAGCCGGGATCGGCCCTGCCGGGGCGGCGTTCAGGACCAGCCGGGTCGCAGGCAAGAGCCGGGCAGCGATCTGCTGGTTCACCCCAATCCCGATCTCATTCTGCAGCAGCATGACCGACAGGTTATCCGGCAACGTCACATCCTCTGCCCGGATCTCCCGGTTGACGCCAGACACGACGACGGCGCCGTAATCGCCACCAGCCTCAACTATGGCCACGCTCATGCCCGACGGGCCGGGGCCGGCCAGAACCTGCGACCGGTCCACCCCAGCCGCATCAAGGGCGGCCAACAAAGTCGCGGCAAAGCTGTCCTCCCCCACCCGGCCGGCCATTATCGTCCTTGCCCCAAGACGGGCGGCGGCGGCGGCCTGATTGCCGCCCTTGCCGCCAAAGGCATAGGCAACACCATGACCCATCAGGGTTTCATCAAGTGCTGGCAATCTTGGGGCATCGACGATCACATCCAGATGCAGCGCGCCGACCACCATGACGGAACCGGTCATGGATCAGAGTGCCCCGTAAAGGGCGGCGGCAATGATCCTCTGGCTGATGGCCGCGTCCTGTCGGGCAATGGCTGCGGCCAGTGCCGTGTCGCCCACCAGCCCTTCGGCGATGGTCCGCAGGCGGGTGACCAGGGCAAGATTGGTCCGCGCCTCTTCAATCGGGTTCAGGCCGCCGTGGTCGGGAAACGTGTCAAAGTAGATGACGCCATCATACCCGATGCGTTCCAGTTCCACGAACAACTCGACCGTCTGGACGGGGTGGACGGTGCCCACCATCAGGCCATCGTCCCGCTTGCCGTAGCCATCGTTCAGGTGAACGCCCATCAGGCGCGAATGCCGCACGATCAGGTGGGCGGCATGGGCGGGCATCTCGTCAGCGTAAAGGACATGGGCAAAGTCGAGGGTAACGCCAAGGTTGGGGCGATCAGCCTCTTTGATCGCCAAGAGGGTCGTCGCGGCATCGGGCATCAGGGCATAGGCGCGGGGTTCGTTCGGTTTGTATTCAATCGCGACCTCGACCTCGGGGGCGTGGTCGGCAACCACCTGCAAGGCCGCAATCGTGTCGTCCCACATGCGTCCGTAGTCGCCCTGAAAGGCATAATCAAAACCGTCCTGCCCCATCCATAGGGTCATCTGCTGGCCACCCATGGCGACAAGCGCGTCGATACCCGCCCTCGTCTCGTCGATAGCGGCTGTGCGGACGGCAGGATCGGGGTTGGTAAAGGCGCCAAGCCGGTAGCCCGGATTTGTATAGTAGCGCATGGCCAGCCCGTTCAGCGCCATGCCTTGGGCGGCCAGAAGGCCGGACAGATCAGCGGTGCTGTAGCCCACGAAATGATCGGGGAAGTTCAGGTCAGCCGCATCAAGCCCGCCAACTTGTCCGGCCGCCGCGATCATGTCTGCAACATCAGGTTTGGCAGGCATATCGGGCGCCAGCTTAAAGGCATTGAGCCGGGCCGCATAGCGCGGGCGATTGGGACGGTCGGACAAGATCACCTCCTAGGGGGTCGCGCGCGACCCATTCTTGAGCGGAGCCAGATTGGCTTGGCCACGACCTCCTCCGGGGAGGGCAGAAAACCGCATCCGGACCATCAGTTCTCCGATCCGGCCCGCCACCGCGTCCTTCTGCACACCTAGGCCGGACCCCGCATATTCCTGCCGGCCCTTGATCGGGCAGGCAGAACCGATAGGACAACAGAAGGTCGGGAAGGCCAAGTCCAATTTATCCAAGTTCAAATTGATCTGGCTACGCTCCAACCAATGGGGCGGGGCTTCTCTACAGCCCAATCTGATGGCAATACGCCGCGCTTGCCGGTGTCCGAAGTATCGACCTTGAGGTTCACGGTCAGCCCGCCGCCGGCCCTGCCAAATCGCGGCGGCAGCCTCTGGGACCGGCGTCAGCAGGGTGAGGCTTGCATTCGCCTGACGGCTTCGTCAGCGCAATTTTGCCTGAAAAATGGCGGTCGGTCGCTTGCGGGAAATCCGGCAAGATCCCGCGTACAACTTTGGCTATAGACGGGTAAGTTTTGGCTTATGGGGATCAGTGTAAACTTGAGGTCAATAGAAGACTTCTCAGGTTCGGTCGTAGCTCCGGTTCGTGGTCAGCCTGACGCTGTCACGACAACAAATGGAGTTTCCCCCAATGAAAAAATTCATGATTGCCGCCCTTTTCTCAACCGCTGCGGCCCCGGTGTTTGCTGAACCTTCCTGTAACCCCGGCGCTGAATTGAAGCCGATCTGGGAATCGATCAAGTCGTTCGAAGAAGAAGGCGGCGAAGTCATCTCGTTCAAGATCAACGGCGGCGGCTGCTACGAGATATATGGCAAGGTCGAAGGTACTAACATGGAAGTGTTCTTCGACCCGAACACCGGCGAAGAACTCGACCGTATCGAAGCCTGACCTAAAGAAAGGAGGCGCATCATGACACTTTACGATTCTTCGCAGACGTCCGAGCGGGTCCAGGTCTGGGACCTTGGGGTGCGCCTCTTTCACTGGTCGCTGGTAAGCATGGTCGCACTGACCTACGCCTTTGACGAGCCGCGCAAACTGCACAGGACAATGGGATACATTGTTGTGGCGCTGATTGCGTTTCGGCTGGTTTGGGGCATGATCGGGGGTCGACATGCCCGCTTTGCCGACTTTGTTCCAAGCCCCATGCGCCTGCTGGTCTATCTACGCGACATGGTGGGCGGGCGGGAGGGCCGCTATCTTGGCCACAATCCGGCGGGTGCCGCCATGATCCTGGCACTCCTCGCGACGCTCGCAGCGGTCGGGACAACCGGCTATATGATGGGCATGGATGCCTACTTTGGCCAAAGCTGGGTCGAGGACACACACAAGACGTTGGTAAACCTGCTTCTGGTCCTTGTGGCGGGTCACGTCGCTGGGGTGATCTTTTCAAGCTGGCGCCATCGTGAGAACCTCATTAAGGCGATGATAACCGGGGAGAAAGCCCCCGGCGACGAGGAGTCGAATGACGCATAATCGTAGCCAGACGCTGCGGCGGAACATGTTTCTTGCCGCAGCAATTCTGCAGGTCAGTTGCGGTATCGTCTTTACGACAGACGTGTTCATCGAGCTGGCCGAATTTACCCGTCACACCTGGGTCGAACTGGTCGGCGTGATCGCCCTTGCCATCGGGGCGGTCGTGACCCTTAGTCAGTATCTCCAACTGCTGCGCCGCAATTCCAAGATTGAAAGCGAGCTGGATGCCGCCAGTGGTGCCTTTCAGATGGTGATCGAGGGTCACTTTCGCAGTTGGAACCTGACAGAGGCCGAACGGGATGTGGCACTGCTGTCCATCAAGGGCGTCTCGATCTCGGACATCGCGGTCCTGCGCCAGACACGGGTCGGGACGATAAAGTCGCAATGCGCCGCGATCTATCGCAAGTCGGGTGTTTCAAGCAGGGCCGAACTCGTCTCTGTTGTGATTGAGGATTTGCTCACCGGGTTGGACCGCACGAGCGTTCTTGAAGTTCCGATGCCGGATTAAGGCCAGTTGGCCCGCGCGTCCTGAGCGACGGCCAGTCCAGATTGTGTTTTATGCTGACAGCACCAATCGGCACAGGAAATGGACTGTCGCTGTCAAAGATCAGTTAAGACCAGCGGTTTTGTGATATGTTTTAGGGATTAGCGCATTCCGCCTTATCGCATTCGTTAGGACATATCATGAATAGAACCCTGCCAGGCGCTGCCCTCATCGCGCTCATTTCGTCTGCTGCCGTAGCCGACGACGCGGTGGTCGGGAATGAGACCCTGTTTCAAAGTCCGAATGGTACTACCGAGCGGTGTGTCCAGATTGCCCCGATGCCCGGTGCCCGCTATTCCGAAGCCGCTCTTGCCACCGAAGCGCTATACTGCGGGATTGATCTTTACGCCCCAACGATCGGCCTTTGCCCCAAGACCTGGAGCACGAGCCCCGCAATGGTCATCCACGATTTGTCCTCTGGTCCGTTTGTCGGCGATCGCGAGGGCTTTGAGGCGACGGCCTGCGTCGAAGGTAAGGATGCCAAACGTAGCAGCGGCGGTGAAATCGTCCGGATCAAGCCAAGCATGAACGATCCGCGGACAAGCGGCACCTTTTCCCAATCGCCATTGCTTTATTATCATCTTTCCCGCTTCCTGGGCGCGGATGTCGGGGTCCCTCCGGCCGTCTGGCGCAGCATGGACCGGGCGATGCACCTTGAAGAAATCGCCCAACCCGGGGTCGAGATTGCGCAGGTCCGCGGTTCTGGCCCGATGATGCAGGCCGCTTGGGAAATCTTTGTCGCCGCACACGCAAACCCCGACAGCTATGTTCCGACAGACGACGTCTTTGTGGCGGATCGCAGCGCGATCTACGGCACGATGCTGCGCAACCGTGGTGATGACTACGGCCCTGAGATCAACGGGACCAGCGACGCAGACTGGGGCATTGAGGTCTATTCTGCCTTTCAACAAACCGCACCCTATCTTGCTCTGCGATCTGACCGGCCCTTGGCCGAGGCGGTCGCCGAAGGCGTCGCGGTCGCTATCACAGACCCTCAGATTGCCGAGGCGATGGGAACCGATCCCAACCCGCGTCAAATCGTCTTCTGGATGGCGGATCTGGCCAATGTTGCTGTTCTGGACTTTGTCCTGAACCAGCAGGACCGGTTCGGCAACATCGACTATGTTGACCGTTGGTACTGGTCCGAGGATGGCCAACTCATGTCGGCCAGCAAGAATGCTTTCGACCTTGCGTCTGGCAACCTGCCCCAAGGCGCGATGCCATTGCAGCGCACCCATATCAACGACAACGACGCCGGGATCCGGCCCGAATACCATAATTTTGCGCGTGAAAGCGGGATGCTCGACAACCTGCGTCATTTCCCTGCCGGGACCTATCGCCAGCTCATGGCGCTTGATGCCGACCTTAAGGTCCAGGTACCGTTGCACGCCTACCTCGGAACCTCGTTCGGGCTGAGTGAAGCTGCCTTTGGCAATCTGGTCGCCAATGTCGCCCTTGCCGCCGACACCCTGCGCGCCCAATGCCTTGCCGGGACAATGCAATTCGATCTTGATCCCGCTGCTTTCATCTTGTCCGGGGCGGTCGCCCCCGGCGTGATCGACTGCGCCAATCCCTGATCCAGCCCTGCGCCTCCGGCCTACTCTTCGGAGGCGTCCTGGGTCAGCATCCGTGCGATCGCGGCCAGGATCACGCCGTTTGTGTTGAGGTCGGAGTAGTTTGTCATCGCCAGAAGCGTCTCGGTATAGACGCCTACGGAAAAGCCAAAACCATCGATCCGAGCCTTGTCCCGGATCAAATCGAGCAGTCGGCTAGAGTGGGGATGCGGATAGACGGCGGCCCAGAGGTAGGCGGATTTGGAGCTTAGAAGTTCGATCCGCTTCTGGAACTCCTCGCTTTGGAACGCGTCGTTGTCGCGGGGGCTAAGGATTGTCCACGATTCGGCCCCCGTCCTGTCCACCCTCAGACCCTGGTAGGTGAACCAGGGCGCAACATTCAGCGGAATCTCGGACACGCATTTGAGGCGTCCGGTGTCCTCAAACCAGCTCAGCTGAGCATCGAAAAGGACATCGGTCAGAAAGGACGATTCAGGGCTCGCGCCGCGTTCGATGGCCTGAAGCAGCAGGGGTTCAGTCCCGTAGGACCCCTTGGTCGCGACCGCGTACAGAAGGTCCATGCGCGAATCCGCGCTGGGGAGTTCGGGCAGTGGCGGATAGGTGGTGGCCAGAGGCAGACCAAGATCTTCAAAGGCTGGGGCGATATAGGGCGTACAGTGCGACAGCGAGGTGTCGCGCCAGCGGCGTCCGTCATGATTAAAGGGCCGCCCGTCAGATACGGCCGACTTCAGATCCCAACTGTCTATGAGCGTCGATGCGGTTTCTTCGGGCAAAAGGCCGCTTTGCACCGCAAGTCGCAATGCAATCAGAAAGCGTCCCGCATCGCAGATGTCGAAAGAGCTGCGGACGACCTCGTTGTCCTTGTTGGTCACAAACACGGCCGGTGGCAGGTCCTGACCGTCCAGTCGCATAAGGGGAAGATGACCCAGCATCAGCGCCAACCGGTCCTTCGCTGCGCTGGCGCTGATCAGGTCAAGCCGCGCTGCGGCTACGATGCCCTGCATCTGGCTGGCCATATCCCAGAAGGTGGCCTCGTAGTTGACCCGCCGCACCGGCCCGTCCTGGACCGTGCCCGCGCAAAGGCCCGTTTCTGCGCTCGTAAAGCGGTCAATGTAGGTCCACGCCACTTGGGCATCCTCAAGCAATTGCGTGCGCTCGGACGAAGACAACAGGGCTGGCGATGGCGGATCCGAGACCTGTCGGCGCTGCGTTGCCCAAAGGCGTTGATGAACGGGGTCTGGTGCAAGCAGTTGATCGGCAAGGATACCAAGTTTCAAAAAGCGGGTCTGACCGTCGCGGGTCGCGGACAGAAGCCGGCGCAAGATCTCGGACCGTTGAACCGGGGTTGCGATATCCTCGGGCCGAATGACAACCGCGACGCTTTCGAGGGCGGGCCAGTCCCGCGCGGCGAGCGTGGGCCAGTCCTCGGTCAAGATGTGCAGGCGACCATCCTCGCGCAATCTCGTCGGGCCGGATCGCGCGTGTCCGGCATGCAGGATCACGCTTGCCGGCGGCAGGTCGCCGTCCGGCACGGGGTCTGTCAACACGATGACCTCGGGCAAGGTCGCGCCTTCTGGATGTGTCCCTGACCAATAGTCGATCCGCCCGGCGTCCTGGGGCAACCAAGCCGGGCTTGTTTCGGCGACGAGGTCAAAGGTGACACGATTGGCCGACAGCAGGCCCGCAAAGTCGCGCAGGGCCTCGTCCTGATCAGGATCGTTTGGCGAAAACAGCAGGACGGCAACTTCGGTCAGTTGCTCGGGGCCGAACTGGAGCAGGTAATCCGTCGGACGCGTCAGGTAGAGCACGCCTCGCAACAAGGCTGCCGTCAGCCTGTCGGCTTGCGCCGCCGCGAGCGCGCGGGTCGCCTCGATGTCCGTCGCCGGCTGGTCGGTCCGTGGCAAAACAAGGGTCAGAATTCCATCTTGGCGGTTGCGCAGGATGGTATCCAGCGCCCTCGTCACCCGCGCAGGATCGCCAGACAAAGGCAGTGTCGCCCCACCCGAAATCGCAAGCTGACCCCGACCGACGAAGGCGGCGCTGAATTCACCGTCGCCCGGGCGCATCAACACACGGAAACCGGCCGAGCGGAAGGCAGCTACGTCGATGCCACCTAGTTCCGAGTCATCGATGAGTGTTGTGACCTGCCGCGTCGTCGCTTGCTTTAGTGTCCCCGCAATGCGGTCGCGCAGTACGCCGGCCGTCCGCATCTGAAAGTATCGAAGCTGGCCCGCGACATCCCCGACAGGAATTGCCAGCTCTAACAGACCGCCTTCGCGGGCGGCGTATTCGTCCATCAAGGCCTGAAGGCCGTCCGGTGTCCCGGGTGTCAGGGACTGCCCCTCCAAAAGGACTGTCGCGGGCACTCCGCGACGGAAGAATTCTGAAAGAACGGCATCCAGCAGCTTCGGATCCATCCTCCCCGACTCGCCTCTGACGAGAATCATCAGCGCCGGGAGCGACACATCTTGGGCGTAGTTTTGCCTTGGATATACAGCCATAGGTAGAAAAGCTCCACCAAAGCGAAGTAAATCCCGCCGAGTCAGCCTGAGTGTTTCCTTGAATTGCGGCATTTTGTTGTCGGACTCTCGAGTTGAACTTACAGATGTTAGCTAAGGCCTAATGGTCAAGGCCCTACACTGTTTTTAGGAGCCTTGGTGGTACCGGACCAATCGCCCAATTGATCTGGGCTCGTTCAGGGGGGGCACAACTAAGCAAACCGGCACCCGGCGTCTATCCGATTTGCGGGGAGGGCGCAGGGGGCCATCGCAAACCAGACATGGCCAGACAGCACACAGCGATCTGCCTAGCCCGACTAAATTTTATCTTACCAAGTTTTTCACTGCTCATTTGGATTGTAAAATGTTTCAGACATTGGCGCGGTTTGATGTTCAAACCAAGCCGCCACACCGTGTATTTGAGGACACCACGGGTCGCCAGAAGCGCCTTGTCACGGGTGGGTTGATCCTTGTCCTGATCGCAGTTGCCATTTTTGCTGTGGATTTTGTCGTGCGCCTCCGCGCAATGCCGCCACCAGCCAGCCCTGATGCCGTCCGCCAGATCGTGTCGTCCATGGATGATCTTGGCGTTCCGGACCGGGCGGATCTTTCGATTACTTCTCTCGCGCTTCCCTCTGGGGCCATGTGTGACGGAGGGCAGGCAGAGGGGCAAACGTCCCGCCGCACAGTCGCCGCCTACATTCCTGCAGGGAATGGCACGTCGGCACAGGCTTTCGCGCAGCGGTGCGGGATGGTCGACCTTGCGCTTGTGCAAACCATGTCGATTGATGTGCTGCGCCACGTCGTATCGGCCTTACCGCAGCCTGTTCTTGCGACCTTTCAGGACCAGACGGACGCGCCGCCGTTCTATCATGTCATCAGCCTGCGTACCCCGGTCTCGGCAGATCAGCTAGAGCAGGCATTCGGGGCTGCGGATGTACCGGGGGGGCTGATCGAACAGATCGCGGACCAGACGACCAAGATGCCAGTTGGCGGCGTATGCCTTGATCTTACGCCTGTCCCTGAGGTCGATCCGGCGGTGGTCGCCCAGACTCTGAATGGCCTTCGCGCCCGCCTTGGCACCGGGACCTGCGTCATCGGACCCTTGGACGCGCCGTTCTGGAATGACGCGGGTCTAGTCAGCGCCATGGACCTTGCCGTCGCCAGAGCCTTTGTTGACCCCGACAGGCCAACTGTTGCGCTGGCGCGGCCCGACTGGCTGGATGCGAACCTTGCGCAGTTGTCGGCGCGCGTTCCGGCCGACAAGCTTGTGATTGCCCTTGGGACCTTTGGGCAGGTCTGGCAAAGCGGACGCGCCGTGTCCGAGATGGTTACCTATGCCGAGGCGATGGAGCGCGTATTTGCCGCACAGGCTGGGCCGGACATCGCTTTCGTGCCTGAACTTGGTGCGGTGCGGATACGGTTCGTGGATGCCTTGCGCCAGCTCAATGACATCTGGTTGCAGGATGCTGCCGTTTTTCAGGATCAGGTCCGCAGGCTGAGTGCGACGCAGGCCGTGGCTGTCTGGCCCCTTGGCTATGAGGATCCGACGGTCTGGCCCCTACTTGAGGCGCCGCCCACGACAGAGGCCGCGTTGCAGATTCTTGGGCAGCCGATCAGCCTTGCCAACCTGATGATTGCAGAAGGGGACGGACCATTCCTGACCCGGACGGAAAGCGATGTCCTGGGGAGGCGGAGCCTTACTTGGGACAGAGCCACCGGTGCGATCCTGTCAGTGTCCTATAGTGTGGTGCCCAGTCCCAACCGGGTGCACCTTAGCGGTGCCGGGTCGTTGAGGACGCTGCACCTGACCTTTGATGGCCTGCCTGCCAAAGACCCTGCCGACGCCATTCTGAGCGCATTGTCCAATGCGGGGGTCAAGGCGACCTTCTTTGTCGACAGCCTCGATATCTTTGGGAACGAGGATGCGCTTGACGCGGTCCTTGCGGAGGGGCACGCGATCGGGTTCCGACAGCCCCAAAGCGCGCTAGCCGGCTTTGGCCCGGGGGCGGACCTGCGTCACAATACGGCACAGCTTGCCATGTCGCATGCCACAGGACTGCGCAGCCTTTTCGTTCGACCGGCTGCCGAAATCGCTCAGCCATCGGATCTGGCGGCCTATGACGAGATGATTGAACGGGGGTACCTGGCCGTTGCGCCGGGTGTTTTCGCGCCGCACGGTTCTTTCGATCCTGCGGACTTTGTTGGACGGGTCCGGGACGCCGCCGCCGATAACCCATCTGGTCTTGTCGGGTTCGAACTGGGTCCGAACGCGGCGGCTGTCGGGGCAATCTTGCCTGCTGTTTTGTCCGGCCTGAAACTCGAAGGATTTGATTTTGCGTCGCTGGCCGATGCAGCGGGCATTGTCCAGGCCGAGGCGATGCCCCTGACTGCCGAACCGTCCCACTGGCGTGATGGGGTCGCGCTCTGGTCGATCGGGTTCTACCTTGTCGGCCTTACGACGATGTTCTTTGTCTTGATGTTGTTTGCGGCCGTCAGGTCCGTGATCTACGTCGCGTTGGCGCTATGGCGTGGGAACCGCACAGACTTTGATCCCGACTTCTGTCCTCCGGTCACGGTCATCGTACCGGCCTACAATGAGGAATTGGTTATCGTAAAATGTATCGAGTCCCTTCTTGCCTCCGACTATCCCGACTTGCGGATTGTCGTCGTGGACGACGGGTCAACTGATACCACCTACAACACGGTCCTGAGCGAATTCGGAAACGACGACCGGGTTATCCGGATGCATCAGGACAACGGGGGCAAGTGGCGTGCGGCCAACCTTGGCCTTTCTGTCACCAACAGCCCGATCTTCATCATCGCGGACGCGGATTCGATCTTCTTTCCCAATACGATCCGCTGGCTCGTCCAGCAGTTCAAGGATGAAAAGGTCGGAGCCGTCGCTGGACTGGTCGAGGTTGGAAATCGCCAAAACTTCATCACGTCGTGCCAATCGCTCGAATACATCGTGAGCCAAAGCGTGATGCGGCGCGCGTATGAAGTGTTCGAGGGCGTTCTTGTCGTACCGGGGGCCGTCGGGGCCTGGCGGACCGAAGCTGTCAGGGAGGCCAACAGCTTTTCTGGTGAGACGATTACCGAGGATGCCGATTTGACAATCGCGGTCCACCGGGCGGGCTACAAGGTTCGGTTCCAGGAGCAGGCCCGGGCCGTGACTGAAGCGCCAGACAAAGTCCGCGCTTTCATGCGGCAGCGCCTGCGCTGGACCTTTGGGATGATCGAGGTGGCCGTGAAACACAGCCGCGCAATCACCGAAAGGCGTCCTGTGGGCATTTCGATCATCGACGCGGTCTGGTTCGGCCTTGTGTCAAGTATCATGTCGCCGCTTGTCGATTTGCTTCTGGTCTTGCTTGTGGCCAAGGCGATCATCGGGGTGTTTTCGGGTGAAGCTGTCGCGATGTCGGGGCTTCCGGTCGTTGTGGTTGCCAGCTACTTTTTCTTGACCGCTCTCGATGTTCTGAACACGCTTGTGGCGTTCCGCTTTGAAAGGCGGTTCGATTGGAAGCTTCTGGCCATCGTTCCGCTCTTGCGATTTGGCTACCGGCAACTTCTCTACATTTCGACGCTGAACGCCATTTGGCATGCCATGATCGGGCAGATGGCCGGCTGGAACAAGCTTGCCCGGACCGGCGCCGTGTTCAATCCGGTCAGACCGGCCAAACGTCAGCCCGGCTTTGGATCTGCGCCGGTCTCATCCGGGGTTCCTGCCGAATGATCCGGCCCCTTACCCATATTCCCGCCTGCGTTCCGGCAATCCGCGTGGATTGCCGGGATATATGGTCTTGGAATGATGCCCCCGGTTCAAGACCCGGCAGAGGTCGAGACGCGCGCCGTCGGGGCAGGGGCAAAGGGGATTTCGTAATCGGCAAGCCTGGTAATATAGCTGCTGATCGGCGTGCCGTAAGGATCGCGAAGATCGCGGGCCCCGTCCGAACGAACGAATTGCGCCAAAGAATCTGCCCCCAAAAGATGCACCGCCGCCAGCATGCCGCTAGGGGTGAGCGTCACGCCGCCAACCTCTCTCCAGGCGTAGGCATCGAGGTTCTGCATCTCGATATAGTGCCACATCAGTTGGACCCATTCGCGAACGGCGATATCCTGAACTCTTTCGTTGGCAAGGAAATCGCGGGCGGACCGGATCCCGTGCTTTCCCGTCCAGCCCCCGCTGAAGTCATTGTTGGAGTAGTTTCCGTCGTAGCGGACATAGCCCAGATCGGTCAGCGCGCCTTCGCCGAACTGGTAGGCGCCAAGGTAGTTGAGGGTGTTGACGGTCTGATAATTGCCGCCAGACTCCATCATGCTCAAGGCAAGCAGGAACGCTTCAAGCGTTTGCATGGTCTCTCTCCTTCCGCCCCGAATGAAGATCGGTCGGCTATGGGTTGCGCGTGGCATTCAGGAGATCGCTGCTCGATCCTCCTTGCCGGGAAATCCGCAATCATCTCGGTGATTGTCGGGGTAGATCTGGTTAAGACTATGACCCCATTGGGGCGGTTTCGGCCAATTTGCGAAACAAACCGCGATTACGCAAACAATGAATGTATCCGGTCAAAGAATTCCGCGATTTTCCGCCCATGCATGCGGGAGTCTTTGCCTATAGCTCCTGACGATCTGGCCAGGAGGTAGAGCGGATGGTCTCAGCCGGCGTCAAAAGCCTGGATCTGGCGCGACCCTTTCGACGTGCCGCCTTCGTGGTCCTGATCCTGTTCGCCCTGGTCACAGGGGGCTTGGCCGATGCCCACGGCGATACGCTGATGGCCGGAGATGTGCTGCTGACCTTCGACACGGAATTCGAAGATGATGCAGCCGCGGTCGAGGCTCTCGCGCTTGACGTGCCAGCCACCTATTTCTGGACAGGAAGCTACGCCCAGCGTCATCCTGATCTGCTGCGCCGCCTATCGGATGAGGGCAACACGATCGGCTCGCACAGTTTTCACCATGACGATCTGACCACCCTTACACCGCGGCAAGTCCAGCTGGACCTTGAACTGGCGCAAATCGTGATTGAAGGGATCGCCGGCGTTCCAGTCCGTGCGTTTCGGGCCCCGTTCCTTGAGTACAATGATACCGTGACAGCCGAGATCGAGCGGTTGGGTTTTGACTATGACAGCTCTGACAAGAGCCCCTGGCCACGCAATGACCGCCAGAAGGAGGTGGCAATCTCTGAGTTCGAGAACCTGCTTGCCTCGGACTACGACATCTTCGAAGGTCGCGGCCTTGATGATGCAACCGCGCTGGATTTCCTGATCCGCGCCTACGGCGAACATGCGCAGGCCGGACGGCCGTTTGTGCTGTTGATGCATCCCAGGATCATCGGCCGCCATGCGGACGTACTGCATGGCTTTATCGCTTATGTCCGCCAGAACGGTGGTAGGTTCCGGACCCTCGACGGATATCTGGACAGCCTGTCCGAGCCCCGTGGTCCACGGCAGGCTGCCGTCTGGGTGGATGTTCAAAGCGCTGGGCAGGCAGAACCGCTGATGGAAACCGCCCTCGCCCATGGGGCGACGGATGTTTTCCTTGATCTGGAAAAGCTGCGCGGCGCGTTTGGGGCGGGCCCGACCTGGGTAGCGGCGCTGGTCGAAGGGCTTCAGTCTCGGGGCATGCGGGTTCACCTTGCGGTGCCAATCAATGACAATCCCGCGCTTCTCTCGGCGGTACCAGGTGCGGCACTGATGGATCAGGCCGGGACACGCTCCTTGCGTTGGGTATCGCCTGCCCATCCCGAGGTGCGCCTGCGACTGGCCGAGGACACGGCGGCCCTTGTTCGCGAACTGAACGTGGATGGGCTGCACCTTTTTGACCTTGGATACCCAGGCATGGGCTGGGGCTTTTCACCTGCTGCCTTGCTTCGGTTCTCAGCTCAGACAGGTATCTCGGAAAACCGGCCGGAAGAGTTGTTGTCCCGCTTCTACGGCATCTGGATGCAATGGCGGTCTGCTGATGTGGCGGCACTCGTTGGTGAAATCAACCAGGCATCGCGCGCTGTGCGGCCCGATCTTGTGACCAGCCTGTCGCTGGTCGCCGAGGTGGCCACAAACTACCGGCTTCAGGAGGCGCTTGGCTGGAACCTTCGTTTGCTGGGTGAACAGGTCGACAAGATCGTCGTCTGGACTGGCGATGCCTCGGTACTTGGACGGGCTGCACTTGGGCGCGAACTCCTTGCTGCACGAACGCAGGCCGGGACACCGACGCTCTTGCTGGGCATTCGCCAGGAAACGGGTCCGCAATTTGCGGCAGGCTCGACTGGGTACGCCCTCCCAGACGTCCTAGAGACCCTCGCGCTCACACAGGGCAATCTCACCAACCTGTCGATCACTGACCCTGCTGTGCTATTTAGCTGGAGCCAGCCGCGCGCCCTTGACCCCGCAAGGTGAGCGAGTGCCCTGACAGTACAAGATGTTTGGCGGGCTGGGCATGTACGGGGCCGTGCCCACGAATGTGACCACGATCGCTGACGCAACGCGTCATTCTCCGGCCAGCCCAAGGGCACCCGCGTGGAAGTCCACGCGATAGGGCCGCGCCGTCGCCGGAAGCTCTCGTAGCAATGTCGCATCTTGATCGCGCAGCTGGCGGATCAAAACAGGGATGACCTCTGAGTAGGCCTGCAGGATCGAGGTGTTGGGGGCGGGCAGGTCATCCTTGATCCGCTGATGCAGTTCGGGCAGCCGATGGTAGGGTACCATCGGGAACATGTGATGCTCTACATGGTAGTTCATGTTCCAATAGATGAAGCGGCTGATCGGGTTCATATAGACCGTCCGGCTGTTCAGGCGGTGGTCCAACACGTTGTCGGCCAAGGCTGCGTGCTGCAGGATGCCCGTCATCACGTGGTGCCAGGCCCCGTACATCCGGGGCAGGCCGATCACCATCAGGGGCAGGATGGACCAGGTGGCAAGGGCCAGCGTCAGTGTCGCGGCATAGATGGCCGTCCAGATCCGGGCCACCAGGATGACCTTGCCATGCTCGGACGTTGGGACATAGGTGACTTCTTCGGGGTCAAGCCTGCCGCTCGCATGGAGGAGCATCCGGGCCAGCCCGTTCCAGGTGTCAAAGAGGCCAAGGAAGGCGGCCAGCATCCGAAAGATCCGGGGCGGACGCATGACCGCGATCTCGGGATCAAGGCCGACGATGAAGGTGTCGGTGTGGTGACGGGCATGGCTCCACCGCCAGACGATGGGATTGCGGATGATCATGAAGCTGGCGATGTGGTAGACGACGTTGTTCATCCACGGCGTACGAAAAGCAGTCCCATGGCCGCACTCATGCCAGCGGCTGTCAGAGGCAGAGCCGTAAAGAACACCGTAGGCCAGCCAGAAGGGCAGGGACCACCATGTTGGCCAAAGGGCGATGCCAAGTCCGGCAAGAAGGATCATCGCCCCGTATAGGATGATCGTGTCCCGTATGGCGGGCTGATCACTGCGCTGCATAAGGGCCTTCATCTCTTTGCGCGGAATGTCGGTGTGGTACCATTCCGCCGCTGCCAGCCCGTTTTCCTCGGCGCTTTTGGCCGATGGCCCCAACAGGCTGTAATCTCTTTGTGTCATGTGAAGTCCTCCCGTTGGCGCAGATTAAGGCCGGTGGCCTGAGCGGTCATAGAGGCTTGCGCCGCAATCTGTCATTTTCCATCATGCGAAGACATCACTCGTGATGGAATCACATCAGGATATGATAGGGCTGGAGGGGCGAAATGAGCGGACGACCTACGATAACCGATGTCGCCCGGCGGGCAGGCGTCAGCGTGGCGACAGTTGACCGGGTGTTGAACGGCCGCCTGAAGGTGCGCGAGGAAACCGCTCGCCGCGTCCTCGATGCCGCCCATGAGATTGGCTATCACGCCGCCAGCCTGATTGCCCAAAGGCTCCAGCCCGAGTTGCGCAAGATGCGCTTTGGATTTGTCCTGCACAAAGAGCGGCAGTCGTTCTACAAGGCGTTTCACCAGGCGATCGAGGTCGCCGTCCGCGAGATCGAGGGGGTCCGGGGCGAGGCGGTGATCAGATACTCTCCCTCGCAGTCCCCGGCGGATTTCATAGCCGAGATGAACGCTCTGCGCGGCGAGGTGGACGCCATCGCGGCCACGGCCATCACGCATCACACCATCACAGATGCCGTGGTCGACATTCAGGCCGGGGGCATTCCCGTCTTTGCCCTGCTGAATGATTTTGCCCAGGGGGTCAGGCAGGCCTACATTGGCCTTAACAACTTGAAAATAGGACGTATTGCCGGATGGATGGTGGGCACGGCAGCGCCACGCCCGGGCAAGCTGGCCGTCTTTGTCGGCGGGCATCGCTGGCATGGGCATGAGCTGCGCGAGACCGGGTTTCGCAGCTATTTTCGCGAGTTCGCGCCGCAATACGAAGTGCTCGATACCCTCGTGAACCTTGAAACCCGGCAACTGACCTACGAGGCGACGCTTGACCTTTTGGCCCGTCACGCGGACCTGCGGGGCATCTATGTCGCCGGTGGCGGGATGGAGGGGGCGATTGCTGCCCTGCGGGAGGCGCGCCAGCCCGGCGAAGTGGCGCTGGTGGTAAACGAGCTGACGCCGGAATCCCGCGCGGCCCTGTCGGACCGTTATGTGGCCATGGCCATATCAACCCCTCTGGCCAAGGTCTGCCTTGAGGCGATGACCCTGATGACCTCAACCGCGCAGTCCGGCATGGTCGATCTGACCGGGCAATACTTCTTGCAACCCGATCTATATACTCCGGAATCGGTCTGATGGAATTACATCATCGGACTGATGCGTATCCTATCATTCTTGCTATGAAATGAAGGCGGCGGATTGACCGAAGCCTGCCGGTAAAGACAGTCTGACGAAGCGAATGTGGTCGGGGAGGCCACAGGAAGACCGGCCAACGGTCTCGCTTTGGAGGAAATCAATGCTGGGCTTTGCGCTCAATCACATGACCGTTCCCGGTCTGCGCTATGATGCTGTCTTGCGGATGGCTCAGTCTTTGGGGTGCGTCGGGGTGGAATTCCGGAATGACCTTGATGGCATCCTTTTCGATGGCGATGCGCCGTCGGTTGTTGCGGCGACAGCCAGGGAATGTGGGCAACGCATCCTTGCCCTGGCCGAAGTCAAATCCTTTAACGACTGGTCCGACGCCAAACAGGCCGAGGCCGCCCGCCTGATCGACATTGCGGCCGATTGCGGCGCCGAAGGTGTCGCCCTGATCCCGCGCAACGACGGTCAGGCCTGCGGCAACGGCGAGCGGCAGGCGAACCTGCGCATCGCGCTCCGGGCGCTTGCCTCCATGCTCGAGGCGCGGGGATTGGTCGGCCTGGTTGAGCCGCTGGGCTTTGACATCTGCTCGCTCCGCCACAAAAGCGAAGCGGTCGAGGCGATCACCGACCTTGGTCTCACCGACCGGTTTCGGTTGGTGCATGACACCTTCCATCATCACCTGGCCGGCGGCGGCGACCTGTTTCCCGAGATGACGGGCATCGTCCACATCTCGGGCGTGACAGATCCAGAGCCGGCAACCGAGCAGATGCAGGATGCCCATCGGGTTCATGTTGATGCGCAGGACCGCTTGGGCAACGTTGCCCAGATCCGGGCGCTGCAACAGGCCGGTTACACGGGCGCAATTTCGGTCGAGTGCTTTGCGCCGACTGTTCACCAGGCAACAGACCCGGCTGCAGAGCTGGCCGCGTCTTTCGCGTTCATCCGTTCCAGCGTCGCGTTCGAAAGGACCTGACGGGAGGGATGTGTTGAGCAAATCGCCCGCAAGGGCTTCCGGTGATCGACGGGGTGTGCCGGCACCCATCAGGGAGAACGAGAATGAAAAAGACACTTCTTGCCGCTGGTATCGTGACACTGCTTGGATCGGCTGTAACCGCCGAAACCATCGGCGTCAGCATGGCGCGATTTGACGACAACTTTCTGACCGTGCTGCGTAACGGTATGGAGGAATTCGCCGCTGGGATGGACGGCGTTGAACTTCAGATCGAAGACGCGACAGACGACGTGGCCAAGCAGCTTGACCAGATCAACAACTTCATCGCCAGCGGTGTTGACGCGATCATCGTCAATGCTGTGGACACCTCGGCCACCGAAGCAATGAGCAACGCCGCCGAATCCGCCGGTGTGCCGCTGGTCTACGTCAATCGCCAGCCCGTCAACGTTGACACCCTTCCCGACAACCAGGCTTTCGTCGCCTCGAACGAGATCGAATCCGGCACTCTGGCCGCCTTTGAGGCTTGCCAACTGCTCCGTGCCGCTGGTCTGGCCGGTGGTGCCCAAGGCTACCTGCTGATGGGTCAGCTTTCCAACCAAGCCGCCGTTCAGCGGTCCAAGGACGTGGACGATATCCTTGGCATCGACATGTGCAACTTCATCACCCTGATTGATCGTCAGACCGCAAACTGGTCGCGCGATGAGGCACAGGACCTGATGACTAACTTCATGTCCTCGGGCGAGCCCTTTGACGTGGTCTTTGCCAACAATGACGAAATGGCCATCGGCGCCATCCAGGCGATGAAGGCTGGCGGCATGGACATGGCTGACGTGGTTGTCGTAGGCGTCGACGCGACCCAGGATGCCTTGCTTGCCATGCAGGCAGGCGATCTTGACGCCACGGTGTTTCAGGATGCTGCCGGTCAGGGATCTGGCGCTGTGAATGCAGCGCTGGCTCTGGCGGCAGGCGAGGATGTGGACCAGAAGGTCTATATCCCCTTCGTGCTGGTGACCCCTGAGAATGTCGGCGATTTCCTCAGCCGCAACTAAGCGCTCGAAAACCAATGAGAAGAGCGGGCCTTCGGGTCCGCTCTTCCAGTCACGACGGACTAAGACCCAGGGATCGGGAGGCCCAGCGAAATGGCAGAGACGGCACACGGCGTAGGAGGTCTGAAATACGACCATTCCAAACGGGCCCGCCCGCCTGAAATCAACGTTCTTATCGCGCTTGTCCTGATCGTTCTGGTGTTCGAGGCCCTCGGGGCCTTGCTCATGGACCAAAGCTTTCTCTTTGACACAAGGGGCCGGTTCGACAGTATCTTCAACGAGGCCCGGCTAAAGATCATCATCCTGCAGGTGGCGATCATCGGCATCATTGCCCTTGGCGTGACCCAAGTGATCATAACCGGTGGCATTGACCTGTCTTCGGGGTCGATCGTCGGCGCAACCGCCATGATCGCGATGAGTTTCGCGCAGGTGGCCGAGGTGAACGGCAGCCCCAATCCCAAGGCGATTTTTGGCCCCTGGGCGATGGATCTGCCGGTCACAGTGCCAATTCTTGTCGGACTTGCCTGCGGCGTCATCGCTGGGGGGATAAACGGAGCCCTGATTGCCTATACAAAGATCCCGCCCTTTATCGCGACCCTTGGCATGATGGTGTCGGCCCGCGGCGTCGCCAAATGGTGGTCAAAGGGCAACCCGATTTCGTTTCCGACCGACGAATATGCCGCCATCGGGGCGGGCATGACGCCGGTATTCATCTTTATCTTCCTGGCGATCCTGTTTCACTTCATCCTGAAGTACACAGTTTATGGCAAGCACACCTATGCCATCGGATCGAACGAGGCCGCCGCCCGCATGTCAGGGATAAACGTGGCCCGGCACCTGGTGCTGGTCTACACGATTGCCGGTGTTCTGGCCGCTCTGGCCGCCGTGGTCCTGTCGGCCAAGAATCTGACCGCCCAGTCGGGCATGGGCATCATGTACGAGCTCGACGCCATCGCCATGGCCGTCATCGGGGGTGTGTCCTTGTCCGGTGGACGCGGGTCGATCATCGGCACCTGCCTTGGCGCCCTGATCTTTGGTGTCATCATCTCGGGCTTTACCTTCCTCCGCCTCGACGCCTTCTATCAAGAGATGGTCAAGGGCGCGATCATCGTGGGGGCTGTGGTTCTTGACCAGTGGCGCCAGCAACGCAACGCAAGCAAATCCTGAGGAGGTCGCAATGTCCGAGATTGTTCTTAAGACCGAAGGTCTGACCAAGCACTACGGCGGCGTCCACGCCCTACAGGATGCGAACTTTGAACTGAAGATGGGCGAGCACGTCGCCATCATGGGGGACAACGGGGCGGGCAAGTCGACCTTTGTCCGCCAGATCACCGGGGTTGAGCGGCGCACCCGCGGCAAGATCCTGTTCTATGGCAAAGAGGTCAACTTTGACGGCCCCCTCGACGCTCGCGAGGCGGGGATCGAGGCCGTGTTCCAGAACCTTGCTCTGGCCGACGATCTGGATGTGCCGGACAACCTGTTCCTTGGGCGCGAGATCATTAAGTTCAACCTCGGCCCATTTTCCATTCTGGATTACAAGGCGATGCGCAAAGCGACGCAAGAGGCGCTGGTGCGGACGGCGGTCAAGATCCCGAATATCCGCAACCCCATCCGCAATATGTCGGGCGGGCAGCGTCAGTGTGTAGCCATCGCCCGGACCGCAACCTTCCATTCCAAGCTGACCATCATGGACGAACCCACGGCCGCCCTTGGTGTGCAGGAGACGGCCCAGGTCGAGAACATCGTTCGGACCCTGAAAGAGGCGGGCGAACCACTGATCCTGATCAGCCACAACATGCGGCAGGTCATGGATCTTTGTGACCGGATCGTCGTGTTCCGGCGCGGGCGCATCGTGGCCAACCTCAAGAAGGAAGAGACCGACGGTCAGGACGTTGTGGCCTATATCACCGGGGCCAAGACCCAACCTGAATACGAAGGTGCGGCCTGAGCATTCTGTGGCCCTGTCCGTGCGGCCATGGTGTTTGAGAGAGTATTGAAAGGAAAAGCAGATGGCTGAATGGACGGAAGTTTGCGACCTCGACGAGATCGACGAAGAGGATGTGATCCGGTTCGACCATGGGGACCGGACCTTTGCCGTCTACCGCGATCTGTCCGGCGGCGTCTGGGCGACCGATGGACTTTGCACGCATGAAAAGGTCCACTTGGCCGGCGGGTTGGTGATGGACGAAACCATCGAATGCCCGAAACACAACGGCCGGTTCAACTACCAGACCGGTGCAGCCCTTCGGGCGCCGGTCTGCGTGAACCTGGCCACCTATCCCGCACGGGTGCGCGACGGCAAGATTGAGATCAATATATAAAGGGGGCCGGTCATGGCCAAGAGACTGACGGTCGCCGACCTAAGGGCGCTCAAGGGCGAGCGGCAGCTGACCATGCTGCGGGTGACCACGATGGACGAGGCTGCAGCGGCGGAACGCTCGGGCATCGACCTTGTCTCTGTTCCGCCAGAGCTGCTGTGCAGGCCAGACTATCGCGACGTCGCACCCTCCCTCTTTTCGATCCCGGGCATGGATTACATTGACGTCGGGACCTCCGAGGATTTCATCCGTTGGTCGTTCCGAATGCTCCAGCATGGCGCCGATGCCGTCTATTGCTCAGCCTCTTTCGCCACGATCAAGGCGATGGCGGATGAGGCGGTGCCTGTCATTGGCCATGTCGGCCTTGTCCCTTCGCGCCGCACCTGGACCGGCGGGTTCAAGGCGGTGGGCAAGACCGCAGACAGCGCCATGGCAATTTGGGAAGCCGTGCAAGCCCTTGAGGCTGCGGGTGCCTTTGGTGCCGAGATCGAGGTGGTCCCGGTCGAGGTGGCGCAGGCCATTTCCGAACGAACCTCCCTTATCATGCTCTCGATGGGGGCAGGGGCAGGCTGCGACGCGCAATACCTTTTCGCAGACGATATTCTGGGGGCGAACCGGGGTCATATGCCGCGACATTCCAAAGTCTACCGGGACTTTGCCGGTGAGTATGACAGGCTGCAAAAAGAGCGGATCGCAGCCTTTGAGGAGTACTGTCAAGACGTTGAGACCGGCAGGTTTCCGGCAGATGAACATATCCTGAAGATGGACCCCGCCGAACTTGGACTTTTTCGCCAAAGGCTAGGCTGACTTACGGCCCAGCGAGGGTCACTCCAAGGCGGGATCGCAAACGTTGCGAGCCGAAAAATGGATGCGGCATGCGGGTGGACACTTCGTTTCCGCCAGCCGTAGGCAAAACAAGAGCAACCTTTGCGACGTCTCAACCTGACTTGTCCAGCATTGCTGCGGAACCCATTTGACCTTCGATGCCGATGGAAACGCCCTGTAAGACGTCCTTCACCGGTGGGGAATTCCTGACCACTTGCATATTGTCCGAGAACGATCCAACGGCCACCGGACCGAGAAAGAGCTGAATTCCAATGGTCGGTGAAACGACAAGCCGCATTCTTGCATTGTTCATGCCGTGCCCTCCCTGCCCGAGCCAGGGCTGGAGATTGCAAACATAATATTGGCCAGCACCGCGGCCTCGCAAAAAAACGATTTTCTATCAATGCGATAGGCGTGAATTTTCTCCGCCTCTTCGAGCGTCGGGCCGGTAGGTCTAGACTTTCCAGAGTCCGCCATTCTTGTCCTCTTTGCCGGATAAATGGGAGAAGGCTTACAAAGGGTCGTCGTCTTGGCTGGCGTCTCAGGCAACAGGACGTCCCGCACGAGTCATATTTTTGCGTCAGGTTTACATCGTTAATGTCCGGACAGATTGACCCTCTTGGGCGGACCAGTCCCGGCAAAGGGTGACATGGCCTGACCTCATAGTGTGATTTTGGGGACAGGGCGGCTGTGCGCTCTTCGAACATATGGTGTGCGTCTGCGGCTTCGCATGGTGCCAGAAGCAAGCACACGCCGGGCTGCAGCCAGACCGGAACACCCTCCCGGCCCGACGATATCGCCTTTGGTCAACGGCCCGCTTTTTCGACGGGTGG
>JAQWWH010000048.1 GCA_029255105.1 Flavimaricola sp. | reverse complement strand
CGGGCATCGCAGAGGTGCCAGGGCCCATCATTTCCCAGAACTGGTTGTGATTCCAAAGCTGGCTGATGTTGTTGAAGATACCGTTTTGGGCAACAGCCGTGGCGTTGTAGGTCCCTACGATGATCTCTTCGAGGGTTTTGCCCTCCCACTCGGTGCCTGCGATCAGCTTGTTGCCGTTGTCGACATAGGCCTTGTGGTGCAGGTCGTGGTGATATTCGAGGGTTTCCTTGGACATGCCTTTGTCGGCAAGCGCGTCGTGGGCATATGGAAGATCGGGAAGGGTAAAAGCCATGAGAGCATTCCTTACGGTCTGGAGTTCAGTCTTGTGCTAATTGAGGGTCTGGTAGCAAGAGGTCAAGGGCAACTGCGTGGATTGGGCCTCAACCTGCCAATGGGTTTGGTCTCCTTTCTTCCCAAAAATACCGATCCAGGCTAGGATGAGCGAAAAAGAAAGTCTGGGGCAGCAAGTATGGGTCAAAACATCAAGACAGGGCGAATTCTCGCCTTTCGTAACGATAGGCTGGGCGCTCGCATCATCTGCGTCGTCAATGCCATGCGACTGGCAGCACGTCATGACCTTCCCTTTGCTGTGCACTGGCATGCTGCTACCGACATTGGTCGGGTCTTTAATGATCCGCTGGATTTCTTTGCACCGGATCTGGTCACTGACCATTTCATCAGCCGGGAGGAATTCGAAAGTGCCCGCACATCCGCGATCCGGTTCGATGCAGTGAAGGCAGAGGGTATCGCGGGCCTGCGCGAGACCTTGACCTCTGGCAGGAACGTCATGGTCGACATGCCCTTCGGCTTTGCCGTCCTGGACGGAGAGGACCCTGACACTGTCGCGGCGGATTGTGCCCGGATCTGGCGCAGCTTTCCCTTTGCACCCGCACTCACACCGTTCCTGCAGGACATTTCCGACAAGGTGGCGGGCAGCACGGCCTATCACCTGCGGCGGGGCGATATCACCAGCTTCCCCCGGGCGATGAACCGCGCCTGGCCAGACAAGTACATCCCGGACGACTACTATATGCTGCATATGGAAAGGGTCCTGGCCGAGGGGATCAAACCGGTCCTCTATTCCGACGCGGCCAAGGCGATCAGCCGGTTCAAGGCCGCCTACCCTGCCCTTATCCCCGCAGAGACACTTTTTGACGGCGCCGACGTGGGCGAGGGGCAACGCGATCTGCTTGAACTCTATGCAATGTCCTGCAGTGCCCGGATCATCGCCCCTGGCAACAGCGCCTTTTCCTCGACTGCAGCCGCCTTGGGCGGGTCGGTCAAGATCGACGTCATAGAAGACATCAGTCCAGAGGAGCGCGCTGCCGCGCGCGCCCGCCTTGCCGCCCGTCTGGCGGATCATGCCAACGTCGATGTGATTGCTGACGCGGGCGATCTTGGGCAATCCATTCAGCACCTTGTCATGGATCAGTCCGCCGAGGGCCTTTATGCAGAGGCGGCGCAAACCGTGTCGGCCTATGTCGAAGGCGGGTTGGACATCTCATTCGTCTATCCGTTGCTGACAGAGCTTCAGTTGAAGGCCGGCGATCCCGACGGGGCGATCCGGACGGGTGCGATCATGTTGACCCGGCCGGTCTATCACCGAAAGGACTTCGCCAACGGCGAGGCGCTTCATGCGATTGCCCATTTGGGCAAAGGCAACCTCAAGGCCGCCGCCAAACATGCCGCCAACGCCTTTTGGCACGAACCCGAAACCCCCTATGTCCGGGAACTGGTCGGGGTCATGGTCCGACTTGGCCTGTTGAATGGTGCGAACTTTCTGCCGCCCTCACCCCTGATGTTGCTGATGCGCAGCCGCACCCTGCCGCAGGTCGAAAGGAACCCCGCCTTCGGCGTTATCAAGACACTGGCGGAGCGCGGCATTGCCCAGCCGCTACGCGCACCGGGTGTTGAGATGCTCGTATGGGACTGGTTCCTGCTTTTGCGCAGCTACTCCAAGACCTACGTGGCCAAGCATCCCAACCACAGCGGCTTTGAAAAGGCGTTTGCAAAACTGCACAGCGCTGCACCGTCGCCAGAGCTGCGCAGTATCGAACTGCTCTACCTTATGCATATTGAACCGACAGAGGATGGGCTGACCAAGATGGACGCCTTGGCCCGCGCCCACCCCAACGACGCCATGATCCAGCACAGGGTTTCGGCCGCCGCCTGGCTCGTGCGGGATTTTGAAACAAGCCGCACTGCCGCAGAGGCAGCAGCAGAGATTGCCGGCTCCCAACCGGCCCATATCGCGTGGCGCGGGCTGGTGCGGGCCAAGTGCAAGGATTTCGACAAGGCCGCGACGGATATCGAGGCTGCCATCCGGGCCGGATTGCATCTGCCCTCCCTCTACACCGAACTGGCGGGCCTACAAACCCGGCTGGGGCAACCCGCAGAAGCGATCATGACGTTGAACAATGCCGTAGCCCTTGCCCCGCGAGAGCAGGACGTCCGCTTTGCCCGGGCCTCCGCCCTGATAGAGATGGATGAGCCCGGCCTTGCGCTGGAGGATCTTGAGGTGCTGGCAAGCCTGGACAACACCGCACCGAAGGTTGTGCTGCTGCATGCCAAATGCCTGGTTGCTCTAGGCCAGCCGGAGGAGGCCGTGATCGTGCTGGACCGGGCGCTTTTGTCCAACGTCGGAAACGGAAGACTGCAGTCCGCCCGAAACGAGATCCGCACCGCACCATCGGCGGCCTGAAGCCAGAGGCCTGAAGTCTGGGGTCTGATACCTAAGGGACGAGGTAGCCCACCGGCCCTTCCTTGGCGGAGGCCGACAGAAGGTCAAAGGCATAGTCCGCGACCGAGCGAAAACAGATGACCTCAAAGGTTTCGGAATCCCGCATCCAGAAGGCCGCCGCGATCTGCCCCAAGCGGGTACGCCGGAACTGGCCGGGGCCAAAGCTGTCGGGGTGTAGGTCGACAGGTGCCAGCTTGGCCAGCACCTCGCGTCCCCCTGCCCCTTCCAACAGGATCAGCGCCCGGGCGTCCGATACATTGGCCGCCATGTAGTGGGTACCGGCCAAGGCCTGTTCCAGGGTCTTGAGCGCGGCGGCGGTCTGGTCGTAGGGCACAAGGATCAGCACCTCGTCCGGGGACATCCAGCACAACCCCTTTTCGCCAACACAGTTGGCGTGACCAGCCTTGGGAAAGTCGACCCCGGCCAGACCGGTGCATACCGCCTTCAGCTTGGAGGACGACAGGTCACCCCGCACCGTTATCATGCCGCGCGGTCCCATGCCGCGCACCGTCACAAAGGCCTCGGTGACGCGGTCACCGATCGGGCTGATGGCATCAGACATTCTGCTTTTCCCCTGCCTTGTCAAAGAACACCTGATCGACGATCCGGGCCTGAACGGCGGTCCCGTCCAACTTTGGGAACTCGATCACTTCGCCCATCCGGTCCGGGCCATTCAGCACCAGCCCCATGGCGATCCCCTTGCCAAGGGTCGGCGACATATAGGTCGAGGTGACGCGCCCTTGGGTATTGCGTTGGCCGTTTCCGTTATGCCCCGAGGCGACGGCATAGGCGCCGTCAGGCAGGACCGATCCGTCCAAAGTCTCAAGGCCCACAAGCTTCCAGCGGTTGGGATCGGTCATATGCGACCGCTCTTGCGCCCGCTTGCCCAGGAAATCCTCTTTCTTCTTTGAGATCGCCCATGACAGGCCAAGGTCCTGCGGGATGATCGTCCCGTCGGTCTCGTCCCCGATCATGATAAAGCCCTTTTCGGCCCGCATGATGTGCAAGGCTTCGGTACCGTAAGGCATGACCCCGAACTCTTCGCCCGCAGCCATAAGCGCCTCCCAGAAGGCAAGGCCCTGCCCGGCGGGCACTGCGATCTCGTAGCTCAGCTCGCCCGAGAAACTGATGCGGAACACCCGCGCATCAAAGCCGCCGATGGTGCCGTCCGCCCATTGCATGAAGGGCAATGTCTCTTTCGACACATCCATGCCCCCCAGCTTTTCCAAAAGCTTGCGGGCATTCGGGCCGACAACGGCGACCTGTGCGAACTGCTCGGTCACGTTGGCGACATAGACCTTCCAGTCCCACCATTCGCATTGCAGCCAGTCTTCCATATGGGCATGGACCCGGTCGGCCCCGCCTGTCGTGGTGTGGCAAAGCCAGGTGTCCTCATCAATTCGGGCGACAACGCCGTCGTCCATCAGGAACCCGTTTTCCGAACACATCAGGCCGTAGCGGCATTTGCCGACGGCAAGATTGCTCATCATGTTGGTGTACATCATGTCGAGGAACCGGCCCGCATCCGGGCCTTTGACAATCAGCTTGCCAAGGGTCGACGCGTCCAGCAGGCCCATCGCCTTGCGGGTGTTGTTGACCTCGCGGGCAACGGCGTCATGGGTGGTTTCGCCCTTGCGGACAAAGGCATAGGGGCGATGCCACTGGCCGACAGGCTCAAACTCGGCCCCATGTTCGGCATGCCAATTGTGCATCGGCGTCTTGCGCACCGGCTGGAACAGATCACCCTTGGCCACGCCCGCAATCGCGGCAAGCGTGATGGGGGTATAGGGCGGGCGGAAGGTGGTCGTGCCCACATTCGGGATCGCCGCCCCCAGCGCGTCTGACAGAACCGCCAGACCGTTGATATTGCTCAGCTTACCCTGATCGGTAGCCATGCCAAGGGTGGTGTAACGCTTGGCATGTTCCACGCTTTCGTAGCCTTCGCGAGCGGCCAGTTGCACGTCCGACACCTTGACGTCGTTCTGGTAGTCCAGCCACATCTTTTCGCGCAGGCTGATCCCCGCGCCCTGCGGCATCATCCAGACCGGGCTGATCGGCCCTTCTGCGGGGTCAGAGCCTGCCGGGGCCTTGCCCTTGGCCTTGTGCCCGGTGGCTTGCGCCGCCGCCTGACCGGCGGCAAAGGCATCTGACAGCACATCCGCCGTCTGCAACGCGCCGTTGGCGGTGCCACCGGGCAGGACGAACAACGCGCCATCGGCGCCGGTCGGCCCACGCGCCGCATCGGGGCGGAACATGACCTTTTCGTCGTCCCAGACCAGCTTGCCCCCGCAATGGGACCACAGGTGCACGACAGGCGACCAGCCGCCTGACATGGCGACGGCATCGCAGGCGATCTCTTCCAGAACCGCGCCTTCACCCGCCTGGGCACAGATCGCCACTCCGGTGACGCGCTTGCCGCCCTTGACCTTGGCGATGCCCTTGCCGGCCTCGACCCTGATGCCCATCTCGCGGGCGGTCTGGATCAACTCGCCCGCAGGCGAGGGGCGGGCATCGACGATGCAGGGCACGACAAGGCCCGCGGCCTTCAGCGCGATGGCGGTCCGGTAGGCGTCGTCGTTGTTGGTAACGACGACCGTCCGGTCGCCGGCGCTGGTGGCGTAGTTGACCACATAGTCGCGCAGGGCAGAGGCGAGCATCACACCGGGAATATCGTTACCCGCAAAGGACAGGGGCCGTTCGATGGCGCCGGTGCAAGTGATCACCCGCGCCGTGCGCACCTGCCATAGCCGTTGGCGAGGCCCGGCAAGCGACGGGTCATGTTCGGTCAGCTTTTCATAGGCCAGTACATAGCCATGGTCGTAGACCCCTGCCCCCATCATGCGCAGGCGCATCTGGACATTGGGCATCTGGCCAAGGGCGGCCACGGTTTCGTCGATCCACTCTTGCGCGGGCTTACCGTCGATCTGGGGCTGGTCCACCCCGGCGCGGCCGCCCCAATGGGCGGTCTGCTCGATCAACAGGACCCGGGCACCTGCCTGACCGGCGGCCATAGCGGCGGCCAGACCGGCGATCCCGCCACCCACCACCAGCACGTCGACGTGGGCGTGAAAGTGTTCGTAGGTGTCGGTGTCGCGATCCTTGGGCGCTTTGCCAAGGCCGGCCGACTGGCGGATGAACGGCTCGTAGATATGTTTCCAGAACGACCGGGGATGGATGAACATCTTGTAGTAGAAACCGGCCGGCAAGAACCGCGACAGCCGGGCGTTGACCGCGCCCACGTCGAACTCAAGGCTTGGCCAGTGGTTTTGGCTTGCCGCCTGCAGGCCGTCGAACAGCTCTGTCGTGGTGACGCGCTGGTTAGGCTCGAATTTCGCGCCCTTGCCAAGGTTCACCAGGCCATTGGGTTCTTCCGCACCCGAGGCCACGACGCCGCGCGGGCGGTGATACTTGAACGACCGACCGACAAGCATCTGGTCATTGGCCAGAAGCGCCGAGGCGATGGTATCGCCCGCCAGCCCGCGCAGCCTTTTGCCGTTGAAGTCGAATGAAACGGGACGGGCGCGGTCCAGGAACCGCCCCCCCGTCGCCAGACGCGTGCTCATGAAAAGAGCCTCCATGTCCAACCCGGCCGCTTGCCGGATATCTTGTCCTTGATCTCTTGCGGCGGCTCGGTGGTCTGGGCGGGATAGGTGCCAAAGACTTCAAGCGTGGTGGTGCAGCGGGCGGCAAGAAACCACTTGCCGCAGCCATAAGCGTGCCGCCAGCGTTCAAAATGCATGCCCTTGGGGTTCTCGCGCTTGAACAGGTAGTCCTCGAAAGCCTCGTCCTCCGAGCCGGGACCAAACCGCTTGAGATGCGCCTCGCCACCGGGGGCAAGCTCGGTCTCGTCGGCATGGACGCCGCAATAGGGGCAGGTGAATGTCAACATGGGCGGAACCCTCGTGTCAGGTGAAAGGCCGGGGCGATGGGATGGGTCAATGCGCCACCCCCGCCGCCACGCTTTCGTCGATGAATTTGCCGGCGCGGAACCGGTCCATGGAGAACTCGGCCGCCAAGGGACCGGGTTCGCCCTTGGCCATCAATTCGGCCATCGCCCAGCCAGAGCCGGGAATCGCCTTGAAGCCGCCCGTCCCCCAGCCGCAGTTGACAAAGATGTTGCCCACCGGCGTCTTGGAGATAATCGGTGAACGGTCGCCGGTCATATCCACGATCCCGCCCCACTGGCGCAGCATCTTGAGGCGCGAGATCATCGGAAAGGTCTCGACCAGCGCCCGGACCGTTTCCTCGATGTGATGGAACGATCCGCGCTGGGTATAGTTGTTGAACCCGTCGGTGCCGCCGCCAATGACCATCTCGCCCTTGTCCGACTGCGACATGTAGCCGTGGACCGTGTTGGCCATGACGACCACATCCATGCAAGGCTTGATCGGTTCGCTGACAAGCGCCTGCAAGGCAAGGCTTTCGATGGGCAGGCGAAAGCCTGCCATCCCGGCCAGAACGCTGGAATGACCGGCCACGACGACGCCGAGTTTGTCGCAAGAAATCTCGCCCTTGGTGGTGCTGACGCCGGTCACCTTGCCCTGAGACTGGTGGATGGCGGTGACTTCGCACTGCTGGATGATGTCCATGCCCATGTCAGAACAGGCGCGGGCATAGCCCCACGCCACGGCATCATGACGGGCCGTGCCACCCCGGGGCTGCCACAGGGCGCCCAGAACCGGATAGCGGGGACCGTCGATGTCCATGATGGGACACAGTTCCTTGACCCGCTGGGGGGATATGAACTCGGTGTCCACGCCCTGCAACTTGTTGGCATAGGCGGTGCGCTGGTAGCCGCGGATCTCGTGCTGGGTCTGGGCCAGCATCATGACGCCGCGCGGGCTGAACATGACGTTGTAGTTCAGGTCCTGGCTGAGGCCCTCGTAAAGGGAGCGCGACTTTTCGTAGATCGCGGCGGACGGGTCCTGCAGATAGTTCGACCGGATGATCGTGGTGTTGCGGCCCGTGTTGCCGCCGCCCAGCCAGCCTTTTTCGATGATGGCCACGTTGCGGACGCCGTGGTTCTTGCCAAGGTAATAGGCGGTCGCCAGCCCGTGGCCACCGGCGCCCACAATGATGGCGTCGTACTTTGCCTTTGGCGCAGGCGAGGCCCATGCCCGTTCCCACCCCAGATGATGGCGGGCTGCCTCGCGGGCGATGGCAAAGACGGAGTAGCGTTTCTTCAAGGCGAATCCCCCAACGGGCTGCGGCATGGTCTGCGGTTCTTCCTGAACCCGGACGGCTGAATTGTTGCGACTGGCTGCGTCACATACCCCTTCGAATGCGACACCAGACTCGGTTGTTGCGATATAGCCTTATCCCTGGGGCGGACGAAAGGCCGCGCCCCCTTTCGCCGAGGGCACTTGATGCGTAAGTAACGACCAGAATTTAGCCTAAAGGGCCCACCCGATGCTTTTCTGGATCATTTGCGCGATCATGGCCGCCGTTGTGGCGGCTTTGCTCCTTGTTCCGATGTTTCGCGGCGGCAAAGATGCTGTCGCCGATGCACAGGATGTGGCGATATATCGCGACCAATTGACCGAGATTGACCGCGATCTGGCCCGGGGCACCCTAAGCCCCGACGAGGCCGAGCGGACGCGGACCGAAGTGTCGCGCCGCTTGCTGGCCGCCGATGCCGCTGGCAAGCGCAGCCTCACCGAGGCCCCAGCCCGCGCTACAACAGCGATGGCGGTGGTGGCAGCGGCGGTGGTGGTCGGCGGCGCGCTTTGGACCTACGACCGGCTTGGCGCACCGGGTTATCCCGATATCCCGCTGGCACAACGGATCGCCGACAGCCAGACCTTCCGCGAAGGCCGAATGAGCCAGGCGCAGGCCGAACAAGCCGTGGCCGAGGCCCGGCTTGCTGCCGACGGGATCGGTGCCGCAGCCACCCCCGACATGCCCGCCGACTACCTCGCCATGGTCGAAGAACTGCGCCAGATCGTGCCCACCCGCCCGGATGACCTGCGCGGCTGGGCGCTTCTGGCACTGCACGAGGCCCGCCTTGGACAGTTCGGCGCAGCAGCGCGGGCGCAAGAACGGGTCCTGCAACTGCGCGGGGCTGACGCCACGGATGAAGATCGCATGGCGCTTGTCGACCGGATGGTTGCGGCCGCAGAAGGGTTCGTCTCACCCGAGACCGAGGCGATCCTGCGCGACGTGCTGGGCCGCGACGACACCAACTTGGGCGCGCGCTACTACTACGGCCTGCTCTACGCCCAGACCGACCGTCCCGACCTCGCCTTCCGCCTGTGGCGGGACGTGATCAACGAAGGCGGGCGGGATGACCCCTATGTGCAACTGGCCCGGGTGCAGGTCGAGGATGCGGCCTTTCGGGCCGGTGTCGAATACTCGCTGCCCCCCGAGCGCGGCCCCGATGCCGATGCCATGGCCGCCGCCCGCGACATGAGCGCCGAGGACCAGCAGGCGATGATTGAAGGCATGGTTGCACAGCTGTCGGACCGGTTGGCAACAGAAGGCGGCACCGCCGACGAATGGGCCCGCCTGATCGCGGCCTACGGAGTGCTGGGCGATACCGAGCAGGCCGAGGCGATCTGGCGCGAGGCCCGCGAGGTCTTTGCCACCTCTGCCCCTGCGATGAAGGTTATTTCGCAAGCGGCCGAACGGGCCGGTATCGCCGTCCAATGATCTGCGAAACGCCCGAAGACTTTGCCGCCGCCCTGCCCCGCGATGCCGCCATCACCGGGCTGGATCTGGGCACGGTCACGATCGGTGTTGCGGTGTCGGACCGCATGCTGTCAGTGGCAAGCCCGCTGGAAACCATCAAGCGGCGCAAATTCGGCCTTGATGCCGCAAGGCTGCTTGAGATCGTGGCCGCGCGCGAGATCGGCGGCATTGTCCTTGGCCTGCCGCGCAACATGGATGGCAGCGAAGGGCCCCGGGCACAGTCCACCCGCGCCTTTGCCCGCAACCTTGAACGGCTGACGCCTCTGCCGATCACCTTCTGGGACGAACGCCTGTCCACCGTCGCCGCCGAACGCGCCCTGCTTGAGGCGGATACGACACGAAAACGTCGCGCAGAGGTGATCGACCACGTCGCGGCGGCCTATATCCTGCAAGGCATACTGGACCGCCTGGCCCATCTGAGGAGAAACGCATGACGCAGCAAGATCCGACCGACAAGGTCTGGGCCCGGGCCGAGATCGAAAGCCCCTGCATCAAGATCTGCGTGATCCACCCCGCCACCCGGCTGTGCACCGGCTGCCTTCGCTCTATCGACGAGATCGGGGCATGGAGCCGGATGACCCCGGAAATGCGCAGCGCCATCATGGCAGAGCTGCCCGAAAGGGGCAGCCTTCTCAAGAAGCGGCGCGGCGGACGGGCGGCCCGGCTGGAACAGCTTTGACGTAAGGTGGGTCCGGACCCACCTTACCCCAACCATCCTCCGATATCGTCCAGCAAGGGCCGGAAGTAGGCCACCATCCGTTGCCCACCGACCGACCAGGCTCCCTTGTCCCAAGGTGCCACACCGTGAATGGCCAACCGGTGGACCAGCATGGCCTGCCCCGGCAAGACCGGCAACGCGCGCCTTGGACAGTCCTCAAAGACCCGGGCCCGAGCGGCCTTATAGGCCTCCGTTACGTCGACTGAAGCCCAGTCCTGGGGCTCAAGTCCCCGAAACACCTCTTCAAAGGCCTCCCGGATCACCCGGTGACTGCCTTCCCATACGACAAGCGGACTGGCCCCCGGCGCCACCGCGTTCAGCGGCAGACCAAGGATGAAGGCATGCGGCTCGATCAAATGCCGCCGCTTTTGCGGCCCAAGGGGCAGTAGCCCGTCCAGATGGGCCGCGTCCCTGTGCCTGCGAAAGGCATGGGCGGCGTCACTTTCCGTCGGATCCCGCCCCGGGTAGCCGGGCCTGACGACAGACAGCTGCGCCTTGTGCCATGCGACGGGAGGCAGAACCAGATCAGCCCAGGGCCCTTGCAGGGCGACGCCGCCAATGGCCCCGGTCGCGTCATTCGGCAGGGCATCGACACCGACAAACCAGGTCTGGTCATGCCGCCACCATTTGGACTGCATGTCAGGATCGGCAAGGACATCGCGTGCCGCCGCCTCTGCCGCCTGCGCCCACTGCGCCACGCCTTCGTCATAGGGAAAAATAACGTAGCCCGCGTCCTCAAGATCGGTCTGGCGGGACATTCGGATCAGGCCGCCGCAGCCGCCTGGCTGACCTGCGCCAGCGCCTTTAGCACCACCTCGGGCCCTGCGCCGTCACGGCTTGCCTCCTCGGACAGGACCCGTCGCCAGCCACGCGCGCCGGGACGCCCGGCAAAAAGGCCTAGCATATGGCGCGTCACCTGATGCAGCCGCCCGCCCCGCGCCAGATGCCCCTCGATCCAGGGCAGCATCTCCATGACGGCCTCTTCCGCCGTCACGCCATGGGACGCCCCAAAGATACGCTTGTCCGCCTCTCCCAACACGTCGAATGGGGTCTGGTAGGCCGCCCGCCCGATCATCACCCCGTCCATACCATCGGCCAGAAGCGCCTCTGCCTGATCCAGGGTGGTGATCCCACCGTTGATCGACAGGTGAAGGTCGGGAAAGTCCTGCTTCATCCGCAACACCAAAGGATAGTCGAGCGGTGGGACATCACGGTTTTCCTTGGGCGACAACCCCTGCAGCCAGGCCTTGCGGGCATGGATCGAAAACCGGCGCACGCCCGCCCTGCTCACCGCTTCGATAAAGCGGGGCAAGGCCTCTTGTGGGTCCTGATCGTCGACCCCGATCCGGCATTTGACAGTCACCTCAACCTCAGAGGCCGCGATCATTTCGGCCACGCAGTCGGCCACCAGATCCGGGCTTTCCATAAGCACCGCCCCGAACGACCCCGATTGCACGCGATCCGACGGGCAACCACAGTTCAGGTTGATCTCGTCATAGCCATAATCCGCCCCGATCCGGGCCGCCTGCCCCAGCTGCCCGGGATCAGCCCCGCCAAGTTG
>JAQWWH010000047.1 GCA_029255105.1 Flavimaricola sp. | reverse complement strand
GTGCCCAAGCTGATCCCGGACGCCAATGGTGCGCCCGGTACCCGCAACAACCTGCGAGTGGTCAGCCTTGAACACAAGATGGGGCTTCATGGCTCGCCCACTGCCGTCATGGCCTATGAGGGGGCCACCGGCTGGCTGGTCGGGTCTAAGCATGGCGGGATGGCCGCGATGTTCACCATGATGAACAACGCCCGACTGGGTGTCGGAGTGCAGGGGATCGGCGTTGCGGAGGCTGCGACCCAACATGCGCTGACCTATGCCATGGACCGCAAACAGGGCCGCGCCGGCGGCACGGGTAGCATCGTCGAACATGCGGATGTGCGGCGGATGCTGGCTGCAATGCGGGCCGAAACCTTTGCCGCCCGCGCGATCGCCATGTCCCTCGCCGTCGCGATCGATATGGGGACAGCGACCGGCGATCCGCTCTGGAAGGCCCGGGCTGCCCTCCTGACACCCATTGCCAAGGCCTATGGCACAGATACAGGGATTAGCGTGTCGGGCCTTGGCGTTCAGGTGCATGGCGGGATGGGGTTCATCGAGGAAACCGGGGCCGCCCAGTATTGCCGCGATGTTCGGGTGACGGCGATCTACGAAGGTACCAATGGCATTCAGGCGATGGACCTCGTTGGCCGCAAGCTGATGGACGGGGGCGAGGCGGCCTACCGGCTTTTGGAAGAGGTCTGTGACCGGGCCGAACAGGCAAGGGAGGCCCTTCCCGATCTGGCCGAGGCCGTCTGGGAAGCTGCCGAAAGCTTGCGGGAATGTACGGAGTGGATGGTATCCCGGACCGGTGCGGACGATCGCAATGCCGGTGCCGTGCCCTACCTGCGCGCCTTTGCCCTGATCCTGGGGGCACAAGCGCATCTTGTTGCCGCAACAAGCGGTGACACCTCCCGTCTGCGCCTTGCCACCTATTTTATCCGGCGTCTGTTGCCGGAACATGCCAGCCTTCTGGCACAGGTCCGCGAAGGGGCCGATGACCTTATGGCGCTTAGCCCTGATGACCTGGCGGCCTGAGGCCGGGATATGACAGACGGTAACCTCGCCCCGCTTCGGTATCCGTTTGGGGAGCCTCCGAAGGAAGGTGAAGCCGTGACCATCGGTCACGGGGTCCTATGGATACGGATACCCCTGCCAATGGCCCTGGATCATGTCAACTGCTACGCGCTGGATGATGGCGATGGCTGGACAATTGTGGATACCGGATTTGCCTCCAAGAGATCCCGCAAGATCTGGGAGGCTGTACTGAGCGGTCCATTGGGCGGTCGACCGGTCAGGCGGGTCATCGTGACCCATCACCATCCCGATCACGTCGGCCTTGCCGGTTGGTTCATCCAACAGGGGGCCGAGTTATGGATGCCCCGCACCGGCTGGCTCATGGCCCGGATGATGGTTCTGGACAAGCAATCGACTTACCTTGAGGAAACCCTGGCCTTTTACCGCAAGTCCGGCATGGACCCTGCCATCTTTGAAAATCGCCGCGGGGAACGACCCTTCAACTATGCCGACTGCGTTGCCCCTCTTCCTTTGGGATATCGGCGCCTGTTGGACAGCGAGGTGGTCCAGATCGGCGGCCGGTCCTGGGATGTTCGGATGGGACATGGGCATGCCCCGGAACATGCGACCTTCTGGAGCCTGGATGACAGCCTTGTGCTGGGCGGGGATCAGTTGTTGCCGAAGATCAGCCCCAACCTTGGCGTCTATGCGACGGAACCCGAGGCCGACCCGGTCGGCGATTGGCTGACATCCTGTGCCCATCTGACGCCCTTTGCCCGCGAAGACCATGTGGTGCTGCCCGGCCACAAGCTGCCATTCACCGGACTACCGCAAAGGCTGGATCAGATGGTCGGCGGGATCGAGGCGGGACTGGATCGCCTTCTGGACTGGCTGTCGGAACCCCGGGTCGCAGGCGCGTGTTTTTCACCACTGTATCGTCGCGCCATTGGACCGAGTGAATACGGCCTGGCCCTGGTTGAAGCGGTTGGGCACCTCAACCACCTGCATCAGACGGGCAAGGTCCGACGCTGGCCTGGGCCGGATGGCGCCTGGCTTTGGCAGGCGCTTTGATAGGTCCTGCAGGCTGCGCCGGTGGAACGTGAGGACCCTCCGGGGGGAATTTTTGGGGCAAGAAAAAGCGGTGGGTTCCTACCGGATAACCGCCGATCTCGATTATGTGCTTGGGGTATGGGTTGCCGATGTCACTGCCTTTGGAGCATTCTGCACCCGTCTGATTTCTAGGGTATCGCTCGTCCGACATCTGGGCCAGCTTCGTCTTGCAGGAAATTCAGGACACTACCGACCCGCCGTTGTGATCGGCTGACTTTGCAAAGGATGGCTATGGACCCCGACATCGCAACGACGGCTGAGGCCGAGGAAGCACAGGCCATGGCCAGAGCATTGCCCCGCGTCCATGAGGTGCATACCGACCCCAACCAGCCCCGGCCTTGCGAGGAGACCCTGCCCCCTGCCCTGCGAGAATCGAGCGATACCAAAAGCCCTGCCCGCTGGGCTTATGAACGCCTGATCCTTTATGTCCGCAACTTTGAAGCCCAACTGGACAATGCCCATGAGGTCGCAATGGGCTTTACCGGCGGCGATGCGGGTGTGATCCGGATCGAAGGCCTGGGCTACTTTGATCCCGATCTCGTGACGTTCTTCGGAACCGACCCCCAGGGGGCGAGGACCCAGCTTGTCCAGCATGTCACCCAGCTTAACGTTATGCTGCGCGCCTTGCCCAAGATGGCTGAGGCGGAAGCCCCGCGCCGCATCGGGTTTCGCTTGGCGAGGGACCTTGAGGATATGGACAATGCGACAGAATGACGAGCCAACCGGGCGTGACAGCGCCCCGAAGATAAGCTAACCGGAGGCATCGGATTGATGCCCAGCGCGACAGGAGACCAACATGGCAGAGCACAAGCATGGCGAGATGGACATCTCGACCCAGGAAAAGACATTTGACGGCTTTATCAGCATGGTGACCCGCACATCGATCGTGATCGTGGTGGCCCTCGTTCTTTTGGCCCTTATCAACGGGTGAGGAGCGGACCGTTGGGAACAGTGACCAACGGTATCGGTCGGCGAGCCGTTCTCGCTGGCTTGCCCCTTTTGGCCGCCGGATGCGGGGCGCCAAGCGTTTGGGCTGACGATGAGTTCATCGAGCGTGTGACCTACCGCCATAGCGGCCCGACTGCGCTAACCCTCTTTACGATGAAAAATGTAGGCACGGAAAATGGCGCCCATACCGGCCTGATGGTGAGTGCCAGCCAAAGGGTCATCTTTGACCCGGCCGGAACCTTTGCCCATCCCTCGCTCGCCGAACGGAACGACGTAATCTATGGCATCTCGCCGACCGTTCTAGACTTTTACCGGACATATCACGCCCGATCGACGTACTTTGTGGTCGAGCAATATGTTGAGGTTTCCCCCCAGATTGCGGAAACCGCACTCAGGCTTGTCATGGACTATGGACCTGTGCCCAAGGCGGCCTGCACCCGGGCCACAACCCACGTCCTGCGGGACAGCGTTGGCCCCGAGTACTTTCGTCCGACGCTCTTTCCGGACAATCTGCTCAGGCAATTTTCGAAGCTGCCGGGTGTCCAGACATTCGAGCATCGGGAATACGACTCTGACAACAAAGAAGAGGCCGTTGCGGCGTTTGACGCCCAATTGGCCGCTCAATCGGCGGGCAGCTCGGGCTAGAACCCGGCCAGCGCCATGCCCCCCAATGTGGCATAAAGCGCAAAGGCCCCGGCTGCCATGGCCGCCAGCACATTTCGCGTGACCAGTCCTACGGCCAGCGTCAACCCGGCAGCAAAGAGGCGGGCGGGGTCCAGTTCACCGTTGTTGGCCGCAGGCCAGAGGATAAGGGGCGCCACAAGCCCCGGCAACACGGCCACAGCGGCATATCGCAGGTGCCGCAACAGCCAGTCTGGCATGGGTCGCCCACCAATAAGCCCAAGGAATGAGAACCGCAGAGCGAACGATCCAAGAGCAAGGGCAAGAATGACGATCCAAATCGTGGTCGGCGAACTCATGTCACTGCCCCCTGGTTTTTGCGGATTTGCCAGAGTTCCACCTGGGCCCCGACCATCATCGCAAGTACGGCCGCAATGAGAAGACCGAGGTTGAAGGGCATCCAGGCGAGTGCAAGAGCCATGGTGATCGAGGTCAGCGCCGCCGACCGATGTGCTAGCGTGCGCAACATCGGGGCAATCACCGCCAGGAAACAGATCGGCAGGGCAAAATCCAGCGCCAGCCAACCGGGGATCGTTGACCCGACAAGCGCACCGACAAGCGTTGTCCCCATCCAAACGGGGTAGACCGGACAGACAGTTCCAAAGAAATAGGCAATCCGTGCCGACACAGACCAGTCCCGGTTTTCGTCAAACCGGACAGAGGCACAGGCATAGCTTTGGTCGACAAGGAAATAAGACACCGCAATCCGTGTCCCAAGGGGGGCCTGGCCAAGGTAGGGTGTCAGGGCCGCCGAATACATAGCCATCCGCGTGTTTACGGCCAAAGCCGTGAGGATCACGATGACAGTCGGGACATTGTCCTGAAGCAATTGGAGCGCAGTGAACTGGGCCGCACCGGCAAAGACCGCCACCGAAAAGGCCATCGTCTGCGCGATCGGCAAACCCGCCTCGGCGGAAACGACCCCGAACAACAGGGCAAACGGAGCCACGACCAGCAGGAACGGCAGCCCATCCCGGACTCCCAACCAAAACACTGACTTTGGCGAGACGTCCTGCATGTCCATTCCCTACCCCGTTGCAACGCAGGTAAAGCGAAGCTGACGGATTGGCAATTGACAGCAACCCGGCAGGTCATCCCGACGTAAGTTCTGGATTATTGATGAGAGTCTGGCATTATCCAAAGTCGTCAGTGTCGCCGTTATGTGTGTTGCCCCAATTGGCCCCGTCACAGGGAGGTTTTGTGAGAATATCCAAGGGTTTTGCCGAACATGAGAGAGAGCGGATTGCCACTCTCTATTGGGAGGCGTTCGGGGCCAAGCTAGGGCGCACTCTGGGGCCCCGTGAAAAGGCGCTGACCTATATTCGTCGGGTCCTCTCCAAAGATCACGCAATCTGTGCCCATGACAGTCGCGGACAACTTTTGGGGGTTGCAGGGTTCAAGACAGCGCAAGGCGCGCTGGTGGACGGCAGCATAAGGGACATGGCCTCTGTCTACGGCTGGATCGGTGCGCTTGTTCGCGTCGGAATTCTTGCGTTTCTGGAACGGGATGTGGAAAACGTCCGCTTTTTGATGGACGGCATCTTTGTGGATCCGGCAGCGCGGGGCGCGGGCGTCGGATCGCACCTGCTTGAGGCTATCGTCGCCGAAGCCGCATCCCGAGGCTATGGCGAGGTTCGGCTGGACGTGATCGACAGCAATGAACGGGCGCGGGCCTTGTACGAACGTCGCGGTTTTGAGGCCGTGTCGACCCAGTCGACCGGTTTCGCCCGATATATCTTTGGCTTTCGTTCGGCGACGACGATGGTCAGGCGTATCGCCTGACGGGGCAAAGGATTGTCAGGCGATACGCCTGACGGAGCCGCCCCTAGTCGAAGGCCCCGGTGGCGCGTCCGAGCAACATAAAGGCCCGAGCGGTGCGGGTTTCGGACATGTCCGAAATATCTTCGTCCGAAGCCTCGACCTCGAGCGCCGTCAGGGTCCTGTCGAAAAGCCTAAGGAAATGGTGGGCCGAATCCCGAAAGATCGTATCCTCGCGCATCCGCCCTGCTGTCAGTGCAAGTGAGGACCGGTCGCGGATGCCACCCAGGCTTGCCACCGCCCGGCCCCTTTCACCCTTGGCAAAGCGACGCCAGACCTCTGGGCGGGCGCGATCAGGGCGCAGGTCGTCCATGTAGATACCATCCTGGCTAAGCAAGGTCAGCACATCCTGGCTTGCCTGGATAAGTTGGCGGGCGGTACGGTCCCGCAAGGCACGACGCAAAGCACCAAAGCCTTCCTTGTCATTCTCGTTGTCGGGAAAGTTCATGGCCCGGATCAAGTCTTCTCTCGACAATGGGGGGCCGATCTCTTCGACAGGCGTTCCAAGGGCAAGCACGGGCTGTTCTTCCACGGTCGTTCTGCGCGGCGTCGAAGAGGGCGTCGGCAAAGCAGGCCGCGCCGCCTGCCGCGACGAGGTGAAGGTTGCCAACACCGCCTCGGTTTGTTTGGTGCTTTGCGCGATCTCGGCCAGCTTCTTTTCGACTTCGGACGCCGCTTCGGGCTTTATCGTGATGCGGTCATGTCCTTGCCGGTCGGCCTGGATCGCCAGGCGGAGGACATCGATTGTCGATTGCAACCTGCGACTTTCCTCGCGCATCACGCGGCCGGTGCGAACCACACCCGCAGCCAACCAGACTATCGCCAGTGGCATCAGGATTGCGAGCCAGGTCATGACGATTTGCAGGCCGGCCATTGAACCGTCGTCCGACGACTCGGCAAAAAACACGAAGAAGGCGCCGATACCCACAAGCCATAGCAGACTGAGCAAGATGGCAATCAGTTCGCCCGACGAAACGCCATCGAACTCACGCGGAGCAAGAGCCAGATTCGGCCGCTCCATCTTGGTTTGCTTTTCTGCCATATCAGGCCCCTGGCACCTTAGAATAATCTCAATGGCAGGCCGGGCGCGGACGCCCGGCTAGCGAAAGGTAACCTGAAGAATTTCGTAGCTGCGCTCGCCCCCCGGGGTCCGCACTTCCACGCTGTCGCCCTCTGTCTTTCCGATCAAGGCCCGCGCCAACGGCGATTTGATGTTCAAACGTCCGTTTTCGATGTCGGCCTCGTATTCGCCGACGATCTGGTAGGTCTTTTCCTCGTCAGTGTCCTCATCGACCAAGGCGACGGTCGCCCCGAACTTGATAGACCCCGACAGCTTGGAGGTATCGATGACATCGGCAAGCGAAATAGCGCCCTCCAGCTCTTTGATCCTCCCCTCGATGAAAGACTGTTTTTCCTTTGCCGAGTGGTACTCGGCATTCTCGGACAGATCACCATGGGCTCGCGCCTCGGCAATAGCCGCGATGATCGCCGGTCGCTCTACCGACTTGAGCGTCTTCAGCTCAACATTCAGGGCGTCATAGCCGGCCTTGGTCAGCGGTATCTTGTCCATTACTCTCGCCTTTTGCGCGTCACATCGGAGGTGTCTAGCAACTTCGGTCGCATAACCCAAGATCACAGGAATAAGTTAGCAAGAACTTGTCAACTCCTGCCACGTCAGGTGGGCGGAAGGTCGTCGCGATATGGGAATTTAACGCGATGTCCTGATTGCCCGAACCGCCGGGCTAAGTTAACCCCTCATGTCAGGGACCCGACGGCAACGAGGATAGACATATGACCGAGATAGCACGCGAGGCAATGGAATACGATGTGGTGATCGTAGGGGCTGGCCCGTCTGGTCTTTCAGCTGCCATCCATCTTAAGCAACTGGACCCCGACCTTAGCGTCGTTGTTCTGGAAAAGGGGTCCGAGGTCGGTGCCCACATCCTGTCCGGTGCCGTTCTGGATACATCAGGCCTCGACCGTCTGATGCCTGACTGGAAGGAAAAAGGCGCGCCCGTCACCGTCCCTGTGCGCGAGGACCGGTTCTACATGTTGGGCGAGGGTGGCCAGCTGCGCATCCCCAATGCCCTGATGCCCCCGTTGATGAGCAATCATGGCACCTACATCGTGTCGATGGGCAACGTCTGCCGCTGGATGGCAGAACAGGCCGAGGAAATGGGCGTCGAGATTTTCCCCGGCATGTCCTGCTCGGAACTCGTCTATGCCGAGGATGGCAGTGTCAAAGGCGTCGTGGCGGGCGAGTTTGGCAAGAACGCGGACGGCACCCATGGTCCGAACTACGAACCGGGGATGGAGTTGCATGGCAAGTACGTCCTGCTGGGCGAAGGCGTCCGCGGATCGCTGTCCAAACAGGTAATCGCCAAGTTCGGACTTGATGAGGATCACGACACCCAGAAGTATGGTCTGGGGATGAAAGAATTGTGGGAGATTGATCCCGCCAAGCACCATGAAGGCCGCGTGACCCATACCATGGGCTGGCCGCTGGGAAGCAATGCGGGTGGCGGATCGTTCATCTACCATCTTGAAAACAATCAGGTCTACGTCGGCTTTGTCGTTCACCTGAACTACAAGAACCCGCATCTCTTTCCCTATATGGAATTCCAGCGGTTCAAGCACCACCCGATGGTGGCCGAGCTTCTGAAAGGTGGCAAGCGGATCGCCTACGGTGCCCGCGCCATCACCGAGGGCGGCTGGCAATCCATGCCCGATACCGCGTTTCCGGGTGGGGCATTGCTGGGCTGCTCGGCCGGGATGGTCAACGTCCCGCGGATCAAGGGCAACCACAACGCGATGCTCTCTGGCATCCATGCCGCCGAGGCCGCGCATGCCGCCATTCAGGCTGGCCGGTCGGGCGACACGCTGACTGACTATGACAAGGCCGTGCGCGAGGGGCCGATCGGGGCCGATCTCAAGAAGGTGCGCAACGTCAAACCGCTTTGGTCAAAGTACGGGCTTCTGGCCTCTCTGGGGCTGGGCGGCTTTGACATGTGGACGAACAACCTCTTTGGCCTGTCGCTGCTGGGGACGCTGAGACATGGGAAATCCGACGCGGAATCGACGGAAAAAGCGGTTCGTCACACGCCCATCGACTATCCCAAGCCGGATGGAACCCTGTCCTTCGACCGCCTGACGAACGTAGCGTTCTCCTTTACCAACCACGAGGAAAGCCAACCGGCCCATCTGCGGTTGGCCGACAAGGACGTGCCGGTTCTGACCAACCTGAGGGACTATGCCGGACCGTCGGCCCGCTATTGCCCGGCTGGCGTCTACGAATTTGTCGGTGAAGGGCCCGAGACCCGGTTCCAGATCAACTTCCAGAACTGTGTCCACTGCAAGACATGCGACATCAAGGATCCAAGCCAGAACATCACCTGGACGGTTCCTCAAGGTGGTGACGGACCGAACTACCCGAACATGTGATGAGCAAAAGGGCGCCGGAAACGGCTTCGGCGCCCTTTCTTTCCGGTCATTCGATTGCCCTTGCCGTCGCCAGAGCCTACCCTTGGTTTAAAAGATATGGGCAGGAGACGGCAGACCATGACCAAACGGATCCTTTACAGTTTTGCCCTGATTTGCGCCCTCGCACCGCTCCCGGCGACCGTGTCGGCCGAGGTGAACGCAGGGGCCTATCTGGCCGGAAATTCGGCTGCGGGTGATAATGATTTCATGGCGGCGGCGACCTGGTTCGCCCAAGCCCTAAGTGCTGATCCGGGCAATCCGGCGCTGATCGAGAACCTGATCGCATCGCGCATCGGCGTGGGCGATCCTTTGGGTGCAGTGGACGTGGCCCAGGCCGCAAGAAGCGCCGGGATCGAAAGCCAGCTTAGCAACATGGTCCTTGCCGCTGACGCAGCTATCCGGGGCGATTGGTCGGAAATCTTTGATGCGCACGAGGCCGGTCATGTAGTCAGCCCCCTTGTTGATGGCCTGACCCGGGGCTGGGCCTTTGTCGGCCTGGGCCGAATGGACCAGGCCTTGGTGGCCTTTGACGAGATGATCGAAACACGGGGGCTGCGCAGCTTTGGCCTCTATCACAAGGCGCTGGCGCTTGCGTCCGTCGGTGATTTCGAAGCGGCGCAAGCTATCCTGTCGCTGCCCCCTGAAGAAGGGCTTCCGCGCAGCCGTAGATCGATCATCGCCTACGCCCAAATCCTGAGCCAGCTGGGCCAGAACGATCAGGCGATTGCTCTGCTCAATGCCGCGTTCAGCGGTAATTCGGACCCCTATCTGGATACCCTTCGCGAACGCTTGTCCGGGTCTGAGGCAATTCCTTTCAACATGGTTCCCAGTGCGCGGGAGGGGCTGGCAGAGGTCTACAACTCGGTCGCGCTTGTCCTTCAGGCCGACACGCCAGAGGCCTATGTCCTGCTTTATGCCCGGATCGCTCAGACCCTTAGCCCACGGGACGCCGAGGTCGCTATCCTTTCGGCCACACTGCTTGAAAGTCTGGGCAACTACGATTTGGCCAATGCCGCTTATACGCTTGTCCCACAGGACGATCCGGCCTTCCATCAGGCCGAGCTTGGCAGGGCAGAGGTCCTACGCAAGGACGGTCAGGTCGAGCGGGCGATCGAGGTCCTTCAACAGTTGGTCCGGGCCTTTCCAGAATATCCGATGGGCTTTGCCAACCTGGGCGACACTCTGCGCCGGGCAGAAAGGCTACCCGAAGCAGGTGAGGCCTACTCCAAGGCCTTGGCCCTGATGCCACAAACCGACCCAAGGTTGTGGTTCGTTTATTACATGCGCGGCATCACCAATCATCTGACGGACCAATGGCCCTCCGCCGAGGCAGATTTCCGCGCTGCCCTCGCCCGCAACCCAAACCAGCCGCAGGTCCTGAACTACCTTGGATACTCCCTCGTCGAACGCGGCGAGAAGCTGGACGAGGCGCTGGAAATGATCGAGCGGGCGGTGCGCGAAGAGCCTCAGAACGGGGCGATTGTGGACAGCCTTGGCTGGGCCCTGTTTGTCCTTGGCCGGGTCGAAGAATCGGTCGAACCGATGGAACGCGCGGCCGAGCTTGAGCCCGTCGATCCGGTGGTCAACGATCACCTCGGGGACGTTTATTGGAGCGTTGGACGCATTCTCGAAGCGCGCTTTCAATGGAACCGCGCCCTGTCCTTTGACCCGCCCCCGGAAGAGGCGGCCCGCATCCGTCGCAAGCTTGAGATAGGGTTGGACGCGGTCCTGATGGAAGAAGCGGACCCAAGTACTCTGAACATGTCACAGGACCTATGATATGGAACCAGGCCGTCCGGGACATGCACCGGCCAAGATAAATCTGACCCTCCATATTACGGGCCAGCGGTCGGACGGGTACCACCTCCTCGACAGTCTCGTCGTGTTTGCCGGTCTGGGCGATCAGATCGAGGCGACATTGTCACGCGATCTGACGCTGACAGTCACAGGGCCTTTTGCGGCAGGCGTGCCGACCGACGGGCGCAACCTCGTCCTCAAGGCAGCAGAAGCGCTTCGGTCCGCTCGGGGCGTGACGCTGGGGGCGGCGATCCGCCTGACCAAGTCCCTGCCCCATGCCGCCGGACTGGGAAGCGGATCTTCGGATGCGGCGGCGACCCTCGCCTTGCTGGCCAAATTGTGGAACGTTGCACCGCTGGCCGATGATGACCCGGCGGTCCTGGCACTGGGGGCCGATGTGCCTGTCTGCTGCCATGCGCCAGCCCCCGTCCGAATGCGCGGCATTGGCGAAGACCTGAGCCCCGCACCGACTTTGCCGCCCTGCGGCCTTGTCCTGGTCAATCCCGGTGTTGCCGTGCCGACAGCAGAGGTGTTTCGCACCCTACGCTCACGGGACAATCCCCCAATGGCGGAAATCCCGGAAGGGATGGATTACGCCGCCTTCTGCGGATGGCTGAACACCCAGCGCAACGACATGCTGGCCCCGGCCGCGCGGATTGCCCCGGAAATTGAAACGGCCTTGACGCAGCTTCGGCGGCATCCACTTGTTGGGGCCGCTGTCATGTCGGGATCAGGGGCAACCTGCGTAGCGCTGGTCCCCGACATGGGCGCAGCGCGCCGGGTCAGCCGGGCCATTCAAATCAGCCATATGGGCTGGTGGACAGCGCCTGCCCCCTTGCTGACATGACAGGTCAGACGAGGCGGGCAACCACGTAGTCAGCCAGATCGCGCAGCATATCGCGCAGATCATGGGCGGGAACGTCATCCAATGCAGCCTTGGCCGTGGCCGCCCAGTCAATGGCGTCCTGACGGGTCCTGTTAAGGGTGTCGTGGCGCGTCAGCAGGGCCAGGGCGGTCTCAAGATCGCCGTCGGCAACCTTGCCCTTGCCGATAGTCCGCGCCCAGAAGGCACGCTCCTCCTCATCGGCGGCGGCAATGGCGCGGATGACCGGCAGGGTCAGCTTGCCTTCCCGGAAATCATCGCCGATGTCCTTACCGGTGGCAGCGGTGCCGCCATAGTCCAGCAAATCGTCGACGATCTGGAACGACACGCCCAGGGCATCGCCATAGGCAAACAGCGCCTTCACTACAGCCTCGTCCGCCCCTGCGATAACACCCCCGACCTCGGTCGCGGCGGAAAACAGCGCTGCCGTCTTGCCCCGCACAACCTTGAGGTAGATGTCTTCGGTGGTTTCAAGATTGCGGGCCGCGGTCAGCTGCAACACCTCGCCCTCGGCAATCGTGGCGGCTGCGTTGGCCAAGATATCAAGGACACGCAGCGACCCCGTTTCGACCATCAATTGAAAGGAGCGGGCAAAAAGGTAATCGCCCACCAAGACTGAGGATGTGTTGTCCCAAAGCAGGTTCGCCGTCGGGCGCCCGCGCCGTTGGTTGCTTTCATCGACCACGTCGTCGTGAAGTAGGGTCGCGGTGTGAATAAACTCTACCGTCGAGGCGAGGTGGATATGAAACGGACCGTCATAGCCGCACAACCGAGCCGCAGCCAGGGTCAGCATCGGTCGCAGCCGCTTGCCCCCGGCCTCGACCAGATGGGCGGTGACTTGCGGGATGCGCGGCGCATGCTCGGACGCCATACGCGCCCGGATCATGGTGTTCACTTGCTCCAGATCCCCGGCAAGGGCCTGGGCCAGACGTTCATGTGGTTTGGTAGCAGCGGAATCGAGGCCCATTTTCAGTTCGTCACTTCCTCGACAAAGGCCGCAAGAGACCTTAGCTGATTGTTTATGAGAGAGCTTTTGCGCACCAACGACCCTACGGTCATCGCCTTTGCCAAGGCCCTGCTGAACGGCGAGGGTATAGACTGCTTTGAAATGGACGTAAATATGAGCGTCCTCGAAGGGTCCATAGGCATTTTGCCGCGCCGCCTGATGGTGCGCGATGGCGATCTCGAAGAGGCCGAGCAGGCGATGCGGGACAATGACATCGACCTCGGCCGATAGGCCCGACACCACCGATCTGACCGACGACGCCTTTCTGGGCGGGCAGTTGAGGCTGCTGCAACCGCGCAAGGGGTACCGGGCCGGTGTCGACCCCGTTCTGCTGGCCGCATCTGTAAGTGCCCGCGCAGGCGACACAGTTTTGGAACTGGGATGCGGGGCGGGGGCTGCGATGCTGTGCCTTGCGACGCGGGTGCCCGGAGTGGCCTTGTGCGGGATAGAGCTTCAGCCCGACTATGCCGCCCTTGCCCGGCAGAATGCCCTTCGCAATGGCATTGAGGCTGTGGTCCACGACGCCGATCTGCGCACCTTTCCGGCCGAGGTAAAAGCCCAGAGGTTCAACCATGTCATCGCCAACCCCCCCTACTATGGGCGGGACAAGGGCAGCGCCTCGCTGGATCCGGGGCGCGATATTGCCTTTGCCGGTCAGACACCGCTATCCGACTGGATCGCCGCAGCGGCGCGTCGGCTCGCGCCTCGGGGATGCCTCACCATGATCCAACGCGCCGAACGGCTGCCCGAGATCCTTGCAGGGCTGGAAGGGCGGCTGGGCTCGGTCGTGGTGCTCCCTTTGGCGGGCCGCACGTCGCGGCCAGCCGATCGGGTGATCGTTCAGGCCCGCAAGGAAGGGCGCGCACCCTTCCGGCTTTTGGCGCCGCTGATTCTCCATGAAGGGACCAATCACCTGGCCGATCGCGACGATTACGCCCCTCAGGTGGCGGCTATCCTGCGCGACGCCGCGGCGCTGACACAGTTCAATTAAGCTTTGCACAACCTTTAGGCGAAACACTGCTAGTTGTCGCATGCGCTGCAAAGCCACGTGACAGAATTGTAAAAGTGTGGTGCACTTTGTTTGCTGCCAAGTGACACCTAAACAGGAGGACCACCATGAGCGTGATGTCGCATGTCGAGGAACTTAGGAAGAAGCATCAGAGCCTGTCAGAAGCTGTGGAGGCTGCCCAGCGAAGCCCTGCGGTGAATGACTTTGAAATCGCCAAGATGAAGAAACAAAAGCTTCACCTGAAGGAAGAAATCACTCGTCTGTCGACGCACTGATCATGGGACCACGCGCGCTTGCCCATGCGGCAAGCGCGGCCCCGGTCGTGATCAATACCGCAGCCAGAATCAGGCTGCTGGACGGCGCGGAAACCCCGAATGCCACAAGTACAAGGGTCGACAACAGCGGCGCGGCGTAGGACGCAACGCCCAAAAGCTGGATGTCCCCCCGCTTGACCCCCACATCCCACAAGAAGAAGGCCAGTCCCACCGGGCCAAGGCCAAGGCTGATCATGGCCGCCCAGCCTCTGCCTGTTTCTGGCCATGCCGTCGTTTCAACCGCGAGGTGCGCAACAAGCGACAAGGCGGCCGAGGCCAGGCAGAACACCGTCACACTGGCCGTCGGCACGGTACCAAAGCCGCGCGACACCACCGAATAGGTTGACCAGAACAGGGCACACAAAAGCGCCAGACCATAGCCGGGCAGGTTCGCGACAGTGAACCCGTTGCCGCCCGTAGACACGATCAGGGCCGCCCCGGCAAAGCTGACGATGGCCCCCAGGACATGCCCAGCCCGCAGCCGTTCCCCCGGCAAAAGGCCGGAGAACAAGACAATCAGCAACGGCCAGAGATAGGCGATCAACCCCGCCTCTGCCGGCGGGGCCATCCGCAGGGCGGAAAAGTACAGAAGATGATAGCCAAAAAGACCCGCTGTCCCGAATAGGTAGACCCGCATCGGGACCCAACGCAGCGCCCCAAGCGTGCCCGATGCAATTGACCAAACAAGCCCGACCGCGCCACCAAGCGCAAAGCAAACCGCGTTCAACTGCAATGGCGGAACCGGGGCCGATTTCACCGTCAGCACAGCCAGAAGCGCCCAAAGCAGGACAGCGCCAAAGCCGATCAGGCTCGCCAAGGGTCGGGTCACTTTGCATCCTTTGCAAAGACGCGGGTAGCGGTCAGCGGCTCGATGTCCGAAACCTCGCTTGCCACCCACTCGATGAACTGCGCGATCTGGGGGCGCGTCTCGCTCCCCTTTTGGCAGACGATGCGATAGGCGGCATTTGCCCGAAGGGTCAAGGCGAAAGGCATCACCAGCCTCCCTTCGCGCAGGGCCCGTTCGGTCATCGACACCCGGCCCATGATGGCCCCCGCCCCGGAAATCGCGGCATTGACCGCATGATCTGCCTGGCTGAACCGTACGCCCCCCTCGGGCGGGGGCGGCAGTCCCGCAGCGGCGAACCATCCCGGCCAACCCACCGACGGACCCAGAAACGCGACATCGTCCTGATGTAACAGTGGCAGACGGGCAAGGTCGGCCGGCCGGACCAGCCCCTCTGCCAACGCCGGGGCGACCATCGGCGTCAACCACTCATCAATGATCTTGCGGGAGTACAGCCCCCGATCGTCGCCCTGTCCAAACCGGATGGCCACGTCGACCTCGTCCCTGTCGAAATCCATCAGCCGCAGACTGGCTGAAAACCTTAACTCAATCTCGGGGTGGGCCGTAGCGAAGGCAAACATGCGCGGGGCAAGCCATTGGGCCGTGAACCCCGGACCCGCCGTAACCGTCAAAGTCCGGGTATCGCCCAAACGACGGGCGGCTCGCCAGGCGGCGGTCAACGTGGCAAAGCCATTTGCCGCCCCGGGGGCCAATGCGCGGCCAGCTGCCGTCAGTTCGACCGCGCGGTTAAGGCGGCGAAAGACCGGCTGGCCCAGATGCTCTTCAAGGGACTTGATCTGAAACGACAGCGCGGCGGGGGTCACGTTAAGCTCGGCCGCTGCTGCAGCAAACGACATGTGCCGGGCGGCGGCGTCAAAGGCCCGAAGGGCAGTCAAAGGAGGGAGGCGGTCGATCATTTCAGGACAGTATTACTTAACCGACCATCTGGAAAGTCTCGTTTGTAAGAATACCAGGAAAGGCTCATCTTGGGTACAGAACAGCAATACTTATCCGAATGGAGATACAAGATGATCAAGGCAAGCGCACAGACCCGTACCCGAAACGCAATCGACCGCGCCCACGAGGAACGCGCCCGCGCCGTTCAGGCCGCCTTTGACTGGCTGATTGGCCGGACCCGGGGGCGGTGATCCCGAAAAAGCGAAAGGGCCGGCCCTGATGGACCGGCCCTTTTTGCAAGCGTAACGCAGATCGCGTCAGATCATGTACTGGCCGCCATTGGCAGACAGGGTTGACCCGGTGATAAAGCCGGCTTCATCCGAGGCCAGAAAGACAACCGCCCGCGCGATCTCATCCGGTTCGCCAAGGCGTCCGACGGGGATCTGCGGAAGAATGACATCGTTCATCACCTTTTCGGGGATCGTGCTCATCATTTCGGTATTGATGTAGCCGGGTGCAACGACGTTAACGGTGATGCCAGCACGCGCGCCTTCCTGGGCCAGCGCCTTGGTAAAGCCGATGTCACCCGCCTTGGCCGCTGCGTAGTTCGCCTGGGCGAACTGGCCCTTCTGACCATTGATCGACGAGATCGAGACAACACGCCCGAACTTCCGCTCGCGCATGCCGGGCCAGACCGAATGGGTCATGTTGAACAGACCGGTCAGATTGGTGTTGATGACCGCATGCCATTGATCCGGCGTCATCTTGTGGAACGGGGCATCCCGGGTGATGCCAGCGTTGTTGACCAGAACATCGACAGGGCCAAGGTCAGCCGTGACCTGGGCCACGCCCTTGGCGCAGTCTTCGTAATTGGACACATCCCATTTGTAGGTCTTGATGCCGGTTTCGGCCGTAAAGGCCTTGGCGGCCTCGTCATTGCCGGCATAGGTAGCAGCGACGGCGTAGCCTTCGGCCATCAGGGCCTTGGAAATGGCAGCGCCGATACCGCGCGATCCTCCGGTGACGATTGCGACACGGGGCATGGATGTCCTCCTCAGAAATTTTCTCACTTAAACGATATTATGTCTTGCGACGTCTTTGCGCAATATTATTACGCGGTGATAGCGAGATTTCTCTCGCCATCCTGTCAGATCAACGCTCCACACAAAGGGCGACGCCCATACCGCCACCGATGCAAAGGGTCGCAAGGCCCTTCTTGGCACCGCGCCGCTTCATCTCGAACAAAAGGGTGTTCAGCACCCGAGCACCGGACGCGCCGATGGGGTGACCGATAGCGATCGCGCCGCCGTTCACATTCACGATGGCAGGGTCCCAACCCATGTCCTTGTTGACGGCACAGGCCTGCGCGGCAAACGCCTCGTTCGCCTCAACCAGATCCAGGTCCGACACCTTCCATCCCGCTTTTTCAAGCGCCTTGCGCGATGCATAGATCGGGCCGACGCCCATGATCGACGGGTCCAGACCGGCGGTGGCGTAGGATGCGATGCGGGCCAGAGGTTCGATCCCCCGACGCTCTGCCTCATCCGCCGACATCAACAGGGCACCTGCAGCACCGTCATTCAGGCCGCTGGCATTGGCGGCCGTGACAGTGCCGTCCTTGGTGAATGCGGGGCGCAGCTTTTGCATCGCCTCCATGGTGGCACCATGGCGAATGTATTCGTCCTGATCGACGATGGTATCGCCTTTGCGGCCCGCGATCGTGTAGGCCACTATCTCATCCGCGAACTTGCCTGCCTTTTGCGCGGCCTCAGCCTTGTTCTGGCTGGCAACGGCAAATTCGTCCTGCATCTCGCGGCTGATCTGCCACTGCTCGGCCACGTTCTCGGCGGTTTGGCCCATGTGGTAGCCGTTAAAGGCATCCCAAAGACCATCACGGATCATGGTATCAATGTAGGTCATGTCGCCCATCTTCTTGCCCTGACGCAGGTTTGCGGCATGGGGTGACATCGACATGTTCTCCTGGCCACCAGCAGCCACGATCTTGGCATCGCCCAGCATGATGTGCTGCGCTGCCAGCGCAACGGCCCGCAGACCCGAGCCACAGACCTGGTTGATGCTCCACGCCGCGCTTTCCTGCGGAAAGCCCGCGTTGATATGCGCCTGACGGGCCGGGTTTTGCCCTTGGGCGGCGGTCAGAACCTGTCCGAGGATCGTCTCGCTTATCTCACTTTTGTCGACGCCAGCCCGCGCCGCGATTTCGGCCAGCACGGCTGCTCCCAGATCATGTGCGGGGGTGTTCTGAAATGACCCCCCAAAGCTTCCCACGGCGGTGCGTGCGGCTGAAGCGATAACAACGTTGGTCATAGGGGTGCTCCTCTTACGTGCGGTCCCAGGCTGCGGGGTATGGCTCACGCTTTGGATGCGCGGGCCCCTCCCCGCCGGTCAGGCTTTGTTTAGGGGGCGCAGGCGCGAAGGGCAACGAATTTCCCAGGGGTATGGACGATCGCATACCCGAAACGCGAAGTCATCAAAGCGATGCCTTCGGCACACCGAAAAGATAGCCTTGAAGGCAGTCGACTCCAAGATGGCGGACCATCCCGGCCTCTTCGAGAGTCTCGACCCCTTCTGCGACAACAAACATCTCGAACTGATGGGCCACGCTGATCAGCGCCTCGGTCAGGACCTGATTGTCGGGGGTTGTATCGATCGATCTGATGAAATGCTTGTCGACCTTCGCCAGATCAAAGAAGAAATCCTTAAGGTGGCGGAACGCAATGAACCCAGACCCAAAGTCATCAAGGGCAAAGGCAACCCCGCGCGGCTGCAACTCTTCCATAAAGCGGACGACGACATCGGGCAGCAACATCGCCGATTGTTCGGAAATCTCAAGGATCAGACGATCACCGACATCCCCAAGCCGGATGCCGCGCTCTAGCGTATCTCGCCAGCGGCCATCGGCGATTGAACGAGCGGACATATTGATGGCCAGGCGCAGCTTGGGGTTGGCGTGCAACTTTGCCAGACCAAGGCGAAGACTGGCACAATCGAGGTCGCGGCCAAGCACCGTTTCCTCGACCTCTGACATGAAGTAGCGGGCGGGAATCACCCGACCAGCGTCGTCTAGAACCCGGATCAATCCTTCGTAGAACGCGACCTGCCCCGAAGGACCGGCCTGCAGGACGGGTTGAAATGCAAGCTGGGTGCGATTGGCAGCAATCGCCTCGCGGACGAGCTTTGGCGCATCCTGATCGCGGCTGGCAAAGGCCTGTTGCAGGGGATCCGAGGATTCCAGCAAAGCCGGGTCAAGGTTCTGGGTGTTTAGAGCAGGCATCAGGAGTTTCCGTTTCAGACGCCGACACTCTGGCACCACAACCGCTAACGTTGTCTAAAGTTCCGAAATTTGGCATGAATTGTGCTTGTTTTCTGGGGGGCGAAAAATGGACAAACGATGCGGTTGGGCGGGATCAGAGCCCATCTATGTTGACTACCACGATACCGAATGGGGGGTCCCCGAACGGGATGGGCGCGCCCTGTGGGAAAAGCTTGTTCTGGATGGATTTCAGGCCGGGCTCAGCTGGATAACCATTTTGAAAAAACGGGACAATTTCCGGACGGCCTTCGCCGATTTCAAACCAGACGTGATCGCATCATGGGGCGAGGCAGACGTTCTGCGATGCCTTGGCGACCCCGGCATCATCCGACACCGGGGCAAGATCGAAGCCACCATCGGCAATGCCCGCGCCTACCTGGCAATCGAGGAACGGGAAGGCTTCGCGCCTTTCTTGTGGAATTATGTCGACGGCGTCGCCTTGCAGGCAGAACGACACAGCCTCGCCGACGTGCCCGCCTTTACTCCTCTGTCCACTCAAATCTCAAAGGATCTCAAGAAGGCAGGGTTTCGGTTTTGCGGCCCGACGATTGTCTATGCCTTTATGCAGGCCACCGGCATGGTCAATGACCACCTGGTGCAGTGCCCTCGGCACAGACCTTGCGCGGCCCTGGCCAAAGGCTGAGGTCACCACCGCTTGAGCGCTGCCTCGTCCTCGTCCTGGGCGGCTACCCAACCAGTGCCTTCGCCCGTCACTTCTTTCTTCCAGAAGGGGGCGCGGGACTTGAGGTAGTCCATCAGAAAGTCTGCCGATGCAAACGCCGCAGCGCGATGGCGGGCCGCTGTGGCCACCATCATGATCTGATCGCCGGGCTTCAAAGGGCCAAAACGATGGATGACCATCGCGTTGGACAAGTCCCAGCGGGACTGGGCCTGGGCCAGGATGTCCGCAATCGCCTTTTCGGTCATGCCAGGATAATGCTCGATCTCCATGACTGACAAACCACCAGAAACGTCGCGGACGAGTCCGGTAAAGCTCACGACTGCCCCGGCACCTTCGCTGGCCAGGGAAAAACGGGTCAACTCCGCCCCGGCATCAAAGAGTTCTGACTGAACGCGCACATCCATGTCAGCCACCGGTCATAGGCGGGAAAAAGGCCACCTCACGGACGCCCTTCAGAGAGGCGTCAAAACTGGAAAGTTCCTTATCCAGCGCGACACGCAAAGCTGAGGTATCCGAAAAGGCTGCATCGTAGCGGGCTTCCCGGACACGCAATTCCGCGACTAAGTCGGCAACTGTTGCAGCCTCAGTCTCGATCCGCTCTCTTGGTAGACCGACCCGTTCACGCACCCAGGCAAAGTAGAGGACATCGATCATTTCGAACCCTTCAGGAACGGGAGGGCCTTGTTGAAGTAATCCCATCCAGTCGCCAGCGTCAGCACTGCCGCACACCACAAAAGCACGATCCCGGCGTACCAGCTGTATATCATGCCGTAGTACTTCCAGACCAATCCCAAAGTATCCTCGACACGACCAGCAAGAATCTCAAAGATCATCTCCTGGTCCATGCCAAAGGACTCCATTCCAAAATAGTGCTCGAACGCTCCGGTTGAAAATAACACCGCGATGGCGATCATCTGCAGGGTCGTCTTCCATTTCGCGAGGCGGGTCACCTTCAGAGTGCTGGCATCCGAACCCAAAAACTCACGCAGTCCCGAAACGAAGACTTCGCGAAACAAAATCAGGGTCGCGGGCAGAAGAATCCAAGGGTTCATTCCGGAAAACCCTGTGATCACCAAAAGCGCAATGATCACCATGGCTTTGTCGGCAATCGGGTCCAACATCGCACCGAACCGCGATTCCTGCTTCCACGCGCGAGCGAGATAGCCGTCGAAGAAGTCGGTCAGCGCGGCCGTCACGAATAATGCAAGCGCATACCAATCGGCCCAGGGACGAGCAAAATACAGAAACATGACCGCAACCCCAGGGGCCGCGAACAGTCGCAACACGGTCAAAATATTGGGCAGGGTCCAGTTCATGCTCGTGTCATAGCCGTTCGCCAGCCCGGATGCCATATGTCGGTGCTGGCTTTGAGGGCGGACCCTGCGGGGGGAATATTTTCGGCAAGAAAAAGCTGATCGTCGTGTTGCTCCTCATCTCGCCACAAATATCCCCGCCGGAGGCAGAAAAGAATTCGAATGCGCCGCAGGCGCTCTATCAGGTCAGCCCTTGTCATGGAAAAAATCATAGAGGGACTGGGCGATGCTTTCAGAGATGCCGTCGACAGCCTTGAGATCGGCCAGGTTGGCCCGCGCGACCGCCTTGGCAGAGCCGAAATGGGCCAGTAGCGCGCGTTTCCGCGTGGCCCCGACGCCCGGCACATCGTCGAGCGGAGTGGCGCCAACACTCTTGGCGCGTTTGGCGCGGTGGGTACCGATCGCAAAACGGTGGGCTTCGTCGCGCAGGCGCTGCACGAAGTAGAGGATTGGATCGTTGTGCCGCAGCGCCATGGGGCGTTTGCCCGTTCTGTGGAACTCTTCCTTGCCGGCGTCCCGGTCGACGCCTTTGGCGACACCGACCATCGGCACGTCTTCGACTCCGAGGTCCTCTAGGATCTGCTGCACCGCACTGACCTGGCCGGCGCCGCCGTCGATCAGCAAAAGATCGGGCCATGCAGTGCCTTCCCGATCCGGATCCTCTTTCAGCAAACGCGAGAATCTGCGGGTGAGCACCTCTTTCATCATGCCGAAGTCGTCGCCGGGCGTGATCTCTGTCCCCCTGATGTTGAACTTGCGATACTGGCTTTTCTCGAACCCTTCGGCCCCTGCGACGATCATGGCCCCCACCGCATCGGTTCCCATGATATGCGAGTTGTCGTAAACTTCGATGCGCCGAGGCGGCGCGTCTAGCTCAAAGACCTCAGCCAGGCCCCGCAGCAACTTGCCTTGTGTTGCTGACTCAGACAGCCGTCGGGCCAGACTTTCGCGGGCGTTCCGCTGGGCCCCGGATACCAGCTCCGCCTTTTCGCCCCGTTGCGGTACGATGATCTCGACCTTGCGCCCTGCCTTTTCCGCGAGGGCCGCGGCAACAAGATCGGGATCGTCCAAACCGTGCGACAAAAGCAGCATCCGGGGTGGTTCCCGGTCCGAATAGAACTGGCCGACAAAGGCTTGCATTGCCTCTGACGCATCCACGTCCTGCCCCACGCGCGGATAGTAGTCGTGATTGCCCCAGTTCTGATTGGCCCGAATGAAGAAGACCTGCACACAGGCCTGCCCTTCATCCAGATGCAGGGCGATGACATCGGCCTCGGCCACCCCGCGTGGGTTGATGCCCTGTGCCGTCTGGACCTGTGTCAGTGCCTTGATCCGGTCCCGAAGCGCCGCGGCCCGTTCAAACTCCATCGCGTCAGAGGCAGCGGACATCTGGCCCGCCAGCGTCTCTTGAATGTGTGTTGTCCGTCCTTGCAGAAATTGGGCGGCGTCGTTTACGGTCGCGGCGTAGTCTTCGGCTGATATATAGCCCACGCAGGGCGCGGAGCACCGCTTGATCTGATAGAGCAGACACGGCCGGGTCCGGCTTTCGAACATCGCGTCCGTGCAGTTGCGCAGGAGGAATACCTTTTGCAGCTGGTTCAGCGTCCGGTTCACGGCGCCCGCGCTGGCAAAGGGACCATAGTAGTCCCCCTTTTCCTTCTTGGCCCCCCGATGCTTCTTGATCTGGGGAAAGGCATGGGTCTTACTGACCAGGATATTGGGAAAGGACTTATCGTCCCGCAACAGCACGTTGTACTTGGGCTTGAGCTGCTTGATCAGGTTCTGTTCAAGCAGCAGCGCCTCGGTCTCGGTCCGGGTTGTCAGGAACATCATCAAGTGGGTTTCGCGGATCATACGGTCGATCCGCCCGGAATGCTGGCCGAGGCGAGCATAATTTGAAACACGCGCCCTTAGGTTGCGCGCCTTGCCGACGTATAGAACGCGGCTTTCGGCGTCGAGCATCCGATAGACGCCCGGAGAGGTGTCCAGCGTCCGCAGGTAAGATTGAATTCGGGCGTGGCCCGTCAAGGGCTTTGGGGGCGAGGCTTCGGTCATGTTCCAGATATGCCGATTCTGTCTGCGGTCTGCAATCTTGGCCGGGTCAGGGCAAGGGCAAAGCTGTCCACTGAACTTGTGGATAAAACGGTGGGCAAACTCTGAACCATCCAAGATTTTCGTTGTTTTCGGCTCACTTCACCTGATTGCCCAAAAATTAGGCGCAAATTCAACATCTTGAAATCATTTGGAAAAAAAATTCCAGCCCTACAAGATTTTGAATTTGTTAAGATTTTATGAACCTTTCGTGACCCCATTTCTGCCCGGTGGACAAGTCTCAGCCTCGATCACTCAACACCCAGGACATCGGGCGTCTGCCAGGCAAGATGCTGCCCCCCGTCTACGCATAGGCACTGGCCTGTCACACCGGGCGCGTCCAGGAAGTATCCGAGGGCGGCGGTGATGTCCGACGGGCTGGCACCGCGCTGCAAAATTGTTGCCGCCCTCTGCTGCGCAAAATGGGCTGCGCTTTGACGCGCACCTTGCAGCGTCGGTCCGGGGCCAATGGCGTTGACCCGAATTTTTGGTGCCAGTCCTTGCGCCGCTGTCTGTGTGAATGCCCAAAGACCCATCTTGGCGATGGTGTATGACATGAATTCGGGTGTCAGTTTGCGGATGCGCTGGTCGACCATATTTACCACGAGACCCTGGGCCAGCGGTTCGCCCTGGTCGTCCGTCAAAGGATCGGGAATCGCGGCGGCCATGGCCTGGGTCAGGACAACGGGAACCCGCAGGTTGGAGTCCATATGCCGATCCCAGGACGCACGCGTCATGGTGCCAATTGTGTCATATTCAAAGATCGAAGCATTGTTCACCAGACAGGTGATCGGACCGCCCAGCACGTCCATGGCCCGTCCGACCAATGCGGCAGAGGCGCCTTCGTCCAGCAGGTCGGCCTGAAGTGCTGTTGCCGTCTGGCCCTCTGCCAGGATGGCCTCGACCGTGCGTGCGGCGCCTTCTTCTGAACCGGCGTAGTGGACGGCAACGTCATAGCCCCGTTTGCCCAAGTAGATCGCCATAGCCTGACCCAGTCGGGCCCCAGCTCCTGTGACGAGGGCACGTTTGGTGGCAGGTTGCATGTCGGACCTCTTCCTAGCTGAGCGCAATCACTGCGTAGACGACATATAGCCCGGTCAGGGCGATCCCCCAGGCCCGTGTTATGTCCTTCTTGAGAAAGACGAAGGGCACCAGAAGAAGCGAGGTCCCGAGCATCACCCAGAAATCGAAAACGAGGAATTGGCGGTCTACCGGGATTTGGCCAACAAGGCTGGCCACGCCGATGATGCCAAGCAGGTTGAACATGTTCGACCCGATGACGTTTCCAATCGCAACGTCAGCCTGCCGGCGAATGGCGGCCATGACGGTGGTGGCCAGTTCCGGCAAAGAGGTTCCGACAGCAACAAGGGTCAGACCGATGGCCGTCTCGGACATGCCGAATGTGCGGGCAATGTTAACGGCCCCTTCCACCAGCATATCAGCGCCAAGCGGCAGACCTACAAGGCCGAGGCCGAGGAACAGGATGATCTTCCACCACGGCAGGTCAGGGTCGGCCCCTTCAACTTCGTCTTCGGCCAGTGCGGCCTCGGCTGCCTTCTTGCGGTGTTTCAATGTCTCGTTCGCCGCATGCAGCAACATGGCTGCAAGGGCGGCCAGCAGGATCAGGCCCGACCACCAAGTCAACGCCCCGAATGAGGCCAGCACGATGAAAAGCATCGAGGCAGCGATCATCTGCATATAGCTTGCCCGGGTGTCGATATGGCTGGTGTGCATCGTGGCAATCAGGGCGGGCACCCCCAGAACCAAGAGAACGTTGGCCGTGTTGGAGCCGACGACGTTGCCCAGTGCGAGGCCGGGCACCCCGTCAAGGATCGCGTTGACCGACACCAGCAACTCAGGCGCAGAGGTGCCAAAGGCCACGATGGTCAGCGACACGATCAGAGCCGGCACGCCAAGGCGCAAGGACAGGTTGACGGCGCCCTTCACAAGGGCATCCCCGGCCAGAAGCAGGATCAGCAGGCCAAGGCCCACATAAAGCCAATCCATCAGCGGCGATCCTTTCCGCAGGCGCAGGGCCCTTTGCCAATACGGTATCGCCCGCAGGACTTGCACTTGGCAGAGGCGATGAGGTCCTGCCCCGGAAAGCGCAGCTTGCCGAACATGCCCAGAACAGCCATGCCAATCAGAAACAGAAGAATGACTTTGATTGCCATGTGATCAGAGGCCAAACCGGGCGAACGCTGCCCGATCCTCGATCTCTGCAAGGGCGTCACCGACAAAGGCGGCCCCGAAACGGCTTAGCAGGGACCGGCGAACGCCGTAGCGGCGAAAGCGGACCTTTTTGCCGAACCGGTCCTTCATCATGGGGACCAGATGGCCGATGCCATCGGCCAGCCCTTCGGCCACCGCCTTGTCCCCGATCCAGACCTCGCCTGTAAAATGCTCTGGATTGTCCTTGAGCTTGGTACCCCGCCGCGCCTTTACGTGATCAATAAAGTAGGCGTGCAGATCAGACAGCCAGCCTTCGAGGCGGGCGACATCTTCGGGCTTTTCGGGGCGGAACGGGTCCAGCATGGACTTGGACTTGCCCGCCGTATGCACCCGGCGCTCAACGCCATAGTTGCCGATCAGCTCGTGCAGACCAAACCCGGCAGAGATAACGCCGATGGAGCCAACGATCGATCCCCGATCCACGTAGATCTCGTCCGCTGCGCAGGCCAGCCAATAGCCACCTGACGCTGCCACATCCTCAACAAAGGCAAATACCGGGATCTTCTTGTCTTCGGACAAGCGCCGGATACGGGCCGCGATCAAAGAGGACTGCACCGCTGACCCGCCAGGTGAGTTGATCTGAAGCGCGATTGCCTTGGGCTTACCCTTCGAAAAAGCCCGTTCAATCACCGGGGCAAGGGATACATCGTCCAGGCTGCGACTGCCGTTGGCAATCGCCCCCTGAAGGCGAATAACCGCAACAAAGGGGGCGGCTGTCAAAAACTGGGGCAATCTGTTCATGCAAGTGGATGTAGGCCGCGTCACGCCAAGGAACAAGACGGCGGCCCAGCTTTCCCGTGTGCCGTGGCCTGGTTACTGCCGAATTCGCCATCCCGTCCGGAAAATCAGCCAGATCGCCCCGACGCAGAGTCCTGTAAACAGGGCAATTGCCATCAGCGACAACCCGATCGGGACATCCGCCATCCCAAAGAATGACCAGCGAAAGCCAGAAATCAGATAGAGGACCGGGTTGAAATGGGTGATCGCCTGCCAGATCGGGGGCAACATGGTGACCGAGTAGAAGGACCCTCCTAGAAAGACGAGGGGCGTGATGATCAGCAGTGGGATCAGCTGCAACTGTTCAAAGTTGCGCGCCCAGATCCCGATGATGAACCCCAAAAGGGCAAAGCTGACGCAGGTCATCACCAGAAAGGCCACCATCGCCAACGGATGCTCGATATGCAGATCAACAAAGAGGGCTGCCGTAGCGAGGATGACCGTCCCGATGAAGAGTGCTTTTGTCGCCGCCGCCCCGACGTATCCGATTGTGATTTCAAGGAAGTTCACCGGTGCCGACAGAAGCTCGTAGATCGTGCCGATGAACTTGGGAAAGTAGATCGCGAAAGAGGCATTGGATGTTGCCTGTGTCATCACCGAAAGCATGATCAGGCCCGGGACAATGAAAGTCCCGTAGCTGACGCCTTCGACGGTATCGATCCGGCTGCCGATGGCCGCCCCGAAAACGACGAAGTACAGCGAGGTCGAGATGACGGGCGAGATAAAGCTTTGCAGAAGGGTGCGGAAAAACCGCTTCATCTCGTAGATGTAGATCGCTCGGATTGCCTGGGTGTTCACGCGTTTTCCTTCACAAGACCAACAAAGATGTCTTCCAGACTGCTTTGACTGGTGGACAGGTCTGTCATGTGCAGCCCCGCCTTTTGAAGATCGTTCAAAAGGGTGGTGATCCCCGTCCTCTCAGCCCGGGTGTCGTAGGTGTAGATCAGGCCGTGACCGTCCGGCGTCACCTCAAGGCCGCGCCCGGCCAGATCAGGGGGCAAGGTGTCCAAAGGAGCCAGAAGGTCGATGCGCAGCTGCTTTTTGCCCAGTTGAGCCATCAGTTCGGCCTTGTCCTGCACCAGCAGGATTTCACCCTTCGCAATCATGCCAACCCGGTCGGCAATCGCTTCGGCCTCTTCGATGTAATGGGTGGTCAGGATGATCGTCACGCCAGAGGCCCGCAGATCTTCGACCACCTTCCACATATCCTTGCGCAGTTCGACGTCGACACCTGCTGTCGGCTCATCAAGGAACAGAACCCTGGGTTCGTGGGAAAGGGCCTTTGCAATCAAGACCCGACGCTTCATCCCACCGGACAGAGTCACGATCCGGCTGTCCTTCTTATCCCAAAGTGACAGCTGGCGCAGTACCTTTTCGATATGCGCATCGTCCCGGGCCTTTCCGAAAAGACCGCGCGACAAGCGGCAGGTGTTGAGCGGCGTTTCAAACGGCTCGAGCGTGATCTCTTGCGGGACAAGGCCGATGAGGGTTCGGGCCGCCCGATACTGAGTGAGGACATCATGCCCGCCTACGGTGACCGTCCCCGAGGTAGGATGAACGATGCCGCATATGGTCGAGATCAAGGTAGTCTTGCCCGCACCATTCGGCCCGAGAAGCGCAATGATCTCACCCTCAGCTATATCCAGGTTGACGCCCTTGAGGGCCTGGAAACCGGTCTTGTAAGTTTTCACCAAGTTCCGGACCGATACGATTGGGGACATGATGCGTTCTCCGAATTGGTTAGCTTCGCTGATAGACCCGTTGCACCCGAAGGCCAAGGGCAGGCGACGTGCCGTTATGCAGGTGGATTTGTGGAAGATTGCGGAATGGCCTTGCTGCCCTCCCCTCTGGTCCTGTTTGGGTTGGAGGGATTTCGCCGATCGACGTCTCTGTCCGCAAAGACGACACTTGTGTCGAATTTGGGATGACGGCAGCGAACGGTGGCGATAGGATTTGACGAAACGCCCCTTGATCCAGGTCCGATCCCATGTCGAACGACCCTCTTCTGCAGCCCTTCCAGCTCAAGCATCTGACCCTCAAGAACCGGATCATGACGACAAGCCATGAACCGGCCTACCCCGAGGACGGGATGCCCAAGGATCGCTACCGGGCCTATCACGTCGAACGGGCCAAGGCGGGGGTAGCCCTGACGATGACAGCAGGCTCTGCCGCCGTTTCGCGGGATTCGCCGCCGGTTTTCAACAACGTGCTGGCCTGGCGGGACGACGTTGTCGGCTGGATGAAAAAGCTGGCCGACGAATGCCACGACCATGGGTGCGCGGTGATGATCCAGCTCACGCACCTTGGCCGCCGCACGCAATGGAACAAGGGCGACTGGCTGCCAGTCGTCTCGGCCGGTCCGTTCCGCGAACCGTCCCACCGTGCCTTTCCCAAGGTCATCGAAGAGCATGAGATCGAACGGATCATCAAGGACTACGCCGACGCGGCAGAGCGGATGCAGGCCGCCGGCCTCGATGGGGTAGAGTTTGAATGCTACGGCCACCTCATGGACCAGTTCATGTCCCCCCTGACCAACACGCTCGACGCCCCCTGGGGCGGCAGCCTGGAAAATCGGATGCGCTTTCCCCTGGCCGTCTATCAGGCCTGCCGGGATCGGGTTGGCGAAGGCTTTCTTCTGGGCATGCGGTACGAGGCGGACGAGGCCGCGCCGGGCGGCATCACAGTGGATGACGGCATCACGATCGGGCAGCGCTTCAAGGCCGAAGGCGTTGATTTCGTCAACATCATCCGGGGCCAGATTCACACTGATGCCGCCCTGACGGATGTCATTCCTGTGCAGGGCATGGCGGCCTCGCCCCATCTGGATTTTGCCGGGCGGATGCGGGCCGAGGTCGGCCTGCCGACCTTTCACGCCGCCCGCATTCCCGATGTGGCGACAGCCCGTCACGCCATCGCATCGGGCAAGCTGGACATGGTCGGAATGACGCGGGCGCATATGGCCGATCCCCATATCGTGCGCAAAATCATCGAGGGGCGTGAGGACGACATCCGGCCTTGTGTCGGGGCCACCTATTGCCTCGACCGTATCTACCAGGCCGGCGACGCCCTGTGCATCCACAACGCAGCAACGGGCCGCGAACTGACGATGCCGCATGATATTCCGCCCGCCGACCATGCCCGCAAGGTCGTCATCGTCGGCGCCGGCCCGGGCGGGCTCGAGGCGGCGCGCGTTGCCGCCGAGCGCGGCCATTCGGTTGTGGTGTTCGAGGCCGCCCCCGATCCGGGCGGACAAGTCCGGCTGACGGCCCAGAACCACCGCAGGCGCGAGATGATCGGGATCATCGACTGGCGAATGGCCCAATGCGCCGCCCGCGATGTGGAGTTTCGGTTCAACACCCTCGCCGAGGCCGCCGACATTCTGGCCGAGGCCCCGGACGTCGTCATCATCGCCACGGGTGGCCTGCCCAATACCCATATCCTCGAGGCGGGCAACGATCTGGTCGTGTCGACCTGGGACATCATATCGGGCGATGTAAAACCGGGGGCGAATGTCCTGCTTTATGACGACGCGGGCGACCATTCGGCCCTGCAGGCGGCAGAAACCATCGCCAATACCGGCGCCCTTGTCGAAGTCATGACCCCCGACCGGACCTTTGCGCCTGATGTCATGGCGATGAACCTTGTGCCCTATATGCGCAATCTTCAGGACAAGGATGTCCGGTTCACCGTGACCTGGCGGCTGATGGCGGCCGAGAAGGAGGGCAACCAGCTCAAGGCGGTGATTGGAACCGACTATTCCAAGCACCGGGAAGAGCGGCACTTTGACCAGATCGTGGTCAACCACGGGACCTTGCCGCTAGACGACCTGTATTTTGAGCTAAAGCCACAGTCCCTGAACAAGGGCGAGATGGATCAAGCGTCACTCATCGATGGCAAGCCGCAGCCCTGGACCGGTGACGGGTTTGAGCTTTACCGGATCGGTGACGCGGTGGCGGGTCGCAACACCCACGCCGCGATCTACGAGGCCCTTCGGCTGATGAAGGAGGTATGAGGTAAGGTGGGTCCGGACCCACCTTACTTTGACAGTCCGATGGGGGCTGGGGCGGTCAAAGGGCCCGATCCAGCGCGCTCACTAAAGGTCGCGCTGACCGTCGCCTTCGCCCAGCACATGAGCCGCACCAAAGCCGTGGCGGGCCGAGAAACGCGCCACCTCTGCCTCGGTCGGGGGAATGCCGGTGAACGTCTCGATATATAGCGGCATCCGCTGAATGCGCAGTTCGACCGGCTCGACCACCATCATTGAGATATAGCCAATCTGGGTATAGTAGACGGCATAGGCCCGGACCCTTGCCTGTTCTTCACCAAAGCCATGGCGGGCAAACATGGCGGTGATGGCCTCGATCCTTTGCTGGTCAACCTCTTCCAGCACCGCCTTGAGGGCGGGGTCGCCCAGCGCCCATGTGCGGATTGCAAAGTCGAAACGGGCATCGAACAGGTCCGGGCGTAGCCAGCAGTCAAACAGGTTGAACAAGGCCTCTGGCATGCTTTCGGCATAGGCTTCGGTCTGGGCGATGAGGTTTCCGGTGTTCTTGGCCTTCCAGCGGGCGATCAACGCATCCAGCAGCGCCTCGCGGCTGTCAAAATGGCCATAGAACGAGGTGCGTGACATCCCCAACGATTCCGCCAGGGGCATGACCTTGACGGCATCCACGCCGCCTTCGATCAAAAGGGCATAGGCCGCATCGAGCCAGAGGTCTTCCGACCCCCGCCACCCTGTTTGTCGCCCTGTTCTTTGACCGGTCGGTTTGCCGTCCATAGCCGTCCCCTGATGGCACGCCTCTATGTGCAATATCAAAGCTTCCGACACCAGCGTCAATTAACTTGACAGGTGTGTCGTTTTCGGGTGCAGTCCATCAGCCACGCACAATAGAGGGTCGACCATGGGCGATATAGCACAAGCCGCGCCAACACGGCGCAGTCGTCAGGCCCGCAAGCCGGCCCGGACAGCCACTCATGGCCATAACCCGACGCTGGAAGTGCCCTATATCACCCGGCGCATCCCCACTTACGACCTGCTGGACGAAGAAAGCCTTGTCCGCATCGAAGAGGCTGCCGACCGCATCCTGGCCGAAATCGGGATCGAGTTTCGCGATGACCCCGAAACCGTAGCCCTGTTCAAGGCGGCGGGCGGCGAAGTCCGGGTCATATCGGACAATGTCTGGAACATCCGTTTTGCCCCCGGCCTGATCCGGTCCCTTTGCGCGACCGCCCCGGCCCGGTTCACCCAACTGGCCCGCAACCCGGCCCGCACGGTTGAGATCGGCGGGGATGCGACAGTCTTTGCCCCCTCCTACGGCTCTCCGTTCATGCTGGCCCCGAACGGCGACAGGCGCTACGCGACGCTCGACGACTTTCAGACGCTGGTAAAGCTGGCCCAGTCGTCGCCCTGGCTGCACCATTCGGGCGGGACCATCTGCGAGCCGACAGATATCCCGGTCAACAAGCGGCATCTGGATATGGTCTATTCCCATATCCGCTATTCTGACCACGCCTTCATGGGCTCGATCACCGCACCGGAACGGGCCGCGGATTCGATCGAGATGTGCCGTATCCTGTTCGGAGCGGATGTGGTGGACCAGAATTGCGTGATCCTTGGCAACTTCAACTCGACCTCGCCACTGGTCTGGGACGGTGTGACGACGCAGGGCATCCGGACCTATGCGGCGGCAGGTCAAGGCTCGATCCACTTGCCCTTCCTTCTGGGCGGGGCGGTCACACCGGTGACCATGGCGGGCTCTTGCGCCCAATCGCTGGCGGAATCGATGGTCGGCGTTGCCCTGACCCAGCTTGTCCGCCCCGGGGCACCGGCCATCCTGGCGGCGTTTCTGTCTTCTCTCGACTTGCGCTCGGGCTCACCCACCTTTGGGACGCCGGAACCGGCACTGGGCAGCCTTGTCATGGGACAGCTGGCCCGTCGGATCAGCCTGCCACTGCGCTGCTCGGGCAACTTCTCAACCTCGAAACTGCCCGACGCCCAGTCGATGTCCCAATCTGTCATGTCGATGATGGCAGCGGTGCAATGCGGGGCCAACTTTGTCCTGCACTCGGCCGGATACCTCGATGGCCTCTTGTCCATGTCGTTTGAAAAGTTCGTGCTGGACGCTGATCTTTGCGGGGCGCTGCATGCCTACATGAAGGGGTTGGAGGTGACTGACGAGACCCTTGGCCTCGATGCCCTGATGGAGGGGGGGCCCGGCGCGCATATGTTCGGCACGGCCCATACCCTGCGCCACTACGAAAGTGCCTACTACGACAGCGCCCTCGATGACTATCGCCCTTGGGAAACCTGGGACGAGACTGGCCGCGGCGACGCGATGAGCCGGGCAACAACCCGATGGAAGCAGGTCATCGACAGCTACGAGGCGCCCTACCTTGACGAAGGGATCGACGACGGGTTGCAGGACTTCATGGCCCGGAAAAAGGCTTCCATGCCGGATGCCTGGTACTAAGGGCGGCCCATGGCCTACCCTCACGTCTTTGCCCCGCTGATCCTGCGCCACAAGACCCTTCGCAACCGGGTCGTGTTCGGGGCCCATACCGCCAACATGGCACGTGGCGGTCTGCCCGGGCCGCAGCATGTCGCCTACTACCGGGAACGGGCGCTGGGCGGTGCCGCCATGGTGGTGGTCGAACCTGTGCCGGTTCATCCCGCCGCCGTGCTGACACGCGGCAACTTTACCCCCGGCTCTGACGCTGTGATCCCGGCGTTTCGCAAGGTGACAGATGCGGTCAAGGCCGAAGGGGCGGTGATCCTGCAACAACTCTACCACGTCGGCGCCCACGGCGATCAGGACAACGCGTGGCATCCGTCCTGGTCGCCCTCAGGCGGGCCAAGCTGGCACGACAGCGACGGCAGCCACGCCATGACCGAGGCCGAGATCGAAGAAACGATCGAGGGCTTTGTCCTTGCCGCCCGGCGTTGCCATCAGGCTGGCTTTGACGGGGTCGAGGTCTGGGCAGCCTACCACGCGCTGCCGGACCAGTTCTGGACCCCTTTTTCCAACACCCGCGATGACCGCTGGGGCGGATCGCTGGAAAACCGGACCCGGTTCAGCCGCGAGATCTGCCATCGCATCCGGGCTGCCTGCGGCGATGACTTTATCGTCGGGCTAGCCGTCAACGATGAGCCGGACGTGCCCGTTGCCCTGGGGCGCGAGTCTCTGGCCGAGATTGTGGCCCTGCATGATGCCGAAGGGGCGATGGACTATGTCACCTGCGGGTCGGGATCCTACTTCGACTTTTACAAGCTGATGCCGACCTTCCTTTACCCCGAAAAGCTGAGCGTTGACCTGGCCCAGACCTTAAAGGGAGTGGTGCAGCAGGCCATCGTCACCTCAGAAAGCCATATCCGCACGCCCGAGAATGCCGAAGATGTCCTGCGGTCGAGGCAGGCCGATCTGGTCAGCATTGTCCGGGGCCAGATCGCCGACCCCCATCTCGTGAACAAGGCCGCTGCGGGGCGGGCCGAAGATGTGCGGGGCTGCATCTCGTGCAACCAGATGTGCTGGGGGCGGCGGTCACGGGACTACTGGATATCCTGCCTGGTCAATCCTAGCGCGGGCCGGGAATGGGAATGGGGCGGCGACCGATTTGAGAAAAAGGGCGCGGGCAAGGTCCTTGTCGTCGGAGGCGGCCCCGCCGGGATGGAGGCGGCGCGGGCAGCGGCCGAGCGTGGATTTGCCGTGACACTGGCCGAAGCCGGGCCGGACCTTGGCGGACAGTTCCGGCTGGCGGGCCTACAGCCAAGGCGGGGACAGATCACCGATCTGATGGGGTGGTACGACCGGCAGTTGCGGTCACTGGGTGTCGATGTGCGCCTGAATCATTATATGGACGCCGAGGATATCGCGGCATTCGGGGCGGATCACCTTGCGCTTGCTACCGGCTCCCTGCCTGACGAGGACGGATTCCAGCGCGCCATGACACATTTGACTCGCTTGCCCGGCATCGACCGGGGCAGGGTCTGGTCGCCCGAGGACATTCTGACGCGGACCGCCCGTCCCGGTCCCCGTGTGATCGTGCTGGACGAGGGCGGCAACTGGCGCGGCTGCGGCACTGCCTGGGCCCTTGCTGAGGCCGGGCATCAGGTCACCCTGGTCACTCCTGACGGGCTGGTCGGCAAGGAGCTCCAACGTTCTGCCGCCGATTTCCCACTGCGCAAGCGGCTGGCAGGGCTGGTCGTCCGCTTTGTGACCGAAAGCGCCATCGCAGAATGGCTGGGCAATGGCGGCGGGGCCGACGTGGTAAGCCTGTTGACCGGTGCCGTTGAACGGATAGAGGCAGACGATCTGGTGATGAGCACCGTGAACCGGTCGGACACGGCCTTGCCCGCTGAACTGACGCGGCTTGGGGTGAGCTATTCCCAACTCGGGGATGCCGCCGCGCCAAGGATGGCCGCCCTCGCCTTTCACGACGGCCGGAAATGGGCGCTGGAACTGGCGTAAGGTGGGTTTCAACCCACCCAACAGGAACCCGACGCTAGCCCCGATCCGGAAGGCCCAAGCGTCCCCGCAAACCGTCCATTCCATCCTGCAATGCCTTTGGGGCACCCGCGACGTCCATATGGCGGCGCAAGGTCGAATTCAGCCCGCCCTCTGTCGCCAGAGACTGTAGGGCCCGGTCGAAGCGGTCATCCTCTTCAGCCGCCAAAGCGCTGATGAAACCACCGATCAGGGCTGCGACGTAGGCCTCTGCCCCGGCCTTGTCTCCTGTAACCTCGGCGAGCCAATCGGACCCGCTTTTGACCATGGCAATCATCGGGGCGCACATGGCGGTCGCCGCAAAATGGGCATTCAGCGCCATTTCGGACGGGACCGGCAAGACGGGGTTTCGGTCACCGAACAGGGCCTGCAGGGCCGGGCTTGCGGGGTATACCGGCAAAGGGCAGCCGCCTGTCGCAATAAAAGGCAAAGGGATCGTCAGTGCGATATCGGTCGCCGGGGCGCATAGTCTGGCAAGGTCCGACAAGGGCACATCAACCATGACCGAAATCACCGCCAGATCAGCCCGCCAAGGCAGGTCTGCCAGAACAGTTCGGGCCACCGGGGCCATCAGGCAAAGGATCACTATGTCGCTTTCACGGACCACCTCAGCATTGCTGGCGATCGACACTTCAATATGGTCGCCGGCCAGTGACCGGGCCACATCGGCGTTCCGATCCGAAACCATGATGGCATGCCCTTGCCCTGCCAGACCACGAACCATCTGAGAAGCGATCTCCCCGGTCCCCAAGAAACCAACGCGTGCCATATCTGCCCCCAGTCTCGCAGCCTGTCTCGCAGCCTGTCTCGCAGCCTGTCGCCCGGCCTGAACTAGGACCCATCCTAGCAGTCAGCGACACAAACAAAAGGCGCGGAAGAGTTGGACCCGGACCGGCGTCCTTTGCATTGGGGCAGCAATAGGTAAATTTTGCGAATCTTGTCAGATTCAGCCCAGGGCCGACAATTGCCGTCACTTTATTTCGTGCCAAACCCTATCAAAGACGAATGATTGCGCTATCATACCGCGAATTCGTCGCGGAGGCTGTTTCTTGGCATTGCTAAACAGCCAATTGGTGAATAAAACTGACCAATCAGTGGCCTTACCGCTCGATACGAATTCCTAGGGAGGAAACCATGACAGATACTACCAAATCGGCGATGTCTCGTCGCTCGTTCCTGCGCAAGGGTGCGCTGGGTGGCGGTGTGGCAGCCGGTGCTGCGCTGACCGCTCCGGCTGTCCTTGCCCAGTCGCCCCTCGTTCTCAAGATGCAAACCTCCTGGTCGGCTTCCGACATCTGGATGACCTTTGCTCAGGAGTATGTGGAGCGGGTCCAAGCCATGTCCGGCGGCCGTCTCCAGATCGACCTTCTGCCTGCCGGTGCCGTTGTCGGCGCCTTCCAGGTGATGGACGCAGTCAGCGACGGTGTCCTCGACATCGCCCACTCTGTGCCCGTTTACTGGTACGGCAAGTCCAAGGCCGCCTCCTTCTTTGGCACAGGCCCCGTTTTCGGCGGTTCTGCAACGACCATGCTGAGCTGGTTCTACCAGGGCGGCGGCGATGAGCTGTACCGCGAACTGACCCAGGACACTCTGAACCTGAACGTCTATGGCATGCTCGGCTTCCCGATGTTTGCTCAGCCCTTCGGCTGGTTTAAGGAAGAGGTCAACACTGTCGCCGACCTGAACGGCTTCAAGTACCGGACCGTTGGTCTGGCTGCTGACCTTCTGCAGTCCATGGGCATGTCCGTCGCTCAGCTTCCCGGCGGCGAGATCGTGCCTGCCATGGAGCGTGGCGTTATCGACGCGTTCGAGTTCAACAACCCGTCCTCCGACCTTCGCTTCGGCGCGCCGGACGTGGCCAAGAACTACTACCTGTCGTCCTACCACCAGGCTTCGGAGTCCTTTGAATTCCTGTTCAACCGGGACCTCATGGACGACCTCGAGCCCGATCTGCAGGCGATCCTGCGTCACACCGTCGAAGCAGTCTCGACCTCGAACACGGCTCTGGCCATGCGCGAATACTCGAGCGACCTTCAGCGGATCCAGAACGAGTTTGGCGTCACGGTTCGCCGGACCTCGACGGACATCCTTCAGGGCCAGCTGGCCGCTTGGGACACTCTAATCGCTGATCTGGAGCAGGACGAGTTCTCGAAGCGCGTTCTGGACAGCCAGCGCGCCTGGGTCGAGCAGGTCACCTACTACGAGCTGATGAACGCTCCGGACTACCAGCTGGCTTACGAGCACTACTTCCCCGGCAAGCTGTCGCTCTAAGAGCGCGTCCTTCGCGATATCAAATGATCGGGGGCGCCCAGCGGGTGCCCCCGATCCACACAAGCTCCAACGACGGGAATGGACATGGTCCGCTTCATCGATTTCGCCGACAAGCTTTCGGGCTTCTTTGGAAAGGCCTTTGCCTGGCTGATCGTCATGATGACGCTCGGCATGAGTTATGAGGTCTTTGTTCGCTACTTGCTGAACAGCCCGACGCCCTGGGCACTGGACGTGTCCTTCATCATGTATGGAACACTGTTCATGATGGGTGGCGCCTATACCCTTTCGCGGGGAGGCCACGTGCGTGGCGACTTCCTCTACCGGCTTTGGAAGCCGCGGACACAGGCTCGGGTCGACTTGGTTCTGTACATATTCTTCTTCTTTCCCGGCATCACGGCGCTGGTTCTGTCCGGCTGGAAGTACTCTGCCCGCTCCTGGTCCTATCCGGGTGGTGAAGTCAGCATCAATAGCCCGGCCGGCATCCCGATCTACCAGTTCAAGTCGATCATGGTCCTGGCGGGTGCCCTTCTGTTCATCCAGGGCATGGCCCAGGTTTGCCGCTGCATTCTGTGCATCCGCGAAGGCTACTGGCGTCAAGCGGCAGAGGATGTCGAAGAGACCGAGGACCTGCTGATCAAGCAGGCCAACATCGCCGAATCCGACGCACATCCGTAATCCGTCTCATCCTGATCCGACCGGCCTCGTGCCGCGCCAATTCATGACAATACCCCGCCACGCAGGCCAAAGCGCCGCCTGGTCCCATAGGGAGCCGCCAAAGTGACCGATCCCCAAGTCGCCCTGATGATGCTTGGCATCTTCATCTTTCTCGTATTCCTGGGCTTTCCCATCGCCTTCACCCTGATGGCCCTTGGCATCGGCTTTGGCTACTACGCCTACTTCGATCCGTCCCGCCAATGGCGCGCCTTCAACCGGCTTGACGAAACGGTGGCCAGTACGTGGGATACCTGGTCGACCTGGATAGACGGTTTTTACAACAACCGAATATTCGACCTATTTATCAACCAGACCTACACGGTCATGTCGAACGAAGTACTGACCGCCGTTCCGCTCTTCCTGTTCATGGGCTATGTGGTGGAACGGGCGAACATCGTCGACAAGCTCTTTTCCACACTGGCCATCGCGGCCCGCAACGTTCCTGGCTCCATGGGTGTCGCGGCCCTTATCACCTGCGCCCTTTTCGCGACCGCCACCGGTATCGTTGGCGCTGTGGTTACGCTGATGGGCCTGTTGGCGCTCCCCCAGATGCTCAAGGCGCGGTACGATCCTTCCTTTGCCTCTGGCATCATCTGCGCTGGCGGCACGCTCGGCATCCTTATCCCGCCGTCGATCATGCTGATCGTCTATGCAGCCGCCTCTGGCGTTTCGATCGTCCGGCTCTACGCCGCTGCGCTGCTTCCCGGCTTGGTTCTCGTCGGCCTCTACCTCGTCTACGTGGTCGGCCGCTCGATCATTCAGCCTTCTGTCGCCCCGCGTCTGACCGAAGAAGACGTCCCCTCAGTGCCCTTCGGCAAACTGATGTGGATGGTCTTCACCTCGCTCGTCCCGCTGGCCGCGTTGATCCTTGCCGTTCTCGGCTCGATCCTGTTCGGCCTTGCGACGCCGACTGAAGCCGCTTCCATCGGTGCTCTTGGCGGTATGGTTCTGGCTGTTATCTACCGCTCCATGAGCTATGACCGTCTGCGCGAAAGCGTCTACCTGACGGTCCGCACGACCGCAATGGTCTGCTGGCTGTTCGTTGGCTCGTACACCTTCTCGGCCGTGTTCTCGTATCTTGGCGGCGAGCATATCATCGCCGATTTCGTGGGCGGCCTAAGCCTGACGACCATTCAGTTCCTGATCCTTGCGCAGTTGATCATCTTCCTTCTGGGCTGGCCGCTGGAGTGGTCCGAGATCATCATCATCTTCGTGCCGATCTTCCTGCCGCTTCTGCCGCTGTTCGGGGTCGATCCGCTGTTCTTCGGAATCCTCGTGGCGCTGAACCTGCAGACGTCCTTCCTGACCCCCCCTATGGCCATGTCGGCCTATTACCTGAAGGGGATCGCCCCACCGGAAGTTCGGCTGACCCAGATCTTTGCAGGCGTCATGCCCTTCCTCTTCATGGTGATCCTGTCGATGGTCTGCGTCTACGTCTTCCCGGGTCTGGTCTTTAACCTGCCGAATGCGATCTATGGCAACTGAACCACGGCATAAGCCCAAGCCCGAGGCCATCCTGGCGCTTGATCCCGTCGAAATGCGGGACAGGCTGGCCAAGGGTGCCCTCAGGGTCCGCGATCTCGCCGAAGCGTGCATTGCCCGCATCAAAGCAGTTGAGCCTGAAGTGCTGGCCTGGGCCTGGCTCGAAGAAAGCTACATCCTGGCCGAGGCCGACCGTCTTGACGTGATGCGCCAGGCGGGCCGGCCGATCGGGCCGCTGCATGGCATGCCCATCGGGATCAAGGACATCATCGACACCAAAAAGATCCAGACCGAAAACGGGACACCCATCGACAAGGGTCGCGTTCCGACAGAGGACGCGGTGATCGTATCGCGCCTGAAGGCGGCCGGTGCCCTGATCATGGGCAAAACGGTTACGACGGAACTTGCCTACCTGCACCCGGGCAAGACGCGGAACCCTTACAACGCCGCACATACGCCGGGTGGATCGTCGCAAGGGTCGGCCGCCGCGGTGGCCGCGGGCATGGTTCCTCTGGCCATTGGCACCCAGACAGGTGGGTCGGTGATCCGGCCAGCCTCATATTGCGGCACCGTCGCATTCAAACCGTCGTTCGGGTTGATCCCGCGTACCGGTGTTCTGCCCCAGTCCCCCAGCCTTGATACGATCGGCGTCTTTGCGATGTCGACAGCCGGGGCGGCGATGGTGGCGGACGTTTTGGCGGGCTACGATGCGGGCGATACCGCAACCGAACCCTGCGCCCCGCCCCGTCTGTTCAGCACATGCCAAAGCAAGCCGCCCGTTCGGCCGACCTTTGCAGTCCTGTCCGCCATGCCAAGCGCGGTCGAGTTGCACCCCGATATGGCCAGCGCGATGGCTGAGTTGACCGAGGTGTTGGGCGACTACGCCTTCGAAATCACCCTGCCACCGCTTTTCGACGAGGCCGCGACGATTCGTGAGCGGATCAACTTTGCCGAAATGTCCAAGTGCTACTACGGGCTGGAAAGGCGCGGTGGTGACCACTTCTCGCCCGAGATCCGGGCAGCAATGGAAAAGGGCAAGGATACCTTGGCCCGCGACTACATCTCGGCCCTTGATTGGCCCGGCGTTCTGCGCAGCGCGCTGGCAGAGGTGTTTGAACGGTGCGATGCCATCATCTGCCCCGCGACCCCGGGCCCAGCGCCAGAAGGGCTCGAGTCTACAGGACCAGCCATCTGCAATGGCCTCTGGACGCTTTGCGGCGTGCCGGTCGTCAACCTTCCGCTTTTCGAGGCCAGCAACGGCCTGCCAATGGGCCTTCAGGTTGTTGGTCGGATGGGTGACGATGGCCGGCTGCTGCGCAGCGCCAACTCACTTTGGAAAACCCTCACCGAGGAAACCACATCATGACTGATCGCATCTTGGGGTTCATTGCCCTTGCCGTACTGACCGGGTTTCTTGGAATCCTGACGTTCAAACTGATGAGGGTCGACATATCCATCATCGTTGCCATCACCCTGGCGCTCGCTGGTTGGGATTTTCTGCGTCCTGCCAAGAAATAGGCGCAGGATACCCAAAGGCTCGTCCGATTTTAGTCGCAATTCCGGTCTAGTCTGGCCTTAATCAAAGCGGATCACCCGGTCCCACCCCTTTTTGAGCAGGCCAGACATTTCGACATCCAAACCTCTCTCCGGAGCCGCCGCGCGGCATCTGGCCTATAGACCCGAAATCGACGGGCTAAGAGCGTTTGCCGTCCTGTCAGTCGTTCTCTACCACTTCGGTGTTCCGGGTCTCGACGGGGGATTTGTCGGGGTTGATGTCTTCTTTGTCATCTCGGGCTTCCTGATCGGCGGCCTTCTGTGGTCGGAGTTGCGTGAAACCGGTCGCATAGCCTTGGGTCGGTTCTATATCCGCCGCATCCGACGCCTGGCACCCGCGTTCTTTGCCATGGCCATCGCAAGCTCGGTCTTTGCATGGTTGGTCCTTCTGCCGTTCGAGTTTCGAGAGTTCGGCAAATCGCTGATCGCGGCGACCCTGTGGGTGTCCAATGTCCAGTTCTGGCGCGAGGCGGGCTACTTTGACGTGGCCGCCGAAAGCAAACCGCTTCTGCACACCTGGTCCCTCTCGGTGGAAGAACAGTTCTACGTCTTTCTGCCGCTCGCCTTGCTCGCCCTTCGCATTGTTCGAGGGGCCACAATTCCTGCCTTGATCCTGATCTGGCTGGTCTCGGCCGTTGCCTGCATCGCCATGACCCCGACGTATCCCGAAGCGACGTTCTTTCTGTTCCCGTTTCGGGCTTGGGAGCTTTTGACGGGGGTTCTCCTTGCAATCGCCTTGAGGAACCAGTCGATCCGTCTTTGGCCGGGCTTGTCCTGGATCGGGCTCGCTCTTGTTGCGGTTTCGATCATCGCTGTGCGCTCTGACGGGTTTCCAGGCTGGCAGGCGATTTTGCCCGTGGCCGGTGCCGCACTGATCCTCGCGAACGCAGGCCAGGACAATCTGGCCAATAGGCTGCTTGCCCTCAAGGGACCGGTCTTTGTCGGGCTTATCTCATACTCGCTTTATCTTTGGCATTGGCCGGTCCTTATTCTGTCGCGCTATTGGAGGGACGGCTACGCATCGCCCTACGAGGCGGCAGGATGGCTTTCTGTTGCTACTGTCCTTGCTATGCTAAGCTGGGCCCTTATAGAGCGCCCCCTGCGTCGGGCGCGCTCGATCAGCACCCCCGCATTTCTGGGCGGCGCCGTTGCTGCGGGCATGGCCGTTCTGACATTTGGCGGGCTGGCTTTTGTCCAAGACGGCGCCGCCGGTCGCTTTTCCCCCGAGGTCAGGGCACATATCCATGCCAGCCAGGATTTCCTCCAGGACTGGAGCAGGTGCGACACGCCCACAACTGGCCCACTCGCCGGAATAGAAACCTGCGCCATAGGGCCGGAAGGGGCTCCAAAGGTATTGATCTGGGGCGACAGCCATCTGCGCGCCCTGATGGACGGGCTGGCGCTCGCCGCGGATGAGGCGGGAACGCCCGGGATGATCATCTGGCGCGGCGGCTGTCCGCCCCTCTTTGGTGTAGCCAAGGACGAAAGCGCCTCGACCACCTCGCAGGATGCCAGCTGCCTTCGCGCCAACAACCAGCTTGAACAGGCCTTCGCACAGATGGACAGCGTTGAGCGCATCCTGCTTGTTGGCCGTTGGAGCTACTATGCCGAAGGCACCGGGATCGGGCGCGACGCCGCCAACCTGATCACCTTGCGACCGGCACCAGGATCAGGGTTACAAGCAGACAACCAAGCGGAGCTTTTCGATCTGGCGCTGGAAGAGACGGTAAAGACCCTAAACGACGATTTTGGCGAGGTGCATGTCCTGCGCCAAGTGCCCGAGATACCCGACTACAACTCGCGCGAGGTGGCCCGCATGCTTGCCCACGGTCGGGCGAGCCCGTCCGAAATCACAGCCACCTTCAGCGCCAAGTCAGAAACGCTGGCCGCCCGCGTCATGGGGGCGGAAACTTGCCTTTACCCGATGGCGACCAAGGGCTTGATCACGCTGATAGACCCTTGGCCCCGTCTCTGTCCGGAGCGGTGCTCTGTCATGTTGGACGGCAAACCGGTCTACTTTGACAACAACCACATCAACAACGCCGGGGCGCTCGCGCTGCGCGATTTGTTCATGCCATTCCTCACTGGGACCGTCGGATCATGATCGACCAGACGCTGGCGCGGGACTGGGATGTCATCGTCATCGGAACCGGAATGGGCGGCGGAACGATTGGCCGTTGTCTGGCGGAGGCCGGAAAGACCGTCCTATTCCTTGAAAAGGGACATGCGGGTCAAAGAACAGAAGAGACCCCGATAAACATCGGCATGGCCGATCCAGTGGCCCGGGCCGTGCGGGGATATTGGCCGGACCCGATCGAGGGACAAGTCGACGGCAAGCCCCGCCGGTTCTTTGCCCCCTTAGGGAGCGGCGCAGGCGGCAGTTCCGTCTTTTACGCCGCCACGCTTGAACGACCGGAATCTCATGATCTTGACGACAGCCCGGAGCGTCCCCACCCCTCTGGCGGTTGGCCGGTCAGCTACGATGAAATGACGCCGTGGTTCGACAAGGCCCAAGAGATGTATCGCCTGCATGGTGAGCCTGATCCCCTGTCGGATCGGCCCACCCCCTCCTTGGCACCGCCTCCGCCTGTCGGGGAAGGCGATGCCGCCATCATCGAACGGCTACGGGCGAACGGAATTCATCCTTATCGGCTGCATACGGCACTGTCCTACCTGCCCGGTTGTGCCGAATGCCTTGGCCGAAAATGTCCACGACCCTGCAAGATGGACGGCCGCTCCGCCGGGCTGGAACCAGCCCTGGCAACGGGCCGGGCCGCCCTGCTTGACCGGTGCGAGGTCACTGCCCTGCGGGGACGGCCCGGACATATCGATGAGGTCGAAGTCCTGCGAGATGGCCAGACCTATTTGATCGCTGCCAAACAAGTTGTTTTGGCAGCAGGGGCATATTCGTCCCCCCGCCTTTTGCTCGCTTCCTCGGCCCCACATTGGCCCAATGGCTGCGCCAACGGCAACGATCAGGTCGGACGTTACCTGATGTTTCACCTAGATGAACGTTTTGCCCTTTGGCCCGGAAAATCGGCCCGTTTCGCCGGGGCGTCCAAAGCCGTCGGCTTTCGCGACCTATACTACCACAAGGGCAAACGGTTCGGCATGGTGCAGGCGATGGGCGTCGACTTCTCCTACGGAGAAATCGCCTTCCACCTCAAGTCACTGGTAGAGCGTTCGGCGCTGCGTCGGTTTCGCCTTGTGCGAGAACTGACACGCGTTCCCGCCCTCGTCGCCTCGTGGCTTCTGGGCGGGGCCAAGCTTTACGTTGGGCTGCTTGAGGATTTTCCGATGCCCGAAAACCGGATCCTGCTGGACAAGGCAAACCCTCGCGCCATCCGGTTTGACTACACCATCGGACCCGAGCTCAGGTCGCGGCGCAAACCCTATCGCAAGGCAATCAAGGCCGCCTTTCGCGGGCAACGGATGATGTTCCTAACCCGGGCGGCGGATCCAAACTTTGGCCATCCCTGCGGAACGCTCCGGATGGGCGATGATCCTTCGACCAGCGTGGTTGACCGCAACTGCCGGGCACATGAGGTGGACAACCTTTGGGTGGCGGACGCCTCATTCATGCCGACATCCATGGGGGTGAACCCCAGCCTGACCATCGCAGCAAATGCCATCAGGGTGGCAACCTGCATCGTGGAGGATCAGAAATGACCGACGGAGTGGCAATTGTCACTGGGGCCGGAGCGGGCCTTGGCCAGGCCTTGGCCATTGGACTTGCTACCAAGGGGATTACCGTCGTTGGCCTGGGCCGAAACGGGGATGCACTGGCCGAAACCGGGGGATTGGCCGGTAGTGGTTTTCACCCTGCGATCGCAGACGTGGCCGACCCTGCCTCCGTCGCTGCGGCCTTTGCCCGGGCAGACGCTATCGGCCCCGTGACCCTTTTGATCAACAACGCAGCCGTATACCCTCGACGGGATATCCTGGACGAAACGCCTGACAGCTTTCAGGACACCATGGCAGTCAACCTTGGCGGCGTCGTGGCCTGTACCCATGAGGCGCTTGGCCGGATGGTCCGGACCGGGTACGGACGCATCGTCAATGTTGCCAGCTTTGCCGACATCGCGCCAATGGCCGCAAGCTCGGCCTATTCTGTGTCCAAAGGGGCGGCTCGGGTGTTTACACGGGCGGTGGTGGCCGATCTTGGCGACCGATTCCCCGGGATCATCATCACCGATTGGCTACCGGGCCGGCTCGCCACAAGAATGGGCATACCCGATGGGCTGGACCCTGCGACGGCGGCGGCCTGGGGCGTTCAACTTGCCCTTTGGACCGACAGATCGCTGAACGGCACCACTTGGGAGATGGATACAGAGCTTCTTCCACCGCGGGGCCTAAAAGATCGGATCAAGGATAAGCTGACCTTCCGCTCTGCTCCGGCACCCCGAAAACTGGGCTAAAGCCGCGACCCGATTGCGCGCAAGGCATGGCCGGGCAGAATCATGGCCGATTGCAGATAGCGCAGGGCAAGACGGCGCGGGTTGTGAACAGCCCGCCAAAGCCACTCCAACGCCAGTCGACGCACAATGCGCGGAGCGCGATTCTGATGACCGGACAGAAAATCAAGACCGGCCCCGATGCTGGCAAATCCGGTGCGCGGTGCAATACGCCGACCAAGCGCGGCAAGGACCTCTTGCTTGGGCGCACCAAGGGCAAGGAAGCACAGACCGATATCCAGATCGGCCAGTTGCTTCAGGATTGCTTCGGCCTCGGGTCCTCCGGGGTCAAAGACCATGGGAGGTGCGATACGCGCGGCGATGATCACACCAGGGATGGCGTTGACCAGGGCAGCTTCGGCACCCTTGAGGCTTTCTTGGGTGCTACCGACGAGCGCAACTTTCAGACCTGCCTGCGCTGCCATGCTGGCCAAAGGCAGGACAAGGTCGGCCCCGGGCAGCAGCGACACCGGACGCCCGGCAAGGGCTGATATCCATACAATAGGATTGCCGTCCGCTGTCACCAGATCCTGCTTGGCGTAGGCCGTCGCAAAGGTGGACTGGCTGCCCAGCTTGACCAGATGATCAAGGTTGAGGGTGGCAAGGGCAAATCCCTCGCGGCGGGCGAACCTGTCTTGAACCTGGGCGGTCAAAGCAGCCTTGTCGGTGATGTTTACGCCAATGCGTCCTGTGGTGGTCTTGAAATCCATTGTCAAACCCGTGACGCAGTTCTGCCCCCGCAGAGCCTTCTGTTTGCCACAAAGTTGCCCAATTCATTAGGGCCCATATTGAGGACAAACTGTTGCCATCCTTTGATGTTTAGGTCTCAGCCGAGGCAGACAAGAAACAGGTTCAGTATGATTTTGCGGACGGGCGTCGTTGGGCACACCGGCGAAAGGGCTCTGACATGAAGGCCGTAACACTCATTGGGTGTGGCTTTGTCGCGGACCTTTACATGCGGTCTCTCAAGACTTTCCCGAACATCAAAGTTCTGGGCGCGCATGACCACGACCCGGCCCACATGACCGCATTCTGCACGCATTGGGGCATTGCCCCCCTGCCCAAACTTGCCGACCTTTTTGCCGTTCAGCCGCGGGATGGGGTCATCCTGAACCTGACCAACCCCTCATCGCATGGCAAAGTCACACGCGCTTGCCTGACCGCTGGATTCCACGTCTGGTCGGAAAAGCCGCTGGCCATGTCGATGGCAGAGGCGCGCTCCCTGCACGCTCGGGCCAATGCGGGGGGCCTGATGCTTGGGTCTGCCCCCTGCTCTGTCCTCGGCGAAACAGCCCAGACCCTGCTTGCGGCGGTACGTTCTGGCACCGGCGGCACGCCTCGATTGATTTACGCAGAGCTTGACGACGGCTTTATCCCCCAGGCCCCCTTGTCCGATTGGCAAAGCGAAAGCGGAGCACCCTGGCCCTATGAAGACGAGTTTCGCGTTGGCTGTACCCTTGAGCATGCCGGCTACTACCTGAGCTGGCTGATCGCGCTTTTTGGCACCGTGTCCCGCGTCTCCGCTGTGTCGGCCACAGTTCTGCCCGAGAAACTGGGCGTGTCCGGCGCTGCCCCAGACTTTTCCACCGCCGTTTTATTCTTTGAGGCCGGACCGATTGCCCGGCTGACCTGCTCGATCGCTGCCCCGCATGACCATCGGCTGCGGGTCGTCGGGGACGATGGGGTCATTGAGGTGGCCGAGGCGTGGAACAACGCCGCCCCGGTCCGCTACCGCCGCAGGCTGCGTCTGCGTCGTCGGTTGATGGAACATCCCTTTGCAAAGCGCCTCAGACCGGTCGCCGACCCTGCCCCCAAGGTCAAACGGACCGGGGCTGCCGCCATGAACTTTGCCCTGGGTCCCGCCGAGATGTTGCAGGCCATCGCCAAAGGAGAGCCGAGCCGCCTGTCAGGCGACTATGCCTTGCACCTGAACGAGGTCACTTTGGCCATACAGAACGCCGGTGAGGACAGCGGATCGCAGGTCATGACGACATCCTGCCCCCCGATGGAGCCGATGTCATGGCGGACCTGACGATCCTCATCACAGGGGCGGGCGGTTTTCTTGGCCGTGCAACGGTTGCAGCTGCCCGCGCTGCCGGACACCAGGTCGTCGCGATGACGAGGGTCCCCGTCGCCTGGGGCGATCCGGGCGTCACCGGCTATGTGGCCCATCTGGGCGAGGACAGCCTGCCCGAGGTTCTTGGCGAGGTTGACGTCGTCATTCACGCCGCCGCCATCCTGTCGGGCGATGACGCCGTCCAACTGCGCGATACCGTTGCCCCGACGCGGGTCATGCTTCAGGCGATGAAGTCCTTGGCCAAGCCACCCCGCCTTGTCCACGTCAGCTCTCTTTCCGTCCTGGGCTATACCGACTTGCCACCCATGTCACAGGTCGATGAAATGACACCGTTGGAAACCGCGCCCGACAAACGCGACGCCTATACCCGCGCCAAGCTTCGTCAAGAGGTCGACGTGCTTGCCGCCGGCGACAGGTTTGCCGTCCTTATCCTGCGGCCCGGAACGATCTATGGCCCCGACCGGCTTTGGAACAGCCATGTCGGGGTGGGGGTGGGACCCGTCCTCATCCGGATCGGTGGCGCAGGGACGATCCCCCTGATCCATGTGACGGACTGCGCCACGGCACTGGTCAAGGCGGCCGAACAGCCGGGCAAGATAGGTGAACGGCAGATCCTGCATTTGGTCGGGGACAATTTGCCCGACAGGCCGCGCTTCCTTGCAGCCCTGCGCAAAGGCGGCTGGCCCCGGTTGGTCCTTCCCCTGCCCTGGCAGGCTCTGGACCTTGCCGGCAGACTGCTTTCTGCCGTTCCCGGCCTACCCGGCCTGCTGCGCCCGCCCGTCTTGCGGGCGCGGATGATGCCGCTGCACTATGCCAATGACCGGGCCAAGGCGGCCTTGGGATGGCAACCCGGCATCGACTTTGCCACCGGCATGGCCCGGGCGCTGGAGGGTAGGGCATGACCCAACCGCTAACCGGCCCCATCGCCTATCTGACCGGTGAATACCCCCGCGCCACCGACACCTTCATCCAGCGCGAGGTCGCAGCCCTGCGGGATCTTGGGTTCGAGGTTGCGACATGTTCGATCCGGCGCACCGGGCCCAAGCATATCGTCGGCCCAGAACAGGCCGAGGAACAGGGACGCACCTTCCACGTTCTGTCGGCAGCCCGATCCCCAATGCGCAGCCTTCGGGCCCATGGCCGGGCCCTGCGGCGGCCGGGTCGCTACCTGTCTGCCCTTTCGCTTGCCTGGCGCACCGCGCCCAAGGAGATCAAGGGGCGCTTGTACAACCTCATCTACTTTGTCGAAGCTGTCGTGCTGGCCGACGAACTGACCTCTCGCGGCGTCGTTCACCTGCATAATCATATTGCCAAGGCCAGCTGCACGGTGGCCATGCTCTGCTCGGCCATATCGGGCGTTCCCTACAGCTTTACCCTGCATGGTCCCGACATCTTCTTTGAACCGCACCATTGGCGGCTGGACGCCAAGATTGCGCGGGCGGCCTTTGTGGCCTGCATCAGCGACTTTTGCCGAAGTCAGGCGATGCTGTTTTCGGACCGGTCCCATTGGGACAAGCTGCACGTCGTCCATTGTGGCATCGACCCGGCCCGCTACGCCGGACCCGCGCAAGAGATGGGGCAAGATATCCTGTTCGTCGGGCGGTTGGCCGCTGTCAAAGGGCTTCCCGTGCTGTTTGACGCGTTGAAGTCCGCCCTGACCGTTCGGCCCGATCTGCGTTTGACCCTGATCGGGGACGGCCCGGACCGAAAGCAGCTTGAAGCCGAGGTCAAGGACATGGGTCTGTCGAGGGCCGTTACCTTTGCCGGCTACAAGGACCAGTCCGAGGTGGCCAAGGCGCTGAAGGCAAGCGATCTTCTGGTCCTGCCCAGCTTTGCCGAAGGGGTGCCTGTCGTGTTGATGGAGGCGATGGCGGCTGGCAAACCAGTCGTCACCACCCGCATCGCAGGGGTTCCCGAACTGGTCGAGGATGGGGTTTCAGGGCTTCTGGTCCCACCCGGCGATAGCGACGCGCTTGCCACGGCCATTTGCGCCGCCTTGTCAGATAGCCGTACCCACGCGCGTATGGGTGCGGCGGGCCGGGCGAAGGTCGCCCGCGACTTTGATATCGCACAAGAGGCCGCGTGGCTTGGCATCCTCATTTGCAGCGCGCATGAGGCGGGCCGCCCGGCCCGACCCGGAAAGCGGCCGAAATGACCGCCGCAACAGAAACCACGTTTGCCGCAGTCGTCATCGGCCGGAACGAGGGCGAAAGGTTGCGCAACAGCCTGACCTCCCTGAAAGGTCAGGTTGAGCGGATTGTCTATGTTGATTCAGGCTCTCGCGATGACAGTGTTTCGATGGCGCGGGGCATGGGGGTCGAGGTGGTCGAGCTTGACCGCTCTCGCCCGTTCACGGCCGCACGGGGCCGCAACGCAGGCTTTGCCGCGTTGAAGGCGCAGGGCCTACCGGACTACGTCCAGTTCATCGACGGGGACTGCGGGCTTGCCCCCGGCTGGATCGCCGCCGCAAGGGCGGCACTGGATCAGAACCCTGACCTTGGTCTTGTTACCGGTTGGCGGTCCGAAGTGGCGCGCGAGGCCAGCGTCTACAACCAGATGGCGGACGTGGAATGGCACCGTCCGGCGGGCGATATCCTTGCCTGTGGCGGCGATATGATGGTCCGCAGCGCCGCGTTTGAGGCGGTCGGTGGGTTTGACCCCTCCGTCATTGCCGCCGAAGACGACGAGTTTTGCGTGCGGCTTCGGGGCAAGGGGTTCAGGCTCCACAGGCTCCCGCTTGCGATGACGTTCCATGACGCGGACATGATGCGGTTTTCGCAGTTCTGGCAGCGCAATGTCCGAAGCGGTCATGGGTTCTTTGATGTGGGCAGCAAGCACCCCGACCATTTCCGGGCAGAGCGGCGGCGGGTCTGGCAGTATGCCATTGCCTTGCCGATCCTCGTGTTGAGCGCAGCCTTCGTTCCGGTCTGGCTGTCGCTACTGGCCCTTTTGGCCTTCATGGGTCTTGGCTGGATGCGGACCTTTCGTGGTTTTCACGCCACAGGTCAGCCCAAGGCAGAGGCGGGGCATCATGCGGTCTACTACACGCTCGCCAAACTGCCGCAATTGCAGGGCATGATCACCTACTACTGGCGACGCCTGCGCGGGCGGGCTGCCGAACTTATTGAATACAAGTAGTTTACTGTGAACAGGTAAGGGGCTCAGCGGTGACAATGCACCAGACTGACAAGGGTATTAGAGTTGGCCTGATCGGGGCCGGGTACATCGCAAGCTGGCATGCCGACGCGCTCAAGGCGACGCCGGGGGTGCGGATTGCGGCTGTCTGCGATCCGGCAGAGGGGGCGGCTCAGGGGCTGGCCCAGCGCTACGGGGCCCAGGTGTTTACCTCTGTCTCCGACCTTGTTGCGTCGGGCGGCTGTGACGCCGTCCACATCCTGACCCCTCCGAACCTGCACCATCCCATCGCGCTGGAGTGTCTGGCAGGTGGTCTGGATGTGCTGGTGGAAAAGCCGGTCGCCCTGTCCGCCGCCCAGACCGCCGAGATGGCCGAGGCCGCCAAGGCCGCAGGCCGCCGCTTTACACCCGGGCACAACTTCCTTGGGTTGCCGTCCTATGTTCAGCTCAAGTCGATGGTCGAGGCTGGGGCCCTTGGCAGGGTCTCATCAGCCCAGATCGACTGGCGCCTGCCACTGTCCCCGCTGCGGTCCGGCCCGTTTGGCATCTGGCTGTTGCGCGAACCGCAGAACCTGTTGCTGGAACTGGGGCCACACCCTTTTGCCTTTGCCGTGGACCTGTTCGGCCCTCTGGAGATCCTGTCTTTGACTCTGGGCCAGCCCGTTGATCTATCGGGGGGCGGGACGCGGCCCCAAAGCTGGCGAATTCTGGCGAAGGCAGGCGCCGTCGACATCACGATTTCGCTGTCAATGGTCGAGACCATCGACGCCCGCACCGTCACCCTGACCGGATCAAGCGGGCAGGCACAGATGGACTACGCCCATGATGTTCTGACGGTCCGGTCCGACAACACTGCCGACCTTGTCGTCAACCCGTTGCGCACTGCACTGTCGCAAAGCTGGCAGGACCTGAAGGTCGGTCTGACCAATGCCACCCGACAAACAGTGTCGCTGAACCAGAAATCACCCTATGGGCTAAGCTTTCGCGGCATGGCGGCCAGTGTCTACGGATCAATCGCCAAGGGGACAGAGCCGGACAGGAGGTTCTCTGCCGCCTCTGCGATCGAGGTTATGCAGGCGATCGACGCGACGCTTGACCTGATGCCAGAGATGCCGGCCCCATTCGTGGCCAAGGGTACGCCAAAGCCCAAGGTCATGGTTATCGGGGGCACAGGTTTCATCGGCCGCAACCTGACCCGGGCATTGGTGGCCAAGGGTCATGACGTGCGGGTCCTGAGCCGGGGCAGAAGCGGTCCGTTTAACGACATTGCCGATCATGTGGAAACCGTGCCGGTCTCTCTGCGCGATGCCGACGGGTTGAAACAGGCGATGCAGGGCATGGACGCGGTATTCAACCTTGCCAAATCAATGGATACCACTTGGGAAGAGGCCCTGAAAAACGACGTCGGCGTGGCTGTCCGCATTGGTGAAGCGGCGCTTGCGGCAGGGGTCAAGCGGCTGGTCTACACCGGCACCATCGCCTCTTACGACATGTCGAACCGGCTGGGAAAGATCACCGAGGATACCGGGTTTGGCGACATCGCGGCCCGCAACCTTTATGCCCGTTCCAAGGCCGAGTGTGAGGCGCGGCTGACCGCCCTGCACAAGAACAGCGGCCTGCCCCTTGTCATCGCGCGTCCCGGTATCGTGGTTGGGCACGGCGGACCATTGCAACATTGGGGCATCGGTCGCTGGCATGGCGCCGGTGCCGTCAAGCTGTGGGGCGATGGGCGCAACATCCTGCCGTTCGTTCTGGCCGATGACGTGTCGGACGGCCTGATCCGAATGATGGAAGACGACGCGGCAATCGGTCAATCGTTCAACCTGATAGGTGAACCGATGTTGTCCGGGCGGGCCTACTTTGACGCCATCCACACCCGGATGGGTGCGCGGATCAACGTCAGCTCTGGCTCTTTGACCGGTATGTGGATGGCGGATGGGGTCAAATTTGCCCTTAAACGCTATGCCCTTGGGCGACGGGATGAAGTCCGGCCATCGCTGGCCGACTGGAAGTCGCGCGGACACCTGTCCCGCTTTGTAAACGATCGGCCAAAGCAGGTTCTTGGCTGGGCACCCGAGGCTGACCGCGACAGGTTCTTGTCCCGCGCGATTGATGAGGCCGGATTGTTCGGCTTTTGACGCTTTGATGCATTTTCCGAACCAATGGCACAATTCTGCCAGTTTTGTCGGGCATTCATCATGCAACCATAGTGACCGGCCCGTTTATCTGCAGGATTGAACATGAACGCTGAAACCTCCTCGCGCTCTGCCCGACCTCGTCTTGACGGGGACGCAAAGGCGCGCCTGATGGAGGAGATCGCCAGGATCGAAGGCGCCGCAACCACCGAGATCGAGGCGCGGACAGCAAAACTTATGGCGCAGATCGACGCAGAGCATTCTGCGCGGGCAGCAACCTCAAGGCCGCTGCTCGAAACACCCGCGGCGCGGGTCCAGATCCCGCACAACATGCCACCCGAGGTCTATAGCCGCTGGAGCCGCCTGCCGCACCTTCCCGTCAATGCAGCCTCCCTTGACCGTCAGCTTGTCATTACGGCCAGCCGGACTGACCCGGCCCATAGCGCCTTTGACGTTCTGCGGACCCGGTTGGTTCAGGCCCTGGCGGACAAAGGCTGGACCCGCGTCGCAATCACTTCGCCCACAGCGGGTTGCGGCAAATCCTTTACGGCCATCAACCTGGCCATCACGCTGTCCCGCTATGACGATTGCCGGACGGTTCTGATGGATATGGACATGCGTAAGCATGGGCTGATGCGGTATCTGGGTGTTAAGGATGCCCCGGCGATCGGGGACTACCTGCGCGGCTTGTCACCCCTGGAAAACCACTTTTGCCGCCTAGGAGCCAACGCCCTTCAGTTGGGCGATAATCTGGCCATCGCCCTCAATGGCCGGGCCGAAAGCTATGCCGCAGAACTGTTTCACCAGGCCAAGACCGGCGACGTCCTTGATGAAATGGAAGAGGCGCTAGAGCCTGAGGTCATCCTGTTTGACCTGCCCCCTGCCCTTGCCCAGGATGACGTCATCGCATTTCGCCCACACTTCGATTGCGTGCTTATGGTGGTTGGCGGCGGGATCACAACCGCCGAAGAGGTCCGAGAAGCAACTCGGCGCATCGGTGAGGACAAGCCCATCCTGGGTGTTGTCCTCAACAAGGCCGAAATCGAAGGCCAATACGCCTACTGACGGACAAGCTTCAGGCCGCTGGTCATCCGGGCAAACGCTGCTGACAGCCTGTCCAACGGAATGGCACGGGATACAGCCTGGGCCCGTCCCTTGATCCTCCGGAACAAGCCCGTGCCCATGCGTATCCCCGCGCTGCCCAGCCGACCGCTTGGTCTTTGTGTCTTGGCTCGGGTCGCTGTGAGGTTCGGCACCACGATCACAGCCCGGATCCCAAGCTGATCTTCCAATTGCGACGCGGTACGGATGGTACCATTGATCGTCTCAAGGGCAAGTGCACCGCCCACGGCAACCACAATCACCAGAAAAGCACCTGCCAAGGCGATCTTCTTGCGGCTGGTTGATACGGCATTTTCCGGCGGGATCGCAGATTCAAGGATCTCGAACCTTTCCGTGCTTTGCTGGCTTTCAAGAAGCTGGCTCATCGCCGCTTCGGCCCGGCGGGTCGTGATAAGGGTATATTCGGTAGACAGCTGGCTTAACCGACGATCAAGTGCGCTCAGCTGACGTTCGACTTCGGGTGCCTTGGCCAAGGCATCCTCGATTTGGCGGATATTCAATGAGATGAGGTCGCGTTGCTGCTGCAGAAGGTTGGTCTGTCGGTTCAGGTCATCTTCTCGCAGCCGCGTGCTTGAAGTTTGAAGCGAGATCAACTGCTGATCAATCTCTAGCTGGGTCTCCACCAGGCGCGTCAAACGGGTCTGCTGCGAGGCAAGCGCTTCGGGAAGGGAATCCACATTCTCTTCTTTGAACGTGGCGAGCTCGCGTTCCAGCTGCACCATCTGGTCACCGACACGAGCCTCTTCTGCGACAAAGAATGACAGGGCGCGGCTTGCGCGGCCTTCGCTGCGGCTCTGCGCTTCGACGAGGATGCTGTCGACAAGATCATTGGCAACATCAGCCGCAACCTGAGGATCACCAAGCCGGACCGCGATCGACAGACCGGACGGCATCACATCCATGCGAAAGGCCTGTGACGGATCAACCAGTTTGATGATCGTAATCGCATCGCGAAACATTCCAAGACGCATTTCCGGTCCGGGCAGTCCTGCGAAGAGATCATACTTTTCGATAATCAGCATGAGGTTATCACGAGAGGTCAGCTTTTGCTGAATGAGGTCCAGCTGATTGTCGTTGGAAATGGTCATGGTACCACTTCCAGCCAACTGTTCAGTCACCTGTGGCGCTTCGATCTGCAGCGTCGCGCGGGCCTCGTAGATCTTGGGTTGCAGCAAAGCAAACACAAGCGCCGCCGGAAGGCCTATGACAATCACAAGCAGGATCATCGGCAGTCGCCGCATAAGCAGGCGCGCAAGGTAGCGCGGGGACGCAAGCTGGCTCATCGCCATCTCCTAAATCAAGACGGCGCACACGACCAAAGCCGATTTCTGCGCCTGTTCTGTCTTGCCCCTTGGGCGGCCCTGACACACTGTGCCCGATCCCCGCCACACCCAAGTCACAATCTAATCAAGTCTTCGCCGCTTTTCCACGCCCGATGCGCGAACAACTGGAAACGACGCGTTTCCCAAATCGAAATCTCGGCCACAATTGGCGCTTTATTCACTGGGGTCATGTTGCTGGCAGGGTCAGACCGGCCAGAATCATCCCGGGCTCTGTGACAATGTGCCCCCAAAACCTTTGACCGCCGGGCAACGGCCCCGCTGACGCGGTGGTTTCAGCCAGAAAGGTCCCAGCCTCGACATCGATTTGGACGCTCAGGGCGTCAAAAGACCACACTACTCCCGTAGTCGGAAAAACCGCTTTGTAGGTGGCCTCTTTGGCAGCAAACAACATTCGCCCTACCCATGCCTGCCATTCTGCGGCCTCTCGGGCGAGGCGGGCCAATTCTTCGGGGCGGGCAATCTCTTCTAATACGCCGGGCGGCAGGGGCTCGTCCGTGGTCAGGTCGATGCCGATCCCGGCGCTGTCACGATCAAGCGCCACCGCAGCCAGGCAGAAACCGGCGTCATGGGTAATGCTACCAACCAGTCCCTCGGGCCAGACCGGGGCACGGTCTGGCCCGACCGGCACAGCCGCGGGTGGAAACCCGATCTTTTCCATCGCACTCCGGGCACAGACCCGCCCGGCTCTGAATTCTGCCTGCCTATAAGGGACCGCGCGGGCAATGGCGGCCTCTTCCACCACGTAGACGGCTGGCTGTAGCATGACGGCACGTTCGGCCAGGCCAACAGCCGGGCCAAGCCTGGCCCTCATCCGGTCAGCCAGCGTCGCCGTCACCTCTGGCCAACCCGACGTGCCCGCAGATCCCGCCTGCGCGACATGGCGTCCGCACGGCTTGCGGCCCGATCGTTGACCCGTTCATTCGATGGACCATTGGCAGGGGCCTGCGGAACGCCTGCTGCAACGGTCGGCGCCTTTGTGATGCCCCGCATCGCATCAATCCGGCCAGCCAACCCGCCAAGCGTCGGAAAGCGGAAGATATCCGTGATCCCAAGCTTTGGGACATCAAGCGACTGGCGAATGTCGCGATGGGCCTGCACCGCCAGAAGGGAGTGGCCACCCAGATCAAAGAAGTTGTCCTTCAGGCCGATGCCCTGCACCCCGAGGATACGCGACCAGATCGCCGCAACCTCGGACGCCGATCCCCCGGATGTGAGTGGCCGGGCGGTGACCTGCGTCACCACCGCTGAACGTTCGGCCGGGGCAGGCAGCGCCTTGCGATCCACCTTCTTGTTTGGTGTCAGGGGAAAGGCATCCAGACGGACGATGCGCGCCGGGATCATATGGGCTGGAAGCAGACCAGCCATGCGGTCACGCAGGACCGTTTCGGCCTGCACGCCATTGCAAGTGACATAGGCCACGAGTTGCACATTCCCAGGCTGATCTTCGCGCGCCATTACGACAGACTGGCGAACACCGGGTTCAGCGTCCAGTACCGCCTCGATCTCGCCCAGCTCGATCCGGTGGCCGCGCAGTTTGACCTGATGGTCAGCACGGCCAAGGTAGTCGAGGGTTCCATCGGGGCACCAGCGCACCAGATCCCCGGTGCCGTAAATGCGGCCCTGCGCAAACGGATTTGGGCGGAACCGCTCTGCAGTCAGATCCTCGCGCTGCCAATAGCCACGGGCGACGCCAGCGCCGCCAATCCAGAGCTCTCCAGCCATGCCAATGGGAACAGGCTTCAGATCATCGTCCAGAACGTAGACTTGGGTATTGGCGATTGGCGTCCCGATCCCCGCAATCCCTTCGCCCGGCTGTGCGGTGCGGGTTGTCGACCAGATCGTGGTTTCGGTCGGACCGTACATATTCTCGATCCGGGCATCGGTCGCCTGTGCAAGATCCGCGACAAGGGCACCGGGCAGGGCCTCGCCACCGATCATCAGGTGTTTGATGCGCGATAGCGCGGCACGACTGTCCTCATTCGTAACCAACATCCGGGCCATGGACGGCGTGCATTGCAGATGGCTGACACCGTGGCGCACGATCTGGGCGGCGATAGAGAAATCATCCTCGGCCGGACCTTCGACATTTGTCCGGCGCAACACTTCTGCCAGCGGCTTCAACCCGTCAAGGACCGTCGCAACAGGGATGCCATAGTCGATCAGGCAGGCGACTTCGGTCACACCAATGGACTTGAGCTGCTCAACCCGGGCGACCGCATCGTCGACGGTGCCGAAAAGGCCCGAATCCTCAAAGTACCGCTCAAACGCGAAATCGAGGATGCCCTCCATCTCTTCGTCCTCAAGCGACCCAAGGTCGAGTTGGTAGGGGTTGCTGACCCCTTCGGGCTTCTTGAACGCGGGAAAGGCCCAGGCATATTGCTTGATCAGACCAGCGGCTGAGCGCAGGTAATCCTTCATCGGCTCATGCGCGATCTCGCGGGCCTTTTCGCGGGTGTCGGCCAGAAAGGTGTGCAGCATCAGGGTGACGCTGAACCGGGCCGGATCGTGACCCGCTTCGCGCAGGGCCTCGTGATAGATTGCGATCTTGCCTTCGACCTCTGCCACCGACTGGCCCAGAAGGTGGGTCAGTACGTTGGCCCCGATCTTGCCTGCCTCGCGCCATGTCTCGGGGTTGCCGGCTGTCGTGACCCAGACAGGCAGGGTCTTGGAGACTGGCCGGGGCTGGGTGACAACGGAGAACATATCGCCTGTCGCCGTGGGAAAGGCGACAGGCTCACCTTTCCAAAGCTTGCGCAGCTGTTCGATCGTTTCAAACATTGCAGGTTTGTTGTTGGGCGGCGTGTTCTGGGGGCGCAGGACAAAGTCATCCGGCTGCCAGCCCGACGCGATGGCAAGGCCTGCGCGACCGCCAGTGAGGTTGTCGATGACCGCCCACTCTTCTGCGATCCGCGCCGGATGGTGAAGAGGGCCGACACAGCTACCCGCCCGAACGCCGATCCGAGAGGTGACGGCAGCAACAGCAGCACCAGTCACCGATGGATTTGGATAGGGTCCGCCAAAGGCGTGAAAGTGCCGCTCGGGCGTCCAGACAGCGCAGAACCCATGTTCATCGGCAAACCGCGCCCCATCCAGCAAAAGCTTGTATTTGTCGCGACCAACGCCGTCGTCATTGCCCCAGTAGTAAAGGCTGAACTCCATCCCCGTCCCGCTTGTCACAGGGCCCGAGGATACAAGCGTCCGGCTTTCATCGCCCGACATCACGACGCAAAGGCCGCGCGACAGGGTCCAGAACAGTTCTAGCACCGAGATGTCGAAGCTAAGCGATGTGATCGCCAGCCAGCGATCCCCCGGCTTGTGCGGAATACGGGCATCCATGCCGGTAAAGAAGTTCGAGACATTCCGATGTTCGATCATCACGCCCTTCGGCTTACCGGTAGAGCCCGAGGTGTAGATCAGATAAGCCAGATCCCCTGCCCCTGCGCCATCGGTCAGATCGGCAGCGTCAGCAGCCGGTATCCGCGGATCGGTGTCGATCATCAGGCGGTCACTTTGGGACGCAGGCAGATCACCAGCGATAGCTGCATCGGTGATGATCACGGACGCCGCGCTGTCGGCGATATAAAGAGAAATGCGGTCAGACGGATAGGCAGGGTCAAGTGGCACATAGGCCCCGCCCGCCTTCCAGACCGCCAGCGCGCCCACGATCAGATCAGCGGACCGGCGCAGGTGCAGACCGACCCGGCTGCCAGCCCCGACCCCCATATCACGCAGGACATGGGCAACCCGGTTGGCGCGGGCGTTCAGGGCGGCATAGCTCATCGCCTGCCCCTCATGAATGATCGCCGTCGCGTCGGGCCGTCGGGCAACCTCGGCCTCGATCAGACGATGCAAGGGCGTGTCGGCCTCAAAATCAGCCTCGGTCGCGTTCCAGGCATCAAGGATCAGGTCCAGTTCGGCCTTGGACAACTGGCGCACATCGCCGGTTTGCAGGATCGTCTCGATCCGGTCGGCGAGCAGGGCCAGACCGACGTCGGACATCTTGTCGGGATCAGCCAACAAGGTGGCACCGGTCTGATTTGCCACCAGCGTCACGACACAGCCGGGAACAAGAGCCTCGATAACGTTCAGCCCGACCTGCGGCTGCGCCTTGTCAAAACCGGCGATCCGATGGGGCAGGTCTGCCGCAAATCCACCAAGGCGGCGGGCTTCGGCCACCTCGGTCAAAAATGCCCTGGTTGCGCTGGCAAAGTCCTGATGGGCATCACAGCGCACCGGCACCCAATCGCTGACATACCCTTCGGCTGCCGGGACCACTCCAAGGGCCAGGTCGACAGGACCGCCTTCCCCCAGATGCTCGCAAAGCACGGCCAGCGCCACAAAGGCCTGCGCTGGGTCTGTCCCGCTTGGCAGATTGATTGCGCGACGCGCCCCACCCCTGCCCGGCAGATGCAGGACAGCGGGCGAGAGGGTTGCCAGACGGGCACGCCAATGCGGCTCTGCCTTGGCAGGTGCGCGCAGGGCCTGCGTCAGTGTGGCCGCCTCGGCCTCGGTCAGGGCGGGCAGCATGTCGCCCGGCTTGGCCACTGTCGTCAGATCGACAGACCGACCGTTCAGCCGACAAATACCGCGCAGCGCCACCGCACCATCGAGGGTCGCGACGGTAATGCTGTCGTGACCCACGTTCAGGACGGTACCCGCCGCGCCAGTGCCAGGCACGGTGTCGCCCTGAGCAACGATCAGGACGCGGCCACCAAGGGCGATCTTTGGGCAGGCAAGGGGGTTGTCCCGCTCACCATGGTCAAGGGCGCGGATCAGCCGCAGTAGGGCCGCACTGTCCTGACCAAAATCCAAACGGGCAGCGGCCACTGGCCTATCGACGCGGGCAAAGACCTTGCGATCACTCAGGTCCTGCATTTTGCGGTTCGGGACGCCCTGGGACAGGGCCTCTATCACCTCGGGGAAACTATCGATCCCGGCGGCATAGCAACGGGTGTCGAGGGTCAACGCGGTCTCGGTCGCGGCAAGGTCAAAATCACGCCGGGCGACGATGGCCCCGGTGTCTACGCCAGCCTCCATCAAGTGCCAGGTGATGCCATGCCGGGCATCGCCATTCAAAAGCGCCCAGACAGGCGTGTTCAGACCGGCACGGGCCGGAAGGGGTCCGTCGTGGAAATTCACCGCACCCTTGGACGGCAGGGCAAGCACCGAAGGCGGCAGCATTGCCAGATTCGCTGCCGACACAATCCAATCAAACGAACGACCGGCAAGCCGCTGGGCCAGACCCTTGCCCGGGGCGATCACCTCAACCCCTTGGGCATCCGCCCATGCCAGAACAGCACTGTCGTTGCTGACAACGGCGACAAGGGTATGTCCAGCCTCGACCAGCATCGCCCCGCACTGGATGGTCAGGGATTCATGGCCGATCAGAACTGCCGAAAAACGGGTCATCACGAAGCTCCTTTAAGGGGACGTGTTGTCTGAGGTCGGGTCGCCGGGCGCATCAGGGCCTTCGCATCATGGGTCATCAGCGTGCGCAAGAATTGCGGCGGGTCCGCCGGACGCCTTCCAGTCAGCCGGCTGCGCAGACGGTGAAGCCCGCCGCCCAACGCATGGGCCAACGTGGCCAAACCGGCATAGACCGCCCCATGCGATTTGCGAAAATAGTGCAGGCGCGAGTCGAACCAGTAATCCGGCACCCGCGCCCATTCCTTCATTCCGGTCGAGACAGAGCCGATATGGGCGACCCGGCTTTCCGGCACAAAGTGAACCTCGTGACCGGCCCTTGTGGCACGAAGGCAAAGGTCGGTTTCCTCGAAATACAAAAAGAAGGTTTCGTCGAACAAACCGATCTGATCCAGTACATCGCGCCGCATCATGACGCTTGCCCCGGCCAGCCAGTCGACCCTCTGGGCCTGTGCAGGTGTGGTCAAGGGCACAGCCCTGTTCCGCAACAGTCTGGAGACCGGGCCAAAGCGGATTGACCCCTCGAACTCGCTCGCGATGGATGGAAAGCGGAATGTGGTCAGGTGCAGGTCACCATCGGGGCCATGGATCAGGCTGCCGGCGAAACCCGCTTTTGGCGTTGCTTCAAGGTAGGTCAGCAGGTGCGAGATGGCATCCGGTGCCGGAAAGGCGTCAGAGTTCAGGACGTAGACATAATGGGGCGACTGCCCACCGGACAGGCCGGCCCGGATGCCCACGTTGTTGCCAGCGCCAAAGCCACCATTGCGGCCCGACTGGATCACCCGGACGCGGCTCCAGCCCTGTTGGGCCACATGGGCGGTCATTGCCGCGAAAGAGCCGTCCTGACTGTCATTATCAACAACGACAATCTCGCCCGCGATATCCTTCATCGCGACAAGAGTGGCCGCGACGGCCTCCATCGTCATGTCGGGGGTCCGCCAGTTCAGCACCACTGTCAGAAGGTTGGGATCTTGGGTCATTCGGCAGCCCTGTCACTGGCCCAATGGTCAACGGTGGCGACACGTCTTGACCGCTCGGCCGTTTCGATCACCCGCTTCATCCGGGCCGCCAGAACGCGCACGTTTGGTTCAAGCACCATGGAATCGTGGTCACCCGGGACCTCGATCACTTCGACCAAGGGGGCAGAGCCGGTCCAATCGTTGTCGGGCAAGACATAGGCCCGTTCTGACGACACCCACCGACCCGGCGCCACCTCCCATTTGCCGACCAGAGGCGGTCGGAACAGGGTTAGCGGACCGTGCCAGGGCTTGACCTGATACCGGGCGATGGCCTCGTAAAAGGCGGCCTCGATCGCGGCATCATGGAATTGCGCAGCATCATCATGGGCCTCTTCGGCCGGAGGGCGCCGTTTGGCGATTTCCCAGGCCACGCGGTTGGCAGCCCAGCGCAGCGGATAGGCGACCCCACCTGCCTTCAGTTCCTGCCATTGGATCGTCGCCCGGTCCGCCCGGGTCAAAGGCCGCCGCTGCGGTAAGGGCGTATCAAGCATGACGAGGGCAGTCACCTCTTCCCCCTCGGCGGTCAGCTGTTGCGCAATCTCATAGGCCGTGATGCCGCCACCTGAGAAGCCGCCCAGCATGTAGGGTCCGTGGGGCTGCACGGCCCGCATTTCGGCCAGCATATCGAGGGCAGCCTCAGTCAGATCGCGATGCGGTTCGGCATCACCATAAAGACCCCGGGCCTGCAGACCAAAGAACGGCCGGTCCGTGCCCAGAAGGTGGGCCAGGTGGCGCAGGTTCAGGACATTGCCGAACATCCCCGCGACAAGGAAAAAGGGCGTCCTGTGCCCGCCTTCGCCCTGATGCATTGGCACCAGATGGGTGAACCTTTTCTCCGGGACCGCCGCGACGGGTGCCGGGTCTACCCCCTCTTTCGTCGGGACCCCTCGGGCGGCCAGAAGGTTGGCACAGGCCCGGATCGTGGGGGCCTCAAACAGGACCGAAATGGGGAAATCGACCGCATAGGCCTTTTTGACTTGCGCAAAGAGGCGCACGGCGATCAGGGAATGGCCGCCAAGATCAAAGAAGCTGTCTTCGACGCCAACCTCGCCAATTCCCAAAAGCTCTTGCCAGAAACCGGCAAGCTTGCGTTCGATGTCGTCGCCGGGGGCGACGAAATCGCTGTCCAGCTGGGGTCGGTCAAAACTTTGGCCAGCATCGTCGGCCTGATGGCTGGCCTCGGCGGTCTGGCGGGCAAGGGCGGGCAGGTCGAGGGAGGACACGACGATCTGGCTTTTGCCCGCAGCCATCGCCCTCAGGAAGGCCTCTGCCCCTTCCTCGGCGGTGATGCCCTGTGTCAGGTTGTGGCGCAGCCGTTCTTCTGCCGGGGACAAGGGCCGGGGGCCAACCGCCACGGGCGCACTTGGCGCGCTGGCGGCAAAGCTGATGCCGCTGTCCATCTTGCGGATGCAAAAGCCCGAAATCTCAACGCAGACGGTTCCATCCGGGGCGGCGATGGTGACGTCAAAGGTGGCTGTGCGCCCTTCGGCCCGGTTGTCAGCCGCGTTGCGGACCCAGCTCAGGACCTCGGCCGGAAGGTCGCGATAGACCCGGACCGATTGATACGACACGGGCACCCAGAGGTGATCGGGGACATAGTCCGCAATGAGCTCCATCGCCCAGCCGGTCGCAAGATCCATCAGCGCCGGGTGCAGGTGAAACCCTTTGTCGCCAAGTGCGGCAGGCGGCAAACGCAGACGGGCGAGGCCTTCGCCCTGACCCAATGCGGTTTCAGTCAACACCCGCCAGCGTGGACCAAAGACAAGGTGGGCTTCTTGCAGCGAGCGCAAGGTTTCGCCCTGTGGCGCAACGACCCTGACGGGGCAGCGGTCCGCAATGGCGGCAAGGTCAATAGGCGCAGGTGCCGTCAGCGGCAAAAGGCTGATCCGGCCCTCGGCGGTGCGCTCAAGACCTGCCCCCTCAGGGCCTGCCTCGACCACCAGATCATAGCCTTCGTCGCTACGCGGAAGGGTCATGCGCAGTTGGCTTGCACCACGATCTGCAACCCTAAGCGGACGCAGGAAATACAGATCGCGCAGCTCGTAGGGTCCGTGTTCCCCTTGCGCGGCCAGGGCCTGCGCGGCCAGTTCCAGCATACCGGTTCCGGGCATCAGGGCGTCGCCAGCCTTGGTCCGGTGTTCGTCGAAAATCCAATGTTTCGCCGTGTAGTCGGCGGTAAACTGGCGGTTCCCTTCTGCGTCGAAGGTCGCAACCTCCAAAAGCGGGACCCCGGCGGGAACGGCAGGGGGCGGGGCACTCGCACCCGTCCTGGCCTCCATCGCGTCCGCTGCCATGCCGACGCCGGACCAGATGCCCCAGTTGATCGCCACGACGCGGGTCTTGCCGCCTGCCCGCGCCTTGGCAAAGGCGTTCAGGTATTCATTCGCGGCGACATAATCGACCTGCCCCCCGGGCGCCGTGACGGTAGAGCTTGAGGAAAACAGCGCCATCCAATCCAGCGTTCCGTCCGGGAACAGGGCGTCCAGCACCTGAGTGCCATGGATCTTGGGGGTAAAGACGTCCTCGATCCCCATCGCAGTCTTGGCAAGGATCGGGGCATCGTCGACCACGCCGGCAGCATGGATCACGGCCTTGATCGGGCCAAGGATCGCCTCGGCCTCGGCCTTTGCGGCGCGCATCTCTTCGACGTTGCTGACGTCAGCGGTCAAGGCAATGACCTGTCCCCCGGCGGCTTCCAACTGCTCGATCGCGCGGATGCGGCGGGCAACCCGATCAGTGGGGGCACGCCTGCGCAACTCTGCTGCCCATTCGGCGCGGGGCGGCAAAGGGCTGCGGGCCACAAGGGCGATGCGGGCCCCGAATTGGCGGATAAGGGTTTCCGACACCGTCAGACCAATCCCGCCAAAGCCACCAGTGACCAAAACAGCTGCCCCTTCGGGCAGGGTCAGGGCCTTTGCCTCGGCCAGCGGGGCGGGACGGAACGACAGTTCCCTTCGACGATCATCACGCAGAGCGGCCTGGCCATTGCCCGGCTCTGCCAAAAGCTCTTCCATCACGGTTTGGACAAGGACATCCGGCAAGGTGGCTTTGCCACGCCGCACCTTGGGTAGGCTCAGGTCGAGGGTGGCGCAGGTGACGCCGGGAAATTCTTTCGGGATCACCCGGACCGGGCCCATGACGGTGGCCTTGTCGGGATAGGCCAAAGGCTCTGCCCCGACCTGCACAGCGTCCGAGGTGACGACGGTCAGTTGCATCGGCTGCTGCACGCCTTCTCCGGCGATGGACTGGGCGAGGAAGAAAAGAGACCAGAACCCCTGTTCCTGTGTCCGGTGAAAAAAGCTTGATCCCGGGCGGTGCCGTTCATCGGCCGTTACTAGCCAGAAATGACCGATGCGGGTAGGCAAAAGGTCGCGTCTGGCCAGATCGCGGATCAGGCTGTCATAACCGTCGCGGCCATGTTCGGGGGCAAGGATGTAGCTGTCGTCGTCGACCCGGGAAAAGCTGTCGCCGGGGCGCACGGTCAGAACACGCTGACCAGCGGCGCGCAGGCGGGCAACGGCGCTGGCGGCCACCCCGGCCTCATCGGCAAAGACAAGCCACGTCTGTTGGGGCGCATCCGCCAGATCACCCGCGACGTCGACCGGGCATTGCGCATAGGCGGGCGTCCAGGCAGGAGCATAGCCCCACTGGTCGAGGTCTTCGGTGCGCATCAGCCAGCTTTCGGCAGGTGTCGACTGAGGTGCGCGGGCCTCGATGAAGTAGGGGCTGCGCTGGAAGGCATAGGTGGGCAAAGGCAGGCGGTTGCGCCGGGCGTCGCCCCAGATCTGCGACCAGTCGAACTGGCCGCCAGTGGCCCAGACCCGACCGAGCATGGCCATGAAATAGGCATCATCCGCCACGTCATCCTTGTGATGGCGCAGGGTGCTGATGACCTGGTTGGGAGTGACCTTGTCATGTTGACCGGCAAGCGAGGCAAGCGCCTTGCCCGGGCCAACCTCGATATAGATGCGGTCCGGGTTCTGGGCGAGTGTCGTCAACCCGCCTTCAAAGTTCACCGTGTTGCGCAGATGACCGACCCAATAATCGGGATCCGTCGCCTCGGCGTCCGACAAAAGCTGCCCGCTGCGATTCGACACGATCGGGATTTGCGGCGGGTTCAGAGGTATTGACCGAAGGTAGTCGCCAAAACGGCCAAGGATCGGATCAAGCATCCGGGAATGGGCGGCAATGTCGATTGGAATGCGCTGGCAGTCGATATCCTGCGCGGCCAGCACGGCCTGCAGCCGGTCCAGCGCCTCTTCCGGACCTGTGGCCACAGACAGACCGGGTGCATTGATCCCCGCCAGATCAAGATCAGCCCCCAGATGCGGGCGAAGCGCCTCGGCAGACAGGGCAACCGACAGCATGCCACCCGGCGGCACCGTATCAAACAGGCTGCCCCGCAGATGCACCAACCCGATGCAATCCTCGAACGACATGACACCAGCAAGGCAGGCGGCAGTATTCTCGCCCATCGAATGACCGATCAGGACGCGGGGCTGCACCCCCCAGCTGATCCACAATTGGGCAAGGGCATATTCCACGATCATGATCAGTGGCAGCTGGACCGACGGCGTCTTGAGCCGGGCATTCGCCGCAGCCTCTTGCCCCGGATCGGGCAACCAGATCGCCCGGATGTCGTAGTCCAGTTTTGGCTGAAGAACCTCCAGCCCCCGGTCCATCCAGTCGCGAAAGACCGGCTCTGTCTCATAGAGGTCCTGCGCCATTCCCGCATATTGCGCCCCGCCACCGGGGAACATGAAGACAGGCTCTGGGTCCTCGGCCACGACGGTGTGGGTAAACACCCGTCGCTGGTCGTTTTCTTCAAGCAGGCGGGCTGCCTCGGGGTGATCCTCTGCCACCACGACCCGGCGACAGTCAAAGGCACGGCGGCCTTCTTTGAGGGTCCAGGCGACGTCGGCCAATGGCGCGTCGGGATTAGCCCGCAGGTAGTGCGCAAGGTTGCGTGCACCATCATCCAATGCGCCCTTGGACCGGGCCGACAGGGTGAAAAGCTGAAAGGGCCAATCGCTTTGTTCGGACGCGGGCCGGGCGGGCGCCTCTTCCAGCACCGCATGGGCATTTGTCCCGCCGACGCCAAGCGAGTTGACGCCCGCCCGCGCAGGATGACCGGTGACAGGCCAATCGGTCAGGCGGTCATTCACCCGAAACGGCGAGCCTTCAAAACCGATGGCAGGGTTGGGCTTTTCGAACCCAAGCGACGGGGGCATCTGACGGTGATGCAGGGCAAGCGAGGTCTTGATCAGGCTGGCCACGCCAGCCGCAGTATCGAGGTGCCCGATGTTGGTTTTGACCGAACCGATGCAGCAGAAATCCTCGGCCTCGGTCGTGCGGCGAAAGGCGTCGGTCAGGGCGGCGACCTCAATGGGGTCACCAAGGTAGGTGCCGGTCCCGTGGCATTCGACATAGTCGACCGTATCAGCGCCAATCCCAGCGATGGCCTGCGCCTCGGCAATGGCGGCGGCCTGTCCGTCAACCGATGGGGCAAGGTATCCCGCCTTTGCCGCGCCGTCGTTGTTCACGGCGGTTCCCTTGATGACAGCCCAGATGTGGTCGCCGTCGGCAATGGCATCCTCAAGGCGGCGGAGGGCAACGACGCCGACGCCAGACCCGAACACCGTGCCTTCGGCGCGATGGTCAAAGGCGTGGCACTGGCCGTCGGGCGACAGGATCTCGCCTTCCTTGTAAAGGTAGCCCCGGCCATGCGGCAGTTCGATGGTCACGCCACCGGCCAGCGCCATGTCGCATTCGCCGTTCAGCAGCGACTGGCAGGCCATATGGGTGGCGACAAGCGATGTTGAACAGGCGGTCTGCACATTGATCGACGGGCCCTTGAGGTCGAAGATGTGACTTAGCCGGGTCGACAGGAAATCCTTGTCGTTGCCGGTATGGCGCAAGAGGAACATGCCCGTTTGATCAACGAGGTCCGGGTTGGAACAGATGTTGAAGTAGAAGTAGCTGCCCATCCCGCAGCCTGCAAAGACGCCGATCGGGCCGTCAAAGCCCTCGGGCGTGTGGGCAGCGTTCTCCATCGCCTCCCATGCGGTCTCAAGGAACTGACGATGCTGAGGGTCCATGATTGCGGCTTCTTTGGGGGAGAACCCAAAGAATTCAGCATCGAAATGCTCAAACCGGTCAAGACTGGCGGCATAGGGGGCGTAATCGGGACGCTTGAGCAGATGGCCCGCCTCGCCGGACGCGACAAGCTCGGCCTCGGACAGGCGTCGGATAGAGGTCACTCCATCGCGCAAGTTCTGCCAGTAGATATCAATCGTCGGGGCACCAGGCAGATGGGCTGCCATGCCGACAATTGCAATATCGTTCTGGCCGTCCCTAGGGTCCGGTGTCAAATCACTCATAATATGGTTCCGATGGCCCACTTCAGATCTTCATTTTTCTCCTAGAAATACGGTTATTTTGCGGCGATTCCGTCAGCCCTAGCCCCCGACAAGGGTGGCAAGCCGGGCAATGGCGGGCCAGTTGACCCAAAGGGCAAGTCCGCCCAGCCCGACAGCCAGACCAAAAAAGCCAAGGTCATGCAGAGGGTCCCAGGCCCCCACGCCCCGCGCGAGCCAGATCACAGCTGGATAGGCCAGGATCAGGGCCAGACCTTGCCCTGCGAGGGCGCCCGGCAGCCCCGCAAACATCAGGCCAAAGACCATACCCGTGAGGATCAGGATCGCCCGTGTCACAGCAAGAAAGAAGTAGCGACGCGATTCCCCTACCGCCAGAGCGGCTTGATCATATGTGATCACAATCAGGGCCGGCATCTGGCTGACTGAAACAAGAACAACGATGCCCCCGGCCAGTTGATACCGGCTGTCGTACATCAGGTCGATCAGCCAGACCCCACCAAAGGCCATTAGGGCAGCCCCCCCCAGCAATGCCGCCGAGGCAAGGACCCGCATCCGCCGCAAGCGCAGAAAATTCTCGCGGCTCTCGGTCGGTGGGCTGTCGCGGTAGATCGGGATCAGAACCCGGCGGGTCACGATGAGCCCAAGCGTCAAAGGCAGCGCGGCCAGCACATAGCCGATGTTGTAGATGCCGAAGTCATAGGTGCTGAGGTAGCCGCCAATGACCACCTTGTCGGCCTGCCCTATGACAAAACCGCAGACCGTCGACAGGAAGATCCACTTGCCAAAGCTGATAAGCTCTTGCGCCGCGGCGGGCTCCCAATTCAACCGGTTGCGCTGACCGGGAAGGAAAAGGTTTAGCAGCAAAAGCTGACAAAGCGTCGACACGATCCCGCTGATGACAAGGGCCCAGACAGACTGAAGAAGCCAGGCTAGGTAGAGCGCGGTTGCGATGCTGACGACCTGTGATGCAAGCTCGATCAGCGTCACCCGCCCTGCTTGCAAATGTCGGTTGGCCGTCTCGAGCCTTGTGGGATAAAGTCCCTGAACCACCAGCGTCACCGCAGCCACAGGCAGAAAAAGGGTCAGATCAGGCTCTCCAAAATACTGGGCAATCGGCCAGGCCAGGGCACAGGCAACGATGTAAAGCAGGACGCCTCGCATGATCTGGATGGTCCAGGCAGTATTGAGGAAATCCCGGTCATCCCCCCGCTTGGACTGCATGATGGCCGGCCCGACGCCGACGTCGGAAAACATGTTCAGACCCATCAAAAAGACGGAGACCATCGCCATAAGACCAAAGGCCTCAGGAAACAGAAGCCTCGTCAGGATCAGGTTCGACCCCAGCCTCAGGATCTGGCTTCCGGCAAAGCCAGCCATGGTAAAGGCCGAGGACCGGAAGGCCCTCTGCATCAGGCTCCCACCCTGTAGGAAACGGACTGCACCCACGGTCATCGTCCCCGGCTCCATTCAGCGCTTTGGTGTCCCATACGAACAGCCAGCCCGACAGCCGCATAGACGCCGAACCCGATCGGATCGCGGACGGCCAGCTTCAGGGCGCCTGTCAGGCCCAGCGATGCCTTGTCCTCGTTCGCGGCACTTTGCGGATAGCGCTTGGCAATCTCGGCCACCCCCGCGTCCTGTCTCCGCCGGACCTTGACCAGACGGCCAAAGCCATCAGCAATCGGCCAGTCGTAAGACGGCTCAACCCCATTCCGCTCTGCCGGGGTGAATTGAAGGCGGACAAAAATGTCGTCGGAAATGATGCTCGGAAAGGTGTCCCAACGGGCGCGGCCCGCTGCATTGACCGCAAACAGACCGCAGCCGGGAACAGTGGTCCGCATGAACGGCACGTTTCGCCAAAGCCGGGCATAGGCTCGGCTGACTGAGCCGGGACCGCCTTGGATGTTGACCCGACCGCTAGCATAGGCCGGGGCGCGGGTGTCGAGGGTCCGGACAAGCGCCGACATGAGGCCCGGACTGACCGTCACATCGGCGTCGAGGTAGACCCGCATCGAAGCAGGTTGTGCAACGTCATCACCCGCGTTCAGAGCCGCCGGTTTGCCCCCCTCTGGAAGGTCCAGAATGATCAGAGACCAACCCTTTGCACCGAAGAAGGGGCGCATCGCTTCGGTCCGCGCGACAGTCGCGTCCTTGCAGCCGTTTGCCACGACGATCACGTCAACCGGCACAGCGACCGGGGCCGATTGCGCCAGCGCCTGAAGGCAGCTGCCAATCAGCTTCTCTTCATTGCTGGCCGGAATGATGACGCTCAGCCTGCCTTCAACCTCTGTCCTTGGCGCGGGATCGGCATCAGGGGACTGGCCTCGATAAATGTCGTGGCGCAATTGGGTCATTGGACCAATTCGGGAATGGTCAGGGGCAAAATGACCCCGGGTGTTGCGGCAAACTCAATCGCTTCAATGTCGTTAAGATGCAGGGTGCCCTTGGGGCCGATCAGCAGCAGGCCGGTGCCCGGAAAGGCCATTGCATAGTCCTCTGCCCGGCCCGGCAAGACAGCCAGGTCAGACCCTGCGCCACCATTCAACCTGTCCGCCCCGCCGAACGAGACAAGGGTATCATCGCCAGACCCACCCAGCAGGATGTCTTCTTCGACAGTGCCTTCCAGCCGGTCGGCGGCCGCGCCACCGACGCGCAGGACGCCATGTTCAAAGGCCCCTTCAGCACGCAGCCCGCCATGCGGAACAGCATTGAAGGCGGCAAGGGTTTCCCAACGCGCATTGACGTCATCCAAGTGACGCAACGACCCCCAACTGCCCCAGCGCGATGCGACAGAAACGTCGACAAAGGCGTTGAACATCTCGCCCCCCTGCGCCGTCCATTCCGTGATCAGTTCGGCATAGATCGCGGCAATCTCGGGGCTGTAATTCAGCCCGGTATAGAAGGCGGTCAGCCTGTCATCCTCGGTCACCGCACCGGTCCCGACGATATGCGTCCCGCCCTCGTACATCAGCAAGGTAAGCCCATTTTCGGCCGCGACCCGGGCATGGTGGGGCCAAAGCTGACCTGTCAGTTCGGCCAGAGACCCTTCGCGCAATGCCTCCACCGACCTTTGCGTCGCTGTCCCGTCTTCGATCCAGCCAAGCAGTTGGGCGGCAAACGCATCCTCGCCGAGATCATAGCCAAAGTAGCCGGTGACGGCATAGGCATCGAACGAGGTAACCGGGGCAGGCAGGCCTTCTGCCTGAACCAAGGGTGCCATCAAAAGTGTTTCTTCCAATCCCAGCCAGCCGGTATGGGTCGCAATAACGCGGACCAGGCGGTCCGGGGCGTCCTCTCCATAGACCTCGGTCCAGATATCGGCGACCTGGGCCGCGCGTAGACCCGCGAACTGCATCCAGCCCCCGTCCTGTGCCTGTTCGGCCCAGCGGTCCTCGGCCTGAAGCCGTGCCCAGGTGGCCTGGGGAAAGAGGAAATTCCAGACCTCATTCGACCATTCGGCATAGGTCCGTAGGCGAGGATCAAGATTTTCGTGAACGTAGGTCGCAAAGGCCCGGACATAGGCGTCGTCGGCCATATGGGGCAGGGTAAACCAGGGGTCTGCCCCGATCTCGTTGGCCAGCTGGACGATGACCTCGACAGGGACGCCGCGACGGAAATAGGTGAAATCCCCGATCCTTGGCCGATCCTCCCAGGTTTGCTGCTCTGACCCGTTGGTATCCATCCAGTCCATAAACCGCACGGACCGCAGGTCGCGGATGCGCGCGATCCATGCCGGGTTGAACACAGCCCCGACCTCATACATCGGCAGATGCTCGACGTTGAGCATCACGATATTACGAATGGGATCGGCGGGATCAGTCTCTTCGATCCTGATTGAGACCGAGCCGTCGCCCGGGCGAAACGAGAACGTCAGCTCGTTGTCACCCGGCCGGTCGATATCGCGGGCGAGCCCGCCGATCAGCAAACGACCGCTCCCCTCCCAGCGTACAAGGTAGCGACCGGTCAAAGAGGTGTTGGCCGGGTCCTGCGCTGTCAGGACAAAGCTTTCCAGCGCCGTCACACCGGGGGGCAGCGCACGGGGCCAGCCTTGGGGGTCAAGATACCCTTCGGCCTCAAGCCGCTCCATATCCCAGCCGCCCCATTGGCCGGGCAAATGGCCGACCCAGGGGCGGGCTGATTTTACAAGGTCGATGAACGGTTGCTGCGTCGACCAGTCCGCAATGCCGTTGAGGCCCATGGCGAGGGACGGATTGGTCAACCCGGTTTCCGGCACCACGACGCGGGCCTGATCGTCCGGCAATACCGCACCGCTGTAGGCGGACCAGACAAGGGCGGCGATCTCGGGGTAGATGTCGCGCAGGACCGGCGAAAGGGTGTCAGGCAGGTCCACGACAGCAGGCGGGGCCTCACCGTAAAGTGCGGCGTAGCTGATCAGTGCCGTCAGAAAGTACAGATCGGCAGTCCCGTGCGGGGCATCGTCCGAATAAAACACCTCACCATCCAGATCAGAAAGGGCCGTTTCGGTCAGCACCCGCGCCAGGATCGAGGCCAAGGGAATGCGATTGATTGACAGGTCCGGCCGGGCGTCCTGAAGCATAGCGGCAAAGTCAGCATACCAGTCACTATACGCGCCCTGATTGTGGGCGTGGTACCGTCGAAGTCCTCGGGCATTTGGCGGGAAACGGGTGATCGGCGCCATGTCCGACCAGCCTTCGTAGATAAAGATCCGGGCACCCGGCGCCTGCTCTGCCGTCCAGTCGATGATCCGAAGGGCCGCGTCGAACGGGCTGGCACCCGACGGATTGTCACCGTCGTAGGGCCGATCGGCGGGTTGGTACTGGATAAAGTTGGCGGGAGTGATCACAACCGTATCAAACCCGATCATCCGAAAAGCCTGACTGTCATTGCGCCAGGCGCGGTCGACACCGTCAAAGGACCAGTTTGGAGTCGGCGGCAGATTACGGGCAAAGTCACGCATGAAGCCCCAGGTCCCATCCAGCGCGAGGCCGTGGTTGCCAGCATCGGCAAGCCGGGCCAGCCAATAGGGCATCGTCGTCTGGTCGCTGTCGGTCAGGTGATGGACCAGGCTATTGCCAAAGACAAAGACACTGCGGTCCTTGTCTGTTTGGGCCTGAGCCTGCGTCGACATTGCCAACCCTGCCGCAAACGCGACCACAGCCAGACCGACAGCCTGCAACGTCTGAACAAGACCTCTGCGAAAACCCTTAGACATGCGCTTTCCGTTGCTCCTTTTCAGTGTCGACTGGCTCGGTGGTCATCAGGGCGATATGATCAAAGTTCGGCTTTTCAGCCCTGCGGCCCAGCACCCAATCATAAACCTCTGCGATCTGGGCCGCCTTGGCCGCCCATGTGAAATGGGCCAGAACGCGAGCCCGGGCGCGGGCGCCTGTAGCCGCCACGTCCCCGCGGTTCTCGGTCAACCGCTCCAACTCGGCCGCAAGGTCGCGGATGATTGCGGTCCGGGACCCTAGAGGAATGGTGAAACCAGTGTCCGGGCCAACCAGTTCCGACGGTCCTGCATAGTCGACAATCAACGGGGCCAGGCCCATTGCCATCGCCTCAAGGACCACCCCGCCACCAAACTCGCGGATCGAGGGGAAGGACAGGACGCTGCACTTCTCCGCCACGCCGGCCACATTCGAATGGGCCAGCCAGCCATGGAAGGTGATCGCCTCGGAAATACCCAGTGCAACGGCCTGTTCCCTCAGGCCCAGCAGCATTGGGCCATCGCCGATCATGTCCAGGTGCATACGCCCGTCGCGCAGCAAGGGGGCGGCAGCCTCAAGCAGCATGTCGGGCCCTTTGTAGGGGACCATGCGACCGATGAAGCAGGAGCGAAGGGGTCCTGTCACCGAACGGGGCCTGCTCGCAAATCGGGTCGGGTCAATGGCGTTCTCGGGCAGCCAGATGACCTTAGGATCAAGCGCCTCGGGAAGTTCGCCCGCCGTATGTCGGGACCCGGTCAGAACTGCCGCCGCGTGGCGCAATGTGCCGCGATGCCCCGGCATCACCTTGTACAGACCACGCACGTAGGACAACCATTCCCGCTCTGCCCTGCGGGCAGCGTCAAAGGCACGCGGCCATGGCACGCCGCCGTTCAGCGGGCCGATGATATAGGGCACGCCGGCCCTTGCACAGCGCCGGGCCAATACGCCGGACTGGGTCGGGCTAAGGGGCGTCACCCGGTGGACGACGTCGTATTCGCCCGCCTTGATCGCCTTGCCAAACCGTTTCCACACCAGCCGCTCAAAGTAGGGATAGCTGATCGCGTTCAGCGCCTGAAGTGTCGTCCAGCCCTTGCCCTCGCCCCTGCGCAGTATGGTCGCCAGTTTCCAAAGGGGCCTCGACAGGGCTTCACTGTCGATGGCAGTAAAATCGACCCCCTCCACCAGACCAGTCGCCAGAATCGCATCCCGGTTGCGGACTTGGGTGACCAGGTGCACATCGGCCACGGACGACAGCGCCCGCGACAGTTGCCAGCCAATCAGTGGCACGCTGACCCAGTCAGGGTTTGCCGCCTCTGCGATGATGAGGACACGGGGGCGGGTCACAGGACTGTCCTTAGGGCGAAGGCAGGTCGCTGGGGACGCAGCGCAAACTGGCGTGCGTGCTCTGCATAGCCCAGCAATGCGCCGGCCATCAGCCAGGTCAGCGGCGTTATCGACGCGTTGGGAATGAGGTCCGCCAGGTTCACGCCAAGGAGGACCGAAAGGACTACCGCCGCAGGTTCAAGCGGAACGGAAAGCGGCGCCGTCTCGTCCCCGTCCCTGCCAATCAAAGGGGGTCTGGCCACGACCGATTTGGTCCAAAGCATGAAGATGGGTAGCGTCAGCAGGCCGAACTTCGCCACAAAACCAAGCCAGCCGAAGGCACCGATGACGATTACCCAATGACCATCCGAAATGCTCAGGATCCGCCCGTCGGTCGGGTCGATGATATGGTTCCGGGCCCACATCCCCCACCCGAAAACCGGACGCTCGCTCGCCCGCTCCAGCAAGGCCGCCTCGTTGTTGAAACGGATTGCCAGGGAATTTTCTCGCTCGGGGCTGATTTCATGGGCGATCGCAAGGATCTGGTCGGTCGGGACGGCTTCGGCCCCTCGAAGAACTGGATAGGCCAGGACAAGAACGGCAAAGCTCACCGCGACCATCAGCTGCATCCGCAGTGCGAAAACCATCACAACCGGAAGCAGGACAATCGCGTAGATCATCGACCCAAGAGATCGGCAAAGCGCCAGCATCGCAAACAGGAACACCGTCGCCAGAACGAGTTGGACCCGCGTCTTGCCCGTACTCGCCCGCGCGAGCGCGGCGGCCGCGAGAGTGGCCGTCATAGCAAAGAACGCGACCAGCAGGCCGTGGTTCAGAAAGACGATCGGACGGTACGCGTCGCCCCGAACCATCTGGCTGAAAATGTGCTGAAAGTAACCGTAGACCCAGATATTAAGCTGCGGGCTAAGGACGACCTCAACCATCATGGGAAGGGCGTAAATCAACCCTCCAAACAGCAAGGCCCAAAGCATGTCGCGCTGATCCCCAGCCGAGGCCAGAAACCTGCGCGCAAGAAGAAATGGCAGAACCAGAAATGCGTTCTGGAACATCAGCGGCACGGCCTCGCGGATCCGCATACCAGGCTGGAGGTAGAGGGTGTACTGGATCGGGTCGCTGTTGGTCAGCGTGGTCGCCACCGGCGACAGGATGAACAGCACGATAAAGCCCCGTGCCAAGATACTGGCCGGCAAAATGTCCAGCTTGTCCCGATAATAGCTCGCACAGATGATCAGTGCAGAGACGGCCGGGATCACATCCTTACCCAAGAGGGGCAACAACGGCAGGTCAAAGCCTGTCGGATAAGTCGGCAGAAACAGGTAGGCCAATAACAGACATCCAATCAACGCACGCCCTACCGGCAGCCTTCGAAACAGAAAGACCGAGAAAAGTGGCCAAAGGACCAGCGTAAGTGTGGCAAACGCGTTGGGCATCGAGCTTTCTTGCAGACCTAAAGGGCGGTATTCATGGACGACGGGATCACAATCTGCGGCACCCACCGACGTCAAAGGTTGCAACAGTGATGCGGCATAAGGATGGCATGCTGGTGGAAACTGCGGCCTATTGCCCGTTTGCCCGAACCACGACCAGGACCGTGCGACAAACAACCCGAAGGTCGGTCCAGAACGACATGTCGCCAAAGTAGGCGTTGTCGAAAACGGCCCTTTCGGAAAAGCTGGTCAAGTTACGCTCCGAGGTTTGCCACAGGCCGGTAATGCCAGGACGCATCTCGTAGTAGGCAATTCCCGGATACAGGCTTTGTTGGTTGGTCATCATCGGCCGGGGTCCGACAATGGACATATCGCCCTTGAGGACATTGAAGAACTGCGGCAGTTCATCAATTGATGTTGCGCGAAGAAAACGACCGATTGGGGTGATACGCGGGTCAAAAGCCAGCTTTTGATGGCGATCCCATTCGATCCGCGCGGCGACGTTTGCCTCAAGGTGATCGGCAAGCGCCGTGTCAGCGTTCTGCACCATCGTGCGCAGTTTCCACATCTTGAAAACGCGGCCGTTTCGGCCAACCCGATCCTGCTTGTAAAACGGGTTGTGGCCATCTCTCGCAATAACCAGGGCCAATAGGGCAACTACCAAAACCGAAGGCACCGAAATCATCAGAACAAAACAAATGTCGAACAGCCTCTTGAACCCAAGACGATAGACGCCCTTTGGTTTTGAGGCACGAACGGTGTCCGCTTGCATTGAAGGGCCGGTCAGGCCGTAGTCGGTCCTAATCTGAATGGTCACAGGCTTTCCCCTTTTGGAGTCGGGTTGAAAATACTCGTCGACAAAATCTTCCTGTACGCCGCACCGAAGGCGCGACGCCTGAAACGTAACCTTCTAAATTGGCCTCCCCCTTTTGCAGTCGAACCTTTCGGTTGCTGCTACAGCCTGCAAAAACACGGTCGATGCCCGGCGGGTGACCCGATGATGGTGTCCCGACCGGCACCCCCAGTGGTGCAAGGCGCTGGCCCGTCATCTGCTATTGCCAGAATAGGTAACCATCGACCGTCGATTTTCGTCAATTGGCGTATCCCGCTGCAGGGCGCCATGCCCGCCCCAAAGGCCCTGTTTCGGGACGGTGTCAGCATCGATTTCTGCGGGCCGGTTTGGCGTTTCGCGCGCCCCGGATCACGAAAGTCGCTGACATCGCAACGCCATGTTCTGGCCAAGCCAAATCGGACCTATCCACCATTTTGGCAGACCTTTTCGGCACAATTATATCCATTAGGATATAGAAGTTTCCGAATGCTCTATAATGAAGACCTTCTTAGCTAGGATGCCGGTCAAATCGGGATGGTTCCGCACCTGCCTGAAAACGGCGACGCCGTGTTCATTCTGCCGTTCATCGACCAATTGCGGCAGCAATCTGACAACGGCTTGTCGCTATTGCGACGCCTCGCTGTCTTTTTTTCGAAGCCGCGGTCGCGGATCTGGCGTTGTTATATCAAATTCGTACAGTTTGATGACTTTTAGGAAATTGTTTCCGTTCTGGAACGAGACTCGTGCGAGACCGATTCGCTTTTGCACTCTGGTTTGCGAAAGTTCATCGCGGATGTGACCCGCGTGTTGACCCAATCAAACGACAGTCGCGTCAGTTAAGGCTGCCACCGCCCCGCTAGGGCCGATATCGGTCGGCGCGACTGCGACGGTCTTGATTACCGCATGGACGGACAGCCCGTCCCGCAAGGCCAGGGCCGTAGCCGATCGGCGGGTGATACGGGCCAACAGTCGCTCCCCGCCCAGATCAATCTGGACAATCTGCTCGGGTCCGGACCCCTCATGCAGGGACAATATCCTGCCCTTTAGGATGTTCAGCGCCGACAGACCGGTTGGACGGTCCAGGGCTACGATCACGTCCTGGGCCTCGATCCGCAGGCGCAGGACGTGGCCGGGGCTTTCTGGGCGCAGCGGGACAAACAGCCTGCCGCCCGAACACGCCACCTCTGTCAGGCCGTCCTCGTGGTGTCCGATGATGGTCGCATTCAGCACCGCACCTGCCCCCCGCACGCCCAGATGGGGCACAAGCACGGGGTCGGAAAGAACCTCTTCGACGGGTCCGATGGCGCGGACAGTCCCGGCCTCCATCACGACGAGGGTGTTGGCCAGTTGCGCCACCTCGTCCAGCGCATGGCTGACGTAAAGGATCGGGGTCCGTGTCTCGTCCCTGATCCGGGCAAGGTAGGGCAGAACCTCCGCCTTGCGGGCGGCATCAAGGGCGGCCAAAGGCTCATCCATCAGCAGAAGGGCCGGACGCGACAGCAGGGCACGGCCGATGGCGACCCTCTGTTTCTCGCCTCCGGACAGGTCCCCGGGGCGGCGGTCCAGAAGGGGCGCGATGCCCAGCAGATCGCAGATCTGATCCAGCGACGGGCCGGGACCAGCGGGGGCAAACCGGGCACCATAGGTCAGGTTCTGGCGGACCGACATATGGGGAAACAGCCGCCCCTCCTGAAACACATAGCCGATTCGCCGTTTATGCGGCGGCAGGCGGATGCGTTGGGCAGTATCCTCGAGCACCCGACCCTCGACCGCGATCCGGGCCGAGGCCGGGCGGATCAGCCCTGCAACAGCATTGACCACGGTGGATTTCCCTGCACCCGAGTGACCAAAAAGCGCCGTGACACCGGGCGGGGCGGAAAAGGCAACCGAAAGCGAGAAATCCCCAACCCGGTGCGAGATCTGGATGTCGAGGGTCATGCCCCCTCCTCCCGTCCGGCGATCCGTCGACCGACCCGCCGGGCAAGCACTTCGGACAGGGCAAGCGCACCGAGGGCGAGGGCGACCGAAACGATGACCAACCGCCATGCCGCCGCCTCTCCTCCGGGGACCTGAAGAAAGGCGTAGATGGCGGAAGGAACGGTGCGGGTTTCGCCGGGGATGTTCGACACAAAGGTGATCGTCGCCCCGAATTCGCCCATCGCCTTGGCAAAGCCCAGTACCATGCCTGCCAGAATACCCGGCAGGATAAGCGGTAGGGTGACGGTCACAAACACCCAAGCCCGAGAGGCGCCGAGGGTGGCGGCCGCCTGCTCGAGCTCTGGGTCTACAGCCTCGATCGACAACCGGATGGCACGGACGAGCAGGGGAAAGGCCATCACTGCCGCCGCCAACGCCGCGCCCGTCCAGCGAAAGGCTAGGACGATCCCAAAGGTCTGTTCAAGGAATGCCCCGACCGGACCGCGCGTTCCGAACGTCAGAAGTAACAGATACCCCGTCACCACCGGGGGCAGGACAAGCGGAAGATGGACAAGCCCGTTCAACAGCGCCCATCCCGGAAACCGCCATCGGGCAAGGGCATAGGCGGCAAGGATACCCGGCGGCAGGCTAAGCACCGTCGCCCAAAGTGCCACCTTTAGGGACAAGGCAACGGCCTGCCATTCGTCGGGTCCAAGCCAGTTGATCACGCGGTCATTCCGTCCCGGGAAGGGTAAAGCCTTCGCGCACAAAGGCGGCGCTTGCTTCGGGGCCTTGCAGGTAGGCAAGGGCATCAAGGGTCAGCGCTGTGTCACGCCCCACCAGTGCGGCGACAGGATAGACGATGGGCGGATGGCTGTCGGGCGGAAAGGTTCCGATGACAGTCACATCGGGCGACGCGGCCGCGTCGGTTGCGTAGACGATGCCAAAAGGCGTCTCGCCCAGCGCCACAAGGGCAAGTGCGGCGCGGACATTGTCGGTTTGGGCAACCCGGGGGGCGACGGAGTCCCAAAGGCCCAGGCTGCTAAGCGCCACCTTGCCGTAGATCCCAGCCGGTACCGCGTCGACAAGCGCCATGGCCAAACGGCCGTTGCCCAACAGTCCTGCCAGATCGAGGTCAGGCGAAATCTCGACCGGCGACGCCGCCCCGTGTGCGATCAGGACAAGGCTGTTGCCCAGCAGATCCCGTCGCGTCTGATCCGCGATAAGACCTTCGCTGGCCAGAAAATCCATCCAGTCTGAATTGGCTGAAATGAAGATGTCCGCAGGTGCCCCCTGCCGGATTTGCTGCGCAAGGACCGAGCTTCCGGCATAGGCGATCACAAGGCGGTTGCCGGTTTCGGCCTCATATCCGGCTGCAACGAAATCGAGCGCATTGCCCAGGCTGGCAGCGGCAAAGACCGAGATGTCATCAGCCAAGGCAGGGGTCGCGCCAAGGGCAAGCGCAAGGCAGATGCCGGCAGGGTTCATGGGACGGGCCTTCAAAAATCCGATATGTTCAGCGGGAAACATCGCATTCTGCACCCCAAGGGGGCAAGCGTTATTTCCCGTCAGACACATCCCTAAGGTAGGAGCGGATCGCCTCAATCTCAGCCGCGCCCGCCTCGGCCACCACGGCCTCAAGTGCCCGGTAATGGGCCAGTACGGCACGCCCCGCCTCGGTCACCTCGGCCCCGCCGCCGCTGGCCCCACCCCGAGAGGTCAGGACAAGCGGATTGCGAAAGGCTGCGTTCATCTCATCGACGAGGGACCAAGCGCGTTTGTAGCTCATCTCCATCCGCCTTCCGGCGGCAGAGATCGACCCCTCGGCGCTGATCGCCTCAAGGAGGTCTGCCTTGCCGGGGCCAAGCATCGCCTCGGCCCCAAACAAAAGGCGCAGGCGCAGGCGGGTGTCAGAGCCTGTGTGCGGCCCTTTCGGGCCAGCGGTCACTCGGTCTTTCCCGCCTGCCACGATCAGACGATCGTCGCCTCGGTTGCGGCGCGCAGTTCATCCTCGGTCACGCCGTCGGCGCATTCGACGATCTTGAGGCCACCTTCCACAACATCAAGAACACCAAGGTTGGTGATGATGCGGTCGACGACTGACGCCCCGGTCAAAGGCAGGGTGCAGGACTTGAGCACTTTGCTGTCGCCATGCTTGTTGGTGTGGTCCATGACAACGACGACCCGGCCAACGCCTGCCACAAGGTCCATCGCGCCGCCCATACCCTTGACGAGCTTGCCCGGGATCATCCAGTTCGCCAGGTCACCGTTTTCGGCAACCTCCATAGCGCCCAGGATCGCCATTGCGATCTTGCCGCCGCGGATCATGCCAAAGGATGTGGCACTGTCGAAATAGGCGGAATGGGGCAGCTCGGTGATGGTCTGCTTGCCCGCATTGATCAGGTCCGCGTCCTCTTCGCCTTCGTAGGGAAAGGGGCCCATGCCCAACATGCCGTTCTCGGACTGAAGGGTGACGGTGATCCCCTCGGGGATATAGTTGGACACCAGCGTCGGGATGCCGATCCCAAGGTTCACGTACCAGCCATCCTGAAGTTCTTGTGCCGCGCGGGCGGCCATCTGATTGCGATCCCAGGGCATTATGCTGTCTCCCGCTTGCGTGTCGTGCGCTGTTCAATCCGCTTTTCGTGTTCGCCCTGAATGATCCGGTGAACATAGATGCCCGGCAGGTGGATCTCATCCGCGCCAAGGCTGCCGACGGGAACGATTTCCTCAACCTCTACCACGCAGACCTTGCCACACATGGCGGCGGGCGGGTTGAAATTGCGGGCGGTCTTGCGGAAGACGAGGTTGCCCGTCTCATCCGCCTTCCAGGCCTTTACGATGGACAGGTCAGCGACGATGCCACGCTCAAGAATGTAGGTCTGGCCGTCGAATTCCTTGTGCTCTTTGCCCTCGGCGATGACGGTGCCGACGCCGGTCTTGGTGTAGAAACCGGGAATGCCGCAACCACCAGACCGCATACGCTCGGCCAGGGTGCCCTGCGGGTTGAATTCCAGCTCAAGCTCACCGGAAAGGTACTGGCGCATGAATTCGGCGTTTTCGCCAACGTAGGACGAAATCATCTTTTTGACCTGACGGGTCTGCAGCAGGATACCGATGCCGAAATCGTCTACGCCGGCGTTGTTCGACGCGAAGGTCAGATCCTTGGTGCCCGCGTCCTTGATTGCCTCAAGCAAAAGCTCGGGGATGCCGCACAGACCGAAACCACCTGCGGCAATGAACATGCCGTCCGACAAAAGGCCATCAAGGGCCGTAGCTGCATCAGGGTAGATCTTTTTCATCCTGGAATCCTTCTCTCCCGCAAGGTCGCCATCTTTCCCCAAGGGAATGACGCGCCGGGACGAAAAGGGCAAGTGGCGGCGACATATCCGCCCCGTAACATTGCCAAAAACCAGGTCATGCCGGGTCAGCGGCAGAGTAAGCCAAATATCTGGTCACGAAAAAGTGGTCTCGGATTCACCACAGGTCGGCAGCATCGGCGGAAATGGGCCGTTTTGTTTGCTGATATGCAGGGTTTTGGCTATAATCGTGGCTTAGTTTCAAAGCAATTCTGCAATTCTTTGTAAGTTCCGTGCCCAAATGGGAGCCCGCCATGCTTACCCGCCGCCATTTCATTGCCACCTCGGCTTTTGCCCTGTCCGCCGCCGCGACCGGCCCAATCGCCGCACAGACCGCGCCACTGCAACTTGATGTCCTGCCAGAGCAGGTCGATCCTACCGCTATAACCCTGCCGCCAACGGTTGAGGGCAACTATGTGATCCCGGAACGGTACCAGGCCCGCATTGTGCCGGTTATGCCCGGGCTGAACCCGAACGAGATCCATATCGTCAGCCATTCTTACCACCTCTACTTTATCCTGCCCAATGACATGGCCATCCGATACGGCGTGGCTGTCGGTCAGCAGGGTCTTGGCTGGGCCGGTCAGGCAACCATCGCCCGCAAGGTCGAGTGGCCAAGCTGGACACCTACCCAAGAGATGATCGAGCGCAATCCAGATGCCTACGCCCAATACGCCGATGGCATGCCAGGTGGCCCGTCAAACCCGCTGGGCGCCCGGGCGCTGTACTTCTTCCAGGGCACGACTGACACGGCGATCCGGGTGCATGGCACGACCAGCCCCCGTTCAATCGGGTCTTCGGCGTCCAATGGATGCTTCCGGATGTACAACAGCCACGTCATCGACCTGTACAACCGTGTGCCCCTTGGCACACGGGCGTTTGCCTACACCGCCTGATCTGAAGACCTCTACAATGAAAAGAGCCGCGCCCATCCAAGGGCGCGGCTCTTTGTGTTTTCCAAGGCTTGAGGGGTTTTACCCTGGCAAGCTCGTCTTGCGCAGGTAGGGCAGTACGGTTTCAAAGCTGCCAAACTTGGCCGTAGCATCTTCGTTGCTGACGGTTACGGGAATGATCACATCCTGTCCGACCTGCCAGTTGGCAGGGGTCGCCACGCCGTGCTTGGCTGCGGTTTGCAGACCATCAAGCGCGCGCAGGACCTCGGCAAAGTTCCGGCCAACGTTCATCGGGTAGGTCATCGACAGCTTCAGCTTCTTGTCCGGGCCAATGATAAACACGACGCGGACGGTCGCTGTGTCATTGGGTGTCCGGCCATCCGGCAGGTAGGCCTCGGCGGGTAGCATGTCGAAGGCTTTGGACAGCGTCAGGTCAACATCCGCCACAATGGGAAAGGTCGGGTCGGCACCCCCGGCGGCGGCAATGTCCTTCTTCCACTTCACGTGGTCTGCAACCCCATCCACGGAAATGCCCATGACCTTGGTGCCCCGTTTGGCCCATTCTTCGGCCAGTTGGGCAACCGCGCCGAATTCGGTCGTGCAAACCGGGGTAAAGTCCTTGGGATGGCTGAACAGGATCGCCCAGCTGTCGCCAATCCAGTCATGCAGGCTCACGGTGCCCTGATCTGTTTCGACGGTCAGATCGGGGATCGTGTCGTTGATACGCAGGCCCATGTCGGTCCTCCTTTAGTGCGGCTCATGGGCTTCATATAGGCGACGCCAAGCAGCGTTTCCACCGCTTGCGGACAACAGTCCGTAGTGCCACTGTCCAGCCGAATCCGAAGGAGCATCCCATGATCGAAAAGCGTGACTTCTACATCAACGGCCAATGGGTCGCGCCCGCCGCGCCCCGCGATTGCGATGTGATCGACCCCTCGACCGAAGAGGTCTGCGCGATCATTTCACTGGGTGACAGCGCCGACACCGACGCCGCCGTTGCCGCCGCCAAGGCCGCCTTTCCCGCCTGGGCCGCCACTGACCCGGCCGAACGCAGGGCCATGGTCGCGCGTATTCTGGAACAGTACTACGCCCGCGAAGAAGAGATGGCACAGGCCATCAGCCTTGAGATGGGGGCCCCAATCGACATGTCCCGCGCCGATCAGGCAACCTGCCTGCCCTGGCACCTTGAGAACTTTCTGTCCGCATTCGACCAGATCGAATGGATCCGCCCCCTACGCGCTGATACCCCGAACGACCGCATCGCGATGGAGCCTATCGGCGTTGTCGGCCTGATCACGCCATGGAACTGGCCGATGAACCAGGTCACCCTCAAGGTGATCCCCGCCCTTCTGGCCGGGTGCACCTGTGTGCTGAAACCCTCGGAAGAGGCGCCGCTGTCGTCGCTGCTGTTTGCCGAATTCGTTCATGACGCAGGCTGCCCCCCCGGTGTCTTCAACCTCGTTAACGGCGACGGGGCAGGGGTTGGAACCCAACTGTCCGCCCACCCGGATGTCGAGATGATATCGTTTACCGGATCCACCCGGGCCGGACGGGCGATCTCAAGGACCGCCGCCGAAACGCTCAAGCGGGTGACGCTCGAGCTGGGTGGCAAGGGCGCCAATCTGGTCTTTGCCGATGCCGGCGAAAAGGCCGTCCGCGCCGGGGTCAGACATATGATGAACAACTCGGGCCAAAGCTGTAACGCACCGTCGCGGATGCTGGTCGAACGCAGCTTCTATGACGAGGCGGTCGAAATTGCCCGCGTCGCGGTCGAGGCAATCAGCGTCGGCCCCGCGTCTCAGCCCGGCAAGCACATCGGCCCTGTCGTCAACCGCCGCCAATGGGACCAGATCCAGGGCTATATCCAGAAGGGCATCGACGAAGGTGCGCGTCTGGTCGTCGGTGGTCCGGGGCTGCCAGAAGGGATGAACAAAGGTTTCTACGTCCGACCCACGGTCTTTGCTGACGTCAAACCCGGCATGACGATCGAACGGGAAGAGATCTTTGGCCCGGTCCTGTCCATCCTTCCCTTTGACAGCGAAGAAGAGGCCATCGCGATCGCCAACGATACGCCCTACGGCCTGACCAACTACGTCCAGTCTGCGGATGGCCCACGCCGCAATCGGCTTGCCCGTCAGCTCCGCTCCGGCATGGTTGAGATGAATGGCAAGGGACGGGCCGCGGGCTCTCCCTTTGGGGGGGTAAAGGCCTCGGGCCGTGCGCGCGAAGGCGGGGTCTGGGGGATCGAAGAGTTCCTTGAGGCCAAAGCCATCTCTGGCTGGGCGGCCGAGTAGGCCTTTCGTCGCTATAAACGGGCACCGCTTTCTCCAGTCGTTCCAGAGGAAAGGCGGTGCCCTCGCCCGGACTGGTTCCGGAGCTCATGTTCGCCCATGCACAGAAATCGTGCGGGCATCAGCGTTTTCCGCACAGTCGCAAATGATATGTTCTGCCCAATCACGGAACACAGGAGTTTGCCATGCTCAGCCAGATCAAGGGTCTGCACCACGTCACCTCGCTTGCCTCGTCGGCCCGCGAAAACAACGCGTTCTTCACCAATGTCCTCGGCCTGCGCCGGGTCAAGAAGACCGTCAACTTTGACGCCCCCGATGTCTACCACCTCTATTACGGGGACGAGGCCGGTTCGCCCGGCACCGTTATGACCTACTTCCCCTTCCCCCACGCCGCACGTGGCAAGCGGGGCACCGGCGAGGTCGGCACCACGTCCTTCGTCATCCCCAAGGGCACAGCCAAAAGCTGGGCCGAGCGTTTGGGCACCTTTGATATCGCCAACATCACCCAAGACACCCGTTTTGGCGAAACCCGGGTTCTGTTCGACGGTCCCGATGGCGACCGTTTTGCCCTGGTGGAAAAGGACGACGACCGGGCGCCCTGGACCGGAAACGGGATTGGCGCTGACATGGGTATTCGCGGTTTCCATTCGGCCGATATGCGGCTGCGCGACGGCGGTGCCTCGTCCGAGCTTTTGACCTTCATGGGGTATGACAAGCTTGAAACAGAGGGCAACGTGACCCGCTTTGTCGTACCCGGCGGCAATGCGGCCAATGTCATCGACATCGAAACCCTGCCAGAGGTCGGCCACGCCGGACAGGGCGCGGGTTCTGTCCACCATATCGCTTTTGCCGTCGAAAACCGCGCCCGTCAGTTGGAGGTCCGCGAGGCCCTGATTGACACCGGCTGGCAGGTCACCCCGGTGATCGACCGTGACTACTTTTGGGCGATCTATTTCCGGACACCCGGCGGCGTTCTGTTCGAAGTGGCGACAAACGAGCCCGGATTTGACCGCGACGAAGATACCGCACATCTGGGCGAGGCGCTCAAACTGCCGTCCCAGCACGAGCATCTGCGGGCGCGGTTGGAAAAGCTGCTTGAACCGATTGAGGGCTGATCATGGCCTATCATGCTGCCAGAACCGAAGGGGCGCCCGGCGCGCCCCTTTTCCTCACCTTCCACGGCACCGGCGGGACCGAGGCACAGTTTCACGACTTTGCCGGCGAAGTACTGCCGGGCGCGCATGTCACCTCGCCGAGGGGCGATGTCAGCGAACATGGGGCCTTGCGCTACTTTCGCCGCACGGGTGAGGGCGTCTACGATATGGACGACCTCGCCACCCGCACCGCAGCGATGGCAGGGTTCATCAAGGACGAGGTCAGCCGGACCAACGCCCCTCGCGTGCTCGGGATGGGCTATTCGAACGGGGCCAACATTCTTGCCAGTGTCGCACTGACACAGCCCGATCTGGTCGATGACCTTATCCTGTTGCATCCACTCATCCCCTGGACACCTGCGCCACAACCCGGCCTGAAGGGTCGGCGCATCCTGGTGACGGCGGGCGAAATGGATCCGATCTGCCCGGCCCCGATGACGCGGGCGTTGATTGCCTACCTGACAGCGCAGGGGGCAGAGGTCACCCAGCTTTGGCATCCCGGTGGCCATGAAATCCGGCCCCAAGAGGTCGATGCGATCCGCGCCTTTGTAAGCTGACGATCAGAACGGCGGGCGCACCGGCTCAAACCCGTCAAGCGGGTGCGCCTCGATCTTGCGGATCAGTTCGATCACGTCGGTGACCATCTTGTCCGCCGTAGCCTTGCCCTTTTCGGCGGTCGCCAGATGCGCCTCACCAACGACCCCATTGGCGTTCACGTCAGAGGCGATCCAGCCGTAGGCAACCGGCCCGATGGGCGATATCGGCCCCGTTTCAGCGGACGAGCGGAAATCCTGCGCCTGCGACATGTCCACCGTTTTCGGGGCAAAATGCAGGACAAGCGAGGTTTCGGCATCGCCGCCGTGGATGCCATAGGTCTTTTCCTGATCCGAATAGACCCCATCGGGGGTGCCGAACGCGCCCCAGCCCATCCGCACACAGAACATGCCCGCCTGCACCCGCAACTCGCGGCTGACGATGGAATTCAGATCAACGTTGCCGCCGTGGCTGTTGAGGATAAGCATCTTGCGCACACCGGCGCGGGCGACAGACAGGCCAATTTCAACCCAGGCTTTCATCGCCGTTTCCGCTGTGAGCGTTACCGTCCCCGCCGCCCAAAGATGTTCGTTCGATTTGCCAACGGCCTGCACCGGCAGAATGCGGATGTCGATGTCCTCGGGACACCGTTCTTTCAACATCGCCAGAAGGCCCTCGTTGATGATCGTATCGGTGCCAACGGGCAGATGCGGTCCATGCTGCTCGATCGCGGCAGTTGGCAGGATGGCGATGGTGCGCATCGGATCGATGTCGCGATACTCGGTCGCGCGAAAGTCTTTCCAGTCACGGCGAATGGTCATTGGGTCTGCTCCTTCAATTGGGGCGCAGGCACCGTCGCGCCGATAAGCTTGTCCATCTGGATGCGGACCTTGTCCAGATGCCGGGCCCGGCTGGCATCGGTGGAACTGTCCATGAGGTAGTGGGCGGCAAAGACCTTCTTGGCCCTGCGATGGCACAACAGCCCGACGCCCCGCAGCAGGGTTCGCCGTCCCGGCGCCCCGACAAAGCGCGTGAGCCACCAGCTTGCTCCGCAGGTGGTGAACACGCCCATCCGGGTGATCTGGTTCAGGGCGGGCCGGATGATCTGGTTCTGCCCGTCCGGCATCAGAAAGGCGACATCGGGCAAAAGGACCCGGTCAAGCCATCCCTTGAGGATGGCAGGCAGGCCGTACCACCACGTTGGATAGACAAAGATCAGAGTGTCGCACCATTCGACATCGGCGCAGTAGCGGGCAACCGGGGCACGATTAGCGGGCGTGTCCAGATAGCCGGACCACTCGGGCGCGGTCAAAACCGGCTGAAACCCATCTGAATAAAGATCAACCAGACGATAGTCCGCCCCGGCGTCCTGAAGCTTGGCCAGAACGATATCCCGGATGGCGGCGTTAAAGCTTCCTTCGGCGGGATGACTGTAGACGACAAGGGCCCGCATCAGAAGGACGCCATTTCGGTGCTGACGCGGGCCAAAAAACCTTCGCGCTTGGCCTGGGTGGCGTTGTTCATGTCGTGCAGGGCGAGGTAGCGGACCTTTTGGGCCTTGGTCACCCCCCAGACGGCCCTCTTGATCAGCTTGCGCGGGGGATCACCGGCCAGAAAGGCGCGCATCGGGGTTGCCCCGTAGGTGGTGATGGCCGCGATCTTTCGGATGTTATCAAGGCAGGGTTTCAGCCCATCCTCGCCCAAGGTGAAAGACACCCCGGGCAGGAACACCCGGTCAAAAAACCCCTTGAGGATCGCGGGATAACCAAAGTTCCAGACCGGAAACACCAGGACGAGCGCATCCGCCGCCCGCAGCCTGTCGACATAGCCCTGCACCGGCGCTGTGTTGATAGCCGTGTCGTGGTAGTCCCTGCGTTCCTGCGCAGTCAGGACCGGGCTGAACCCTTCGGCGTACAGGTCGCAATCGTCCACCTCCCAGCCCCCTTTGGCAAGAGCAGACAGTGTGGCGCCATGCAGGGCGCTGGAAAAGCTTTCTTCACAGGGATGGGCAAAGACGACAAGCGCGCGAGGCATTACTCTGCCGCCTTTACCAGTCCCGGCCAGCTGTACATCTTGTCATAGGCCCAGTCGGGATCGTCCCAGGCAATCATCTTGCCGGGGTTGAGCAGACCTTTGGGATCAGCTTCGCGCTTGAACTCCAGCTGGCGCTGGTCCACCGCCTGTCGCCCGCCCTCTTCCAGAGTGTAGCGGTGAGGGTTGAAGATCAGCGCCCCTTCCGCCTCGTGCATCTTGACGATCTCGTCCAACCGTTCCTCGGTGGTGTATTTGACAAGGCTCAGGCCGCCCATGCCAACCTTGCCCTCCTGCCTGGTGACCTCAATGTGTTGAAGAACCTCGGGCGCGAACATGGCCCTGATCTTTTCGACAAGAGCGATGGGATCGGCGCTGCCATAGCCGACCTGCAGGTAGGTGATCGACGGATCGACCTTGAGCGCGCGAAGGGTCGTGTGGTTCCAGCCATATTCGAACACGAGGCCAGGGTCGCGAGGCCAGTCGTTGTCATCCGAGCGGTAGATGACATTTGCCGTCGGATAATGGCCGGTAAAGGTGGTAAAGCCATCCATCGCATGCGGCGCAACCATAAGGGCGACAACCGCATCCGTGGCCTCGACATGCGGTGCGACGCGCTGGAAGTAGTCCTTGGCAATCGGCGCCTCGAACACCGTTGCCAGCTTGATCAGCAGACCATCGCGAGAGGCCAGGTCGTAGGAATACTGCAACGCCTCTTTGAAATCAGGAAAGGTCACAAAGAGGCCGATCCACTCGTATGCGGGGGCAAGCGGGATCTCGATCTCGGTGATGATACCGTTGGTGCCATAGGCGTGGCTGACCCGGTGCAAATCTTCGCCAGTGATTTCGATGGCGCGAGGCTCTGCCTCCATCGTGACGACGCGCAGGCGGATGATGTTGCCGACGTCCCGCAGCGACCCCCAACGGACCGATCCGACGCCGCCGGACCCCCCGGCGATAAAGCCTCCGATCGTGGCCGTGGCCCAGGTGGACGAGAACATGCGGATCTCTTGACCGCTATCGGCCTTGCAGGCCGCGTCCAGATCCTTGAGCAGGCAACCCGGTTCCACGATCACCCGGCCCGGGTGGATCTCCTTGACGGCGTTCATCTTGTGCAGGTGCAGGATACACCCGCCCGCCAAAGGCATGGCCTGCCCATAGTTTCCGGTCCCGGTGCCGCGTGTCGTGACGGGCACGTCATGGGCATAGCAAACCTTAAGAACCTCGATCACCTCGGCCTCGGTCTTGGGCGACACGGCGAAATCCGCCACAACGCCGTCCAGCCGATCCTTGAGAACGGGCGAGTACCAAAAGAAGTCGCGGCTTTTGGCCCGGACAGAGGCCGGATTGGTATCAAGATCCAGATGCGACAGGGCGGCCTTGGCGGCCTCGATATTGGCTTTGGTCATGCGGTCCTCATGAGGGGGTCGAGGGTGCTGTAATCAGGTAGGGTACGATCAATGGCTTTGCCCCCGCGCAGGACGATCCGGTCGGACTGCGGACGGGAAAACAGTTCTGTCCAGTTGCGGCCGCGGCAGATCACCAGATCAGCGGGCGCGCCGTGCGCAAGGCTGGGGGCGTCAAAGCCGCAGGCAGCTGCGGGGTTGGTCAAAAAGGCGTGGGTCCAGTCAGGATCGGCGTGATCCAGATGCCCGATACGCGTCGCCTCGCGCATCACCTCAATCATGTCCATGTCGCCATAGGCGTAGAACGGATCGCGGGTGTTGTCCGAGGCAAAGGACACCGGGATGCCACGTGCTTTCATCTCGTGGACCAGCGTGATCCCCCGATTGCGGGGGGTACGTCCCTGATGCCGGTCCTGAAGGTACAGGTTGCACATCGGCAGGCTGACCACATGCAACCCGGCCATGGCGACCAGATCGAGGGTTGCCAAAGCCTCGGCCTCTGGCATCGTGGATAGCGAACACAGATGGCCCACGATCACCGGCGCCTCGAACCGCATGTCGAGCACCTTCTGCGCGACGGCGGCGAGGCTGTTGGAGTTCGGGTCCATCGTCTCGTCCGAGTGAAAATCGACCGACAGCCCATGTTCAAGCGCAAGGCCAAAGAAATCGTCCAGCTGGCGGGGCAATTCGGGGTTTGGAAAGCTGACCATGCCCAGCACGCCGCCCGCCTTGGCGACCCGTTCAGCGGTGGCCACGAATGGGCCATCCCGGGTAACGCTGTCACAGGCCACAAGGCAGGCCGCCTGAAGGTCGATCAGCCCCGCCCAATCTGCGCGCACCTGTTCAAACAAGGGCCAGCTGATGGCGTCCTGTGGCGGGCCGGAATCAAGGTGGGTCCGGATCGCCCTTGTGCCATGGGCGTAGGCGGTCTGAAGCGAAAACGCCATCCGCGCCCGGACATCTTCTGACCCCCAGCGGGCCGAGGAATCCCCGCGAACCGCGCTTATGGCCCCGTCAAAGGTGCCATCGGGGTTTGGGCTGCGCGCCCAGATGTGCCCCTTGTCCAGATGGGTGTGCATGTCGACAAAGGCGGGGAAGGCCATTGCCCCCTTCATGTCGACGGTGTCCACCGACGCATCGTCCTCGGCAATCTTGCCGTCCCTGACCGTCAGGCTGATCCGCACAAGTTCGTCTGCCTGGCCCATAAGGCAACCGGGCACAGTAAGGTTATCTATCCGGAAGGCGGTCGCCGCCGGCAGCTCCATGAAATTCATTTCTATTCTCGTTTCAGCGCACTCTCGTGCCATTTGCGCAGGGCCAGGTGACTGATCAGTGAGGTGATGGAAAAGATCACCACGCCCGTCAACGCGATCAGCAGAAGGGCCGCAAACATGCGCGGGATGTTCAGACGGTAGCCCGCTTCAAGGATGCGGTAGGCCAGCCCCGTCCCGATACCGCCGGTGCCCGCCACATACTCGGCCACCACGGCACCGATCAGGGCAAGCCCCCCGGCGATCCGAAGACCCCCAAGGAAATACGGCAGGGCAGAGGGCAGTTGCAGATAACGCAGGCGCTGCCAGCGACTGGCTTTGTAGATCGACATCAGGTCCCGCAGGTTATGGTCCGCTGACTTGAGGCCAAGGGTCGTGTTTGCAAGGATCGGAAAAAACGCCACGATCCAGGCGCACAGCAACAGACCCACCATCCGGCTTTCGATGTAGATAAAGATCAGCGGCGCGATCGAAACGATTGGCGTCACCTGAAGGATGACGGCAAAGGGTGAAAACGACATCTCGGCAAACCGGCTCTGGGTGAACAGGACGGCAAGCCCGACACCGCCCAGAATCGCCACGGTCAGGGCCAGCAGCGTGATCTGAAGCGTCACAAGCAGCGATTGGAACAGGGTGACACGATCCTCGAACAGAGTCTGCACCACCAGACCGGGGCCGGGCAGGATGTAATGAGGGATCTCGTTCCAGACGACGATGCGGTCCCACCACCAGATCGCAAAGCTCAGGACAACAATGGGAACGACCCATTTTGCAATGGCCTCGATCCGCTGGGCGCGGGCAAAGCGTTCTTCGTCCGCGTCATAGATCGGTCCCGATCCGGTCTCGGATGCGGTGGCCTGGGTTTCGGCTATGGTCATCAGTGCACCTCCCCTGGAGCGAGCGTGCTCATGAGTGTGTCAGAAGTCTCGCGTGCGACGGCGGCATATTCGGGCGACGTGCGCCAATCGATGCCCCGCGGGTAGGGCGCGTCGATCTTGATCTCTTTGATGATCCGGCCCGGGCGGGCGGCCATCACCATGATCCTGTCAGACAGGAACACGCTCTCAAAAACGGAATGGGTGACAAAGATCACCGTCGCCCCGGTCTTGGCCTTGAGAGACAGGAGATCGTCATTCAGCTTTTGACGCGTAATCTCGTCCAGCGCGGCAAAGGGCTCGTCCATCAGGATGAGGCGGGGGTTGGTGACAAGGGCGCGGGCAATGGACACCCTCATCTTCATCCCGCCGGACAACTCGCGCGGGTAGCTGTCGGCAAACTTTTCAAGCCCGACAAGGGCAAGCACTTCGTGGATCCGGTCCTTGACCGAATTGTACGACTGTCCGCGCAGCCGGAAGGGCAACCAGACGTTTCGGGCAACGGTAGTCCATGGCATCAAGGTCGGTTCCTGGAACACAACGCCAAGGTCGTCCTTGCCCTGCCCCCCTTCCCAATTGATGCGACCCAGAGACGGTCGCATTAGCCCGGCAATCAGGCGCAGGGCTGTGGACTTGCCACAGCCAGACGGCCCCAGAAGCGAGATAAAGTCCCCTTCGTTCACGTTCAGGGACATCTTGCGCAGGGCGACGACGCCACCGTTAAAGGTCTTGTCAACAGACTGCATCTGAAGAACGGCCGGGCGGCTGCCCATGGGGGCAATGATGCGATCGTGGGCGGTCATGACCTCTCCTGATCGGGTCGGATGAAAAGGGCCAGCCCAGGTCGGGCTGACCCATACGATGCGGTGCGGATTATGGACGCAGTTCCAGACCGAGTCCTGCGTTGACGTAGTCGAGGACATAGGACGCACCGATGTCGAGATCAGCCGAGATCACGCCTGCCTCGACCATCTTGGCATAGAAGTCGTTCATCCGCTCATCCGTCATCGCACCGATGCCAAGCGTGAGGGTGTCGCCGCTGTCCACGATGCCTTCGGACAGCATCGCCTCGATGGCAAAGTCGATCTTGTCCTGGGTCATGTCCGGGTTATCGGTCAGGATCAGCGCATCTGCGGCGCTGTTGTCGCCGTAAATGTAATTGTACCAGCCAAGGATCGACCCTTCGACAAAGCACTTCACCACGTCAGGCTTGGTTTCGACCGTGTCGCGGGTCGCCTGAATGGTCGTGGAATAGCCAGAGAACCCGGCATCAGCAATCAGCCAGACCTCAGGCTTCATGCCCGTCTCGGACTCGATCGCATAGGGTTCTGACGACAGATAGCCCTGCATGGCCGAATCGGTGTTCACAAGGAAGGGGGCGGAGTTGAAGGTATAGGGCTGACGCTGCGCGTCAGTGAACCCGTAGGCCGCCTTCATCCATTCATAGTAGCTCGCCCCATCCTGAACGATCATCGTCAGTTCCTTGAGTTCTTCAAAGCTGCTGACCCGGTCGGGGTGGCTGATCAGGACCTGTGGGTCCTTCTGGAAGGCGGCCATGACATTGACGATGGGCAACTCCTGTTCGACCGCAAAGAACGCGTCCAGCGTGCCACCCATGTAAAAGTCGATCCGGCCAGCCAGCATCAGGGCCTGATTGTTCACCTGCGGACCACCCGGCAG
>JAQWWH010000046.1 GCA_029255105.1 Flavimaricola sp. | reverse complement strand
GATCTGGCCCAGATCATGAGCCGGATGGCGCCGCGTCTGTCGGGCAAGTTTGTCTTTACCCTGGCCCCGCGCACCCCCCTGCTGATGGGGATGTTCCGGGTGGGCAAGCTGTTTCCCCGTAAAGACCGCTCACCCACCATGATCCCGCACAACCCACGCGATGTGGATCGAGCGTTTCGCGCGGCCGGTCTGGACGGAAACCTGACGCAAATCGAGCGGGTGACTTCGGGGTTCTACATCTCGAATGCACTCGTTTTTGAGGGAGATTTGTCGTGATCGTCGGCAAGGACTTTATCAAAAACCTGACAGCGAAGGCATTGCCCTTTGCGGACGCGGCCAGCGAAGGTTTGCCGCTGAGCCAGCTTTTGCGGTTGGCCCTGTTCCAGATCAGCGTCGGCATGGCAGGTGTCATGCTGCTTGGAACGCTGAACCGGGTCATGATCGTTGAGTTGTCGGTTTCGGCCAGCATCGTGGCGGGGATGATCGCAATTCCCGTTCTGATCGCGCCGTTCCGGGCGATCCTTGGGTTCCAGTCGGATAATTACAGATCAGCCATCGGATGGAAGCGGGTGCCCTATCTGTGGTTCGGCACCATGTGGCAGTTTGGCGGTCTTGCGATCATGCCGATGGCCCTTTTGGTTCTTGCGGGCGACAGCGCCATCGAGGCCAGCGAGTTTGGCCAGCTGGCCGCTGCGGTTGCCTTTCTGCTGACTGGTCTGGGCATGCATATGACTCAGACGGCCGGTCTGGCGCTGGCTGCTGACAGGGCGTCGGAAGAGACGCGGACCAAGGTCGTGTCCCTGCTTTACGTCATGTATCTGCTGGGGATCGCCTTTTCGGCCCTGATCATCGGTACGCTGCTATCCAACTATTCGGCGCTGCGCCTTGTGCAAGTGGTGCAGGGTGCAGCTGTTATGACCCTGTTGCTGAACGTGATTGCCCTGTGGAAGCAGGAAAAGGTTTCGCCGATGACCAAGGAAGAGCGGTCCGCCCCGCGGCCGATCTTCTTTACCGCCTGGGCTGACTTCTCGCGCGAGAATGACGTCGTGCGCCTGGTCATCGTGGTGTTTCTCGGAACTCTGGCCTTCAACATGCAGGATGTTCTGCTGGAGCCTTATGGTGGCGAGATCCTTGGTCTTTCCGTTTCCGCCACGACGCTTTTGACCGCAATGTGGGCAAGTGGCGCTCTTGTCGGTCTTGGCTTTGCAGCGCGCTGGCTGTCGCAGGGATATGACCCTTACCGGCTATGCGGGCGCGGCCTTCTGTTTGGTATCATCGCGTTTACCGCCGTTATCTTTTCCGCCCCCCTTGGGTCGCCAGTCATGTTCTTTGCCGGGGCTGGTCTCATCGGTCTGGGGAGCGGACTTTTCGCCGTTTGTACCTTGACCGCCGCAATGACCGTTCCGGTCACCGGCGCGGCGGGTCGCGGCCTTGCTCTTGGCGTCTGGGGGGCTGCACAGGCCACCGGCGCGGGCATTTCGATCTTCATCGGGGGCACCGTTCGTGACCTCGTAAACCATGTCGCCGGGAACGGCATGCTCGGAGAGGCGCTCGCCACGCCTGCCACTGGTTACTCGGTCGTCTATACGGCCGAGATTGGCCTTCTCTTCATCACCCTTATCGCCCTTGGACCGCTTGTGCGGACCCAGGCCATTACGTCGGGGACCCCGGTCAAGCTACAGCTTGCCGAGTTCCCGACCTGACCAACGGAGGATCACAACAATGGTCGGCACCACATTCTTTGGCAATTTTGACCTGGCGAGCGCAGCAATCTGGATGTTCTGGATATTTTTCGCTGGCCTCGTCTACTACCTGCAAACCGAAAACATGCGCGAGGGCTATCCGCTCGTCGATGATGACGGCGCCCCGGCTCCGAACCAGGGGCCGTTTCCTGTTCCTTCGGACAAGACGTTCAGCCTGCCCCATGGTCGCGGCGACCTGACGGTTCCGTCGGGCCAGCGCGGCGATCGCGCTGAGCTGGCACTTTCACGGACATCCAAGGCGGCAGGTTCGCCCTATGTGCCCACTGGCGACCCGATGGTCGATGGTGTGGGACCCGCATCCTGGGCACCGCGCCGCGATGTGCCCGAGCTTGATGGCCACGGCCATGTCAAGATCCGGCCAATGGCCAGCCTGGCGGATTTCAAGGTGTCTGCCGGTCGTGACCCGCGCGGCAAAGCTGTCGTCGGTGGCGATGGTGAGGTTGTCGGACGCGTCATCGACCTTTGGGTCGACGTTCCCGAAAGCATGGTGCGTTTCTTGCAGGTAGACCTCAACCCCGAAGGCAGCGGGCAGACCCGCCTTATGCCGATGAACATGTGCCGCATCAAATCTGACCGCGTCACCGTTCGTTCGCTGTTTGCCCACAACTTCCCGGGCATTCCTGTGACCAAGGCAGCGGACGAAGTCACTCTGCTGGAAGAAGAAAAGATCATGGCCTGGTTTGCTGGCGGTACGCTTTACGCCTCGCCGGAACGGCTTGGTCCGCAACTCTGATATCGACTCGCGTCTCCGGTCTAGCCAGCCGGGGACGCTCTCTACGCTGCAAACGGAAAAAGGGAACAACAAGATGAGCGACGACGATTTCAACTTTGAGCCGGTTCGCGGTTTGCCAGAGCGTTTGCCGGAAGGCGAACACATCCTTTGGCAAGGAAGCCCGGCCCCGGCCCGTTTGGCGCGTGAAGCGCTGGGTTTGCGCTGGATCGCTGGCTATGCCGCCCTGATGGCGGTGTGGCGGGTTGGGGTTTCCTCGGCCGACTTTCCCATCGGCGTTGCCCTGAGCCACGCGATCCCCTTTATCGTCATTGGGGCCGTGGCCTGTGCCATCATCTACGGCGTCGCCTACGTGCAGGCCCGCTCGACCGTATATACCCTGACGAACAAGAGGGTTGCGATGCGGATCGGGGCTGCCCTGACCATGACCCTCAACCTGCCTTATACCTGGATCGGCACCGCCGAACTGACCGAGCGGCGCGACGGCACGGGCACAATTGCCTTTGAATTGATCGGCGACACCCGCCTGTCCTACCTGATGACTTGGCCGCATGTCCGCCCCTGGCGGATGGCCAAGACCCAGCCAGCGCTGCGTTGTATCCCTGATGTCGCCAAAGTCGCCGCGATCTTTGCCGATGCCGCCGAAACCCGCGTCGCCGAACCAAAGGTCGAACGTGTTCATGGCAATGCTGACGGCAGCACCGCCGTCGCCGCCGAATAGGAGTTTTCGTCATGCCAACCTTTGATCAAGGCATCCCGATGAAGCATAAGCCGACCCAGATGGTGCCGCGCGGCCTGGTCATGGGAATGTTCGCGCTGATGCTCGGATCGCTCGCTCTGGTGTCCTACGCCCAGATCACCGGTCAGGAAAAGATCGGGGTTTTGTACCAGGCCCCGATCGAGATGGAGCGGAGCATTGTCCTGTCCGGGGATCGCAACGGGGCCTATTCCGTTCTCGATCTTGACGGAACGGTCATCGCGGCATCGTCAGACGATCTTGCCGGTTTCATCGGGATCGTCGGACTGGTTGTGAAGCGCGAGCGGTTCACGCAAGGCGTCCCGAATGATGCGCCCGTGCGGGTTGCCCGCCGGGTCGACGGTCATATCGCCATCATCGACGATACAACCGACATGACTATAGACCTGGTCGGCTATGGCGCCGACAATGTGGCAGCCTTCGCCAACTTGCTGAACTGAACGAAAACGAACTGCGCCGGACTAGCCATCCGTTCGCATCTGACAAAAGGGAACGAAAGAATGGGATTGATCCTGAGAGAGAAAGAAACAGCCCCCTGCACGGTGACGATCAGTCACCGATTTGAGGAGCTGTCCGCGCATGTCCGTTTTGACAACGGCGCTGTCATCCACCCTGGAGACACGGTCGAAGTCCAAGGGCCCGAGATCATGGCGCCCTATGGCGAGATCGTCGAAGAAAAGCGCCTGGCCACGATCACCCGTGCCAGCAAGCTTGAGCGTCTGTGGACCCGGTCAACCGGAGACTTTGAATTCATGGAGCTCTGCGAGTTTTCCTTTTCCAATGAGGTGATGTCATGAACGCCCACAGCCGCGATAGCGAAGCCCTTCATTCCTCGACCGCCGCGACCGCCGAAGAGGCCATCGCCCTGCAGGAGGCCTTGCCGCCCCTGACCAACGAGGACGCAACCGCCGTCGCCATGCAGAACACCCTGCTGACGCCGCGCTTCTATACAACCGATTTCGACGAGATGGACGCCATCGACGTAACCCCCGTCCGCAAGGAATGGGATGTGCTGATCGGCCAGATGAAGGCCGACCCCAACAAGGGTCACTTCAAGAAGAATGCCGATTGGGACGATGTCGATTGGGATGGGATGGAACCCAAGCTGAAGGCCGAGTTCATCGATTTCCTGATCTCGTCCTGCACGGCAGAGTTTTCGGGCTGCGTGCTTTACAAGGAAATGAAGCGGCGTGGATCGAATGAGGACATCACGACCCTGTTCCAGTTGATGGCCCGCGACGAAGCCCGCCATGCCGGCTTTATCAATGACGCCCTGCGCGAGGCCGGCATTGCCGTCAACCTCGGCTTCCTGACCCAGGCCAAGAAGTACACCTACTTCCGTCCCAAGTTCATCTACTACGCGACCTACCTGTCCGAGAAGATTGGCTACGCCCGCTACATCACCATTTACCGCCACCTCGAAGCCAACCCCGAGATGCGGTTCCATCCGATCTTCAAGTGGTTCCGCGAATGGTGCAACGATGAGTTCAGCCACGGCGAGGCCTTTGCCCTCCTGATGAAAACCGACCCCAAGCTGACCCAAAGCTTTGTGAACAAGCTGTGGATCAAGTTCTTCCTCACCGCGGTCTTTTCGACCATGTGGGTCCGCGATCACCAGCGTCCGGCGTTTCATAAGGCGCTGGGCGTCGATCCCAAGTGGTACGGGCAGGAAGTGTTCCGCAAAACATCGGAGATTTCCCGCCAGGTGTTCCCGATCACCCTCGACATCGACAGCCCCCGTTGGGTGCGCAACCTCAACCGGATGGAAGTGGCCAATATCGCGATTGCCAAGGGCCGCAAGGCCGGTGGTCTGGGTGGCTGGCTGACCCGGATGGGTGGCACGGTTCGGGCCGGACTGGCCTTCGTGTCGCTTTTGACGATCCCGGCTGTTTCCAACGAGGTCCCGCAAAACCCACGACTGGAGCCTGCCTACTGAACCGACTGTGGCTGGGGGGCTCTGCCCCCCGGCTTCGCCTCCCCCCGGGATATTTTTGATCCAAAGAAGGACCCTGACCTCCCCATGTCTCAAACCCTGATCCCCGTGATTGCAGCGATCTTTGTCTGGTGGTTTGCCACCGGAGCGATCCTGCTGGCCGTTCGCTGGGCCGATCGGCAGGGTGGAGGGGCGCATGGGACGGTGCTTTTTGCGGCGGTCCCCATGCTCGCGCTTGGGACTGCGGGCGTGATCGCCTCTGTTTCAAGCGAGACGGTCGCGGGTGTCTATGCCGGCTTCCTTGGGGCGTTGGCCATATGGGGGTGGATCGAGATGGCCTTTCTGACAGGCATCGTCGCCGGCCCTGAGCGCCGCGATTGTCCTGCGGGCCTGACGGGCGCTGCCCGGTTCGAACGGGCGTGGAACACTGTGGCACATCACGAAATCGCCCTGGCCCTGGGTCTCTTGGCGATTGTCGTAGCCACATCGGGACAGCCGAACCGCGTTGCCTTGTGGACCTATCTGATCCTGTTCTGCGCCCGGATCTCGGCGAAACTGAACCTGTTCTTTGGCGTGCCGCGGATCAACATGGAGTTCATTCCGGCCAAGTTGATCCATCTCAAGAGTTACTTCCGGCGCGGTTCGGTGACGATCGCCTTTCCGGCGGCCATCACTGTACTGAGCTTTGCCCTTGCCTGCTTTATCGAACGCCTGATTGCCGCCGATTCAGCGCTTAAGGAAGCTGAATTCACCCTGCTGGCGGCGCTTGCTGCCCTCGCTCTCCTTGAGCACTGGCTGATGGTTGTCCCGCTGCCAGATGCAAAGCTTTGGCGCTGGATGCTGCCCGAGCCCAAGACCCATCCCGAAGAAGAAAGACAGACCCATGGACTTTGACGCGCTTTTCAATGCCCAACTCGATACCCTGAAGGATGACGGAAACTACCGTTATTTTGCCGAGTTGGAACGCCGTTGTGGCAAGTTTCCCAAGGCCGCAAATCACGGCGAAGAAGGCGTGCGCGACGTTACCGTCTGGTGCTCCAACGACTATTTGGGCATGGGCCAGCACCCCAAGGTCATCGCGGCGATGTGCGAGGCTGTTGAGCGTACCGGGACCGGAGCGGGCGGCACCCGCAACATTTCGGGTACCAACCACGACCACCTGCTTCTGGAACGGGAACTGGCAGATCTTCACGGCAAGGAAGCCGCCCTTTTGTTTACCAGCGGCTATGTGTCCAACTGGGCCGCCCTGTCGACTCTGGGATCGCGACTGACGGATTGCGTCATTCTGTCGGATGCGGGCAACCATGCGTCGATGATCGAGGGCATACGTCATTCCCGGGCGACCAAGGTGATCTGGAAGCACAATGATGTCGCCGATCTGGAGGCCAAGCTGGCCGCCCTGCCGACCGATGTGCCAAAGATAGTCGCGTTCGAGTCTGTCTATTCGATGGACGGCGATGTCGCGCCGATCAAGGCCATCGTCGAAGTCGCGGAAAAGTACGGAGCGATGACCTACCTTGATGAGGTCCACGCTGTGGGCATGTATGGCCCCAGAGGTGGCGGGGTGTCCGAGCGGGACGGCGTCGCGGATCGCATCACCCTGATCGAGGGCACCCTTGGCAAGGCATTCGGGGTCGTGGGCGGTTACATCACGGGGTCACATGCCCTGTGTGATTTCATCCGGTCCTTTGCGAGTGGTTTCATCTTTACGACGGCTTTGCCCCCGGCCGTGGCCGCTGCGGCGCGCGTGTCTATCGCCCACCTTAAGCAAAGCGAGCTTGAGCGGGCGGGTCAGCGCCGCCAGGTGGCCCGGTTGCGCAAGGCCCTGGATGCCGCGGGCATTCCTCACATGCGCAACGGCAGCCACATCGTTCCTGTCCTGATCGGTGATCCGAACAAAACCCGGATGCTTGCAGACTACCTGATGCGCGAGTGGGACATCTACGTGCAGCCGATCAACTACCCGACCGTTCCCAAGGGGACAGAGCGCCTGCGCTTTACGCCTTCGCCCTTGCACACCGATGAGGATATCGACTATCTCGTGTCCGCGCTTAGCGCCTTGTGGCGCCAATGCGCCCTTGTCCATGCGGTGGCTTGACGTTCACGAAAGCGGGACTCCTAGAATTCCTCTGGACCACCGGTCAGGATAAGCTATCTTGCACACCGACTGGGGCACCACGGTCGCACCACGAAACCAAGGGAGACTTCTATGAGACATCTGACACTGGCCGCCGTCATGGCGCTGTTGTCCGCGCCCGCTTTTGCAGCTGGCCACGCCTCTGGCGATGCAGCTGCTGGCGAAGAGCAGTTCAACCGTCAGTGCGTTGCATGCCACGTCATCGTCAACGATGCTGGCGAAACGCTTGCCGGTCGTAATGCGCGCACAGGCCCGAACCTCTACAACGTGACCGCACGCGGTATCGGGATGTACCCCGATTTTGCCTACGGCGACTCGCTCGTTGAGCTGGGTGCAACCGGCGAAATGTGGACGGAAGAGAACTTTGTCGGCTACGTGCAGGATCCGACCGGTTGGCTGCGTGAAAAGCTCGACAACCGTCGCGCCCGCGGCAAGATGGCCTATCAGGTCCGCGCCGAAGAGGACGCGATCAACCTTTACGCCTACCTGGCGTCGTTCTCGGCCGAGTAACGCGCCGAAAATACGAACAAGAAGGCCGCCGGGGCGAACCCGGCGGCCTTCTTCGTTCGGGCAGGTCGATCCGAAGCGTTCAGGCCGCCCGCAATGGCACGCCCAGTATGTCCCTTGCCTGGCTCCAGGTTGCTACGGGGCGTTCGTATTTCTCACACAGGTCAACGGCCCGTTTGACAAGCGCTGCGTTTGACGGGGCCAAAGTGTTCCTGTCGATCCGCATGTTGTCTTCAAGTCCGGTCCTTGTGTGACCCCCGGCAGCAATCGCCCATTCGTTCACGACGACCTGGCCAGGACCAACACCGGCGGCACACCAATTGGCATCGGGCGCCAGCCGCGCCATTGTCTTGACGTAGTAGTCGAACACGTCGCGATCGACTGGCATGGCGTTTTTGACACCCATGACGAACTGAACGTAAAGGGGGGCTGGCAGGCGGCCGTCTGCCTTCATCTTGACCGCCTGGTGGATGTGGGACAGGTCAAAGGCCTCGATCTCGGGGACGACGCCGTAGGTGACCATCTCGCTGGCGAGCCAGTCGACGAGGTCGGGAGAGTTTTCGTAGACGCGGGTCGGGAAGTTGTTCGACCCGACCGAGAGGGAGGCCATGTCGGGGCGGAGCGACAGCATCCCCCCCCGCTCATGTCCTGCGCCGGACCGTCCACCGGTTGAAAGCTGCACGATCATCCCGGGGCAATGGATTTCGATCCCTTCTTTCAGTCGGGCGAAACGCTCGGGATCTGACGTCGGTTTACCCTCGTCATCCCGGACGTGGCAATGCGCGATGGATGCGCCCGCCTCGAAGGCCTCGTGCGTGCTTTCGATCTGTTCGGTGACAGTGATGGGAACGGCCGGATTGTTCGCCTTGGTCGGGACAGAGCCGGTGATGGCCACACAGATGATGCAGGGATTGGTCATGCTATTGCTTTCAGATGTCCGTGAATTCATTTTAGGTCAGCAGGTTTTGCGCAGAAGCCTGATCGACAGTGCTGCATTGATTGCCGTTCCCCCTTTTTTGGCCCGCGCCGGTGGCGCAGGGCCGATGACCGGCAGCTTGTACCGTCCCGCTGGGGCATGGCAAGCCCTGGTCAGCGGCGTCGGATAAGGTGGAAGACCGGTGCCGCCAACAAGATTACGGCTGTGATCCGGATGATGTGGGCAGTGGTGACGTATGCAATGTCCTGTCCCATGGCAAATGCCAGAAGGCTCATTTCCGTAAGTCCGCCGGGGGAGTATGCGAGGAAGGTTTGGCTGGTGGACGTGCCTGTCGCGGCCGTCACCGCATAGGCAAAGGCGATGGCGACACCGATCATCAGGAGCGACGAAACGGTTGCAAGCCCGATGTCCCGGCCGACCTCGCGGGGAGTTGCCCCCAGAAAGCGACCGCCGATGACGGTGCCCACGACGATCTGAGCAATGATGACGAGGACGGATGGGGGCGACACAGTGACGATGCCTGTCACATGGGCCACCCCGCTCAGGAGCATTGGCCCAAGGATCTGAGGTGCTGGCAAGCGGACAAGCGCGCCAAGCGGTGCGCCGACAATCGCGCATCCTGCCAATATGAACCAGTCCAGCGGGGCAAGGGCACCGATCGACGTCCAATTGCCGCTCTGCGCCCCGCTGGCCTTTACACCCAGCACAAAGCCGTAGAACAGGACGACGAACAGGACGACGACAAAGATGCGGCTGGCATGGGCCAGGGCGATCCGCTTTTCCTGGCCACCCGCCGCCCCTCCAAGGATCAGCATGTCATTAAGACCACCGGGCATCGCGCAGAAATAGGCGGTCACCTGGTCGTAGCCTCCCACCTTTCGATAAAAGGTATAGGACAACCCGGCCGAGAGCATCAGGAACGGTATCAGCATCACCATTGCTGGCCACCAGGTCACAGCGTCCTGAAGCATTTGGGCCGTCATACCGGATCCAAGAAGGACGCCGATCACCGGAATGACGAAAGGGCGCAACCAGTCCGGCCCCTGGACTGGCGCGTTGGACATCGACGCAATGGTGGTGCCCAACATGGGTCCCAGCATCCAGGGCAAGGGCAGCCCGATCCTGTAGGCAAGAAGGCCCGACATCGCCCCCAGCATCAGCGCGAGGACTTGCTTTAAGACGAGGTTCTTGCTGCGTGTCACTCCTGCCGGACCCCCAGGTAGGGAAGCCCACGAGCCCGCGCGAGGGCCATTTGGCGTTGTCGCTCGCGGAACCCTTCTTTGGCCGTATCTGTCGTCTGGTCGATGCAATTGTGGCAGGATACGCCATCTTCATACTCGGGCCGGTCCTGATCTGCCGGCAGCAAGGGCAGTCGGCACGCGTGGCACAGGATATGGGGACCTTCCTCCAGCCCGTGGCCAACCGACACCCGGGCGTCAAAGACAAAGCATTCGCCTTCCCAGAGGCTTTGTTCCTTTGGCACCTCCTCGAGGTATTTCAGGATACCGCCTTTGAGGTGGTAGACGTCCTCGACCCCTTGCTGAATGAGGAAGTTCGTCGACTTTTCACACCGGATGCCACCGGTGCAGAACATGGCGATCCGCTTGCCCTCAAACCGGTCCCGGTTCTCGGCCCACCAAGCCGGAAATTCGCCAAAGCTGTCGGTCTGTGGGTCGACCGCCCCCCAAAAGGTGCCGATCCCGACCTCGTATCCGTTGCGGGTGTCGATGACGGCGACATCGGGGTCCGAAATGAGGGCATTCCAGTCCTGCGGGGCAACGTATCGGCCTGTGCCCGAGGCTGGGTCGACCGCGGGCTGACCCATTGTCACGATCTCACGTTTGAGGCGGACTTTCATGCGGTGGAAAGGCGGGGTGCTTGCCGTGCTTTCCTTCCAGTCGAGATCTGCGCAGCCGGGCAGGGCGCGGATATGGCCCAGCACCGTGTCGATCCCCTCGCGCGATCCGGCGATTGTTCCGTTGATCCCTTCGGGGGCCAGCAGCAATGTGCCGGTCACACCCTGTTCATTGCAGAGGGCCTGCAAAGGACCGCGAAGGGCAGCAGGGTCGGCAAAGCGCGTAAAGCGGTAAAGAGCGGCGACGATATGCATATAATTGGCATACGACTGACAGGGCCCGGGCTGCAAGAGGCGTAAGGTGGGTCATGACCCACCTTACCAGTCTGTTGCCTCCGACTATTGCGCTGCTGCGATGGCAAGCCCGTGGGCAACGGCCGTGAAGGCGGCGGAATAGGTCAGCCTGGCCTGTGGGATCCGGGCCTGGACCGCCTGAGAGACCGAGGTCAGCAGACTGGACCCCCCGACAAGGACGATGCGCTCCACCGCCTCGGGCGGCACTTTGGCCATTTCCAGGGTCTCAGCCGCAGCCGCGCCGATCCTGTCGGCATCATCGAATAGGGCCTTTGACAGGTCATCCCCGGACAGGCCCGGTGCAAGCCCATCCTCCACTAGTCCCAGGTCGATGACGCCTTGACCGTCCTCGCCATTGGCCAGGATCTTGCCCCGCTCGACGGCAAAGGCAATGTCGTGGCCCAGTTCGTTTTCAAGGACGCTGACCAGCCGGTTGAACCGCTTGGGCTCTACCGCCAGCTTGGCCATCCGCGCCACGTCCCGCCGGGTCGGGGCGGTGTAAAGGAAGGGGATTTTTTCCCAGCTTGCCAAATCGTGGAACAGGGCGACCGGGGCGTCATGCACCTTCGGCCCGATTTCGGCCTTCAGGACGGTCCCCTTGCCCAGAAGCGGCATGACGTGGGTCAGGCTAAGTTGCCGGTCAAAGTCAGTGCCGCCCAGCCGGATGCCGTGGCTGGCAAGCACCTCTGTCGCGCCTTCTGTCCGCCGGAACAGCGAAAAGTCCGAGGTACCGCCCCCGATATCGACAATCAGCCCAAGCCCGCCCCCGGCCTCAGCCGCGGCAAGGGCGGCAGCGGCCGGCTCGAACAGAAAGTCGACCTCGGTGAAACCGGCGGCATGGTAGCAGGCTGTCAGATCGGCAAGGGCGCGGGCGTCCCGCTCGGGATCGCGGCTGTGGAAGTGAACGGGCCGGCCCGACAGCACCCGGGGAAACGCCTGGCCGCAGTCGGCTTCGGCCCTGCCCTTTACCTGCGACAGGAAGCGGACGATGACCTCGGACAGGGTCAGCCGTTCATTCAGGAACTGCCGCTTTTCGTGCAGGAGGGGCGTGCCCAGAACGCTTTTGAGCGCCCTCATGAACCGCCCCTCTCGCCCGGAAACGAGGGCGGCAATCGCCGCCTCGCCCACCAGTGTCTGGCGTCGGTGGAAGTCGAGGAAAACCGCCGTGGGCATCGTATCGCCCTGCGCCTCAAGCGAAATGAAATGGGGGGTGCCATCCCGCAGGACCGAGGCTGCCGTGTTGGACGTGCCGAAGTCTACGGCAAGCGTGTCGGTGCGTGGCATGACAGTGACCTTCGGCAGAGGGAGTAGCAAGGTCGCGGGTGGTAGTCGCTAAGGTAAGGTGGGTCAAGACCCACCTTACGCAACATCGGCATGGTGGGTTCCAACCCATCGCGCCATATGAGAAAACAGGCGCAACCGTCAAACGGAGGCCCCCATGGCAAACGCTCTTCTAGTGATCGACATGCAAAACGACTTTTGTCCCGGCGGCGCCCTCGCCGTGGCTGAGGGGGACAGGATCGTCCCTGGGATCAATGCGCTCATGGCGACTTCAGACATCGTCATCCTGACCCAGGACTGGCACCCGGCGGGCCATTCGTCCTTTGCCTCCTCCCACCCCGGGGCGGAACCGATGTCGCTGGTCCAGATGCCCTATGGGCCTCAAGTCCTCTGGCCGGACCATTGCATCCAGGGGTCCATCGGGGCGGCCTTTCACCCTGACCTGGCCCAGGACCGCGCCGACCTTATCCTGCGCAAGGGCTACAATCCGGCCATCGACAGCTATTCTGCGTTCTTTGAAAATGACCACAGCACACCAACGGGCCTCGAAGGCTATCTGCACAGCCGGGGGATCACCGGGCTGACGCTTGTCGGGCTGGCCACGGATTTCTGCGTCAACTATTCGGCCGTCGATGCCGCCCGGCTGGGGTTCAAGGTTGAGGTCCGGACGGACCTGTGCCGGGGCATCGACCTTGACGGATCGCTTGCCGCGTCGCTTGCCGGAATGGCTGAGGTCGGGGTCGACGTCCGCTAACGGCACACTGGTAAAGGCACACTGGACAACTCATTCGCCCATTGGTCTAACGGGCTGCCTGAACGGAGCACTACCATGGTCGACATCGCCACCCGCGTCTGGAACCACAAGTGGAAGATCGACCCCATCGTGCGGTCGCTCATCGATACGGATTTCTACAAACTGCTGATGTGCCAGTCGGTGTTCCGCAATCGGCCGGACACCACTGTCACCTTCTCGCTCATCAACCGGACCAGTGCGATCCGGCTGGCTGACCTCGTGGACGAAGGTGAACTGCGCGAGCAGCTCGACCACATCCGGTCTCTGTCCCTGTCGCGGGGGGAAAGCACCTGGATGCGGGGGAACACCTTTTACGGCAAACGCCAGATGTTCACCCCCACCTTCATGGACTGGTTCGAAAACCTGCGCCTGCCGCCCTACCACCTGGAAAAGCGGGATGGGCAGTATGAGCTGACGTTCGAAGGGTCCTGGCCCGAGGTCATGTTGTGGGAGATCCCCGCCCTTGCCGTGCTGATGGAGTTGCGCGGGCGGGCGGTCCTCAAGGACATGGGCCGGTTCGAGCTTCAGGTGCTGTATGCCCGCGCCATGACCAAGCTGTGGGAAAAGGTTGAACAACTGCGGCCGGTCGAAAACCTGCGGCTGGCCGACTTTGGCACAAGGCGGCGGCATTCCTACCTTTGGCAGGACTGGTGCGTGCAGGCGATGCTTGAAGGGCTGGGCGACAAGTTCGTCGGCACCTCCAACTGCCGGATCGCGATGCAGCGCGACATCGAGGCCATCGGGACCAACGCCCACGAGCTGCCCATGGTCTATTCCGCCCTGGCCGAGGATGACGCCGCCCTGGCCCGCGCGCCCTATGACGTGCTGGCCGACTGGCACGAAGAGCATGAGGGCAACCTGCGGATCATCCTGCCCGACACCTACGGGACCAAGGGGTTTCTGGACCGGGCGCCGGACTGGCTGGCGGGCTGGACGGGCATCCGCATCGACAGCGGCGACCCCGCCGAAGGGGCCGAGACGGCGATCCGCTGGTGGCAGGCCCGGGGCGAGGATCCGACGCAAAAGCTGGTGATCTTTTCCGACGGGCTGGACGTGGACAAGATCGTGGCACTGCAGGCGCAATTCGCAGGACGGGTGCGGGTGTCGTTTGGCTGGGGAACGATGCTGACCAACGACTTTACCGGGCTGGTCAAGGGCGACGCGCTGGCGCCGTTCAGCCTTGTCTGCAAGGCGGTATCTGCCAACGGGCGGCCCACGGTCAAGCTATCGGACAATCCCCGCAAAGCGATGGGGCCTGAGGCCGAGATCGAGCGGTACAAGCGGGTGTTCGGGGTTGGGGATCAGGTTGAAAGGGAGGTTGTGGTTTAGGGTGGGTTGTGGCCCAGACCGGACCTCTACAGAGATCCGCTTGCTTCGGCGCAGCTTCCCCGAAGCAGACGCCTGAATGTGCACCGAATTTACGCACCATTCGCATTGCCGAATTTGTTTGGTTTTTCTGATGATGCGAATGCTATGGTTAACGCACCACCCGACCAAAGCTACGCCACAAGTCTTCCAGCTGCGCCTTTTGCAAAGGATATCCACGCAGAATACCTTTTCAAACCACCTGGAGCGTACCCAAACGCAGTGTCCAAGATGTCTATGCCGCCAGACCCAGGAACTATCCCTGTCCCGCGAAGAGATATTGCAGACTTTTTAGATCTGTGGGCAATGAAGTTCCTAAGGTGTCTAAGATCATCAATTGGCCACGGCGTTACGCCTAACTCCGACGAAATTTGCGCCAAATTTGAGATATCCAGCCTTACTGCTGCATCAATTGCCTGAGCTGGCAAATACCAATCAGGTTCGTATCGGCGATTTGGGTAGGAAGTAACAAGCACGTGCGCAGCAGCTTCTCGCGACGAAACTGAAAGATGTGTTCTTGAAGCCACTGGCCCACTGGTATTGCGATATACACCTGTGGCGCTGTCCAGAATAACTGCTCGAACATAGTGTTCCCACTCGATCTGGATTTGGATCAGCGCCCTTTCCGTGACGTAGACATCTTGGGTGTCATACTCTGTCTTCGCATCTACCGCAGACAGAAGATCGGCCAAAGCGTCTAGTTTACGATTGAATCGGGGCAATCTACGAGACAGCTGCATCTTTCGCCATCAATCGGACTAACGTTGAAAAGCGCGGCTTCCTCGACGAAACTCTGTGGGTAGTACTCTTGGTAGCGGCTACAAACGCTGCAAATGGACCATTCTCTTCTGCTTCTCCATCAAACGCTTGTGCAATATTCGATAGACCTTCAACAGCGCCAACCCAATCCACGCCTCGTCCCCTGAACTCATCTACATCCTCAGAAGCTTTGGATGCAGGAGCACGGCCTTCCAAAAAGGCAACTGCCGCAAAGAGAATCAAAAAGTTGGGAGCATCATAGAATGTGGTCTCAGAAAAATCTTCTTTTGTCCTGTCGAGAATCTCTTTTATAGTAAGGTCCAGGTTAGCGCGAGCGACTGCGAAGTACTCGTCTTCTTCGCTTCTCTTACCTTTGTAGAATTTAGTGATCTGTGGTTCGCCACCGTCACCGATGCCTTGATCCAGAGTCATGAACATTTCCGCGATCAACGAGGTGTGTTTCAGCCTGACCGTGTCACGCGTCGAAACTACCTTTAGATCACTCCACAACTCCGCCCAAGCACGCGAAGCATCGTATACCGCCCATTTGACAGGCTCAGAAAACTCAGCATGTCTAAGCTCGGCCGGCGTAACCTTCACACTGTATGAGTTCAATCGTGCAAACACTTCAAGAACTTCGGCATCGTTTGCATTAACAAGTTGCACGACTGGGATGCGATAGGACAAAAAACGCTCTTTATCTTCAAGCGAAAGTGTCTTGTATGTTTTCCCTCTAAAATTTGGCGACTTGGAAGACAATTTCAACCGATCTGAGGCAAACTCAAGAATTGCTCGAAGGCGTTGTTGACCGTCAACGACCTCACGCACCGTTGTCTGGGTTTCTGCATTTAGCTTGGTTCGAAAATAGACCTGCGGCATAGGAAGGTCATTCAATATCGTATCAATCAGGAAGACCTTTGCAGCAACAGTCCAAACCGACCCTCGCTGAAAGTCAGGCGCTAAAACTAACTGCTTCTTTTGTTGCCACTCTATGAAGTCCGAAATCGTGTATGTCTGCGGTACACTTGCCATTTCTTTGCCTATCTCCGTAGCGTCCTACCACCGTCATAGAGCAAATGATGGGTAAGTGCGATAGTCGGGAGGCTAATGGGCACAACAGCAGAAAAGGTGCATAAGACTCTTATAAATGGTGAAGTTGCGCTGTGTGCCAACGTCTGCTTCGAACGATCCAAACGTTGGCTGGTGCACCCGCAGCCAAAGACCGCTTCCCGCCCCCCCCTCACTCCTCCACCTTCCCCCGAAGCGCCTTCACAACCCCCCGCACCTTCTTCCCCTCCAGCCGTCGCATCTTGCTCCCGTAGGTTGGCTTGGTCGCCACCCGACGTTTGGGGACGTGCAGGGCGGCCTCGATCAGCTCTTTGAGCCGTTCTCGGGCGATCTCGCGGTTGCGTGCCTGGGACCGTGTGTCCTGCACGAACAGCACAATCGCCCCCTCTTGCGTCCAGCGCGATCCCGCCAGCCGCCGCAGGCGTCGTTTTACCGGGTCGGGCAGGTTGGGTGAGCGTTCGGCCTCGAACCGCAGTTCGACCGCTGTGGATACCTTGTTAACGTTCTGCCCGCCGGGGCCAGAGGCGCGCACAAAGCTTTCCGTCAGTTCCCAGTCCTCGATCCCGATCTGGTCGTTGATCCGTAGCATCTGCGCCTCTCTTTCAGCGCCGTTGTAACCGGGCGGCCCCCCATATGAAAAGGGCCGCCCCGGCGATGGGACGGCCCTCTCGAAAGTTCAGGAGGTGGGGTCGGTTAGGATAGTCCCACCTGGGATTTACTCAGCCAAGGGCTGCCTTAGCTGCGCACCCCCCAAGCTGTCCCGACGCACTTCTCCAATCTCTTTCTCGACACTGGATCACCTCCTTTCAATGTTTCTGATGTCTTCAGGCTTGCACAGATTTGGTGTATGTCAAATTAAAAACCACCAGAGGCTGATAATTTCACATAGGTGTCATGCTGGTTTCTGTGCAAGTTGCCCAACGATCAGGCGGAATGGAATCAATGCCACAAGGGCGATGCCCAGTTTGACCGCCCAATCCGCCACAGCGAGCGTGACCCAAAGCGGCGCCATCGGTCCGATCAGCAGGAAGGGTGCCGGATCCTGCGCCCAGCTGATCGCCGCATCTGCGTTCGCCCCGAATATCGTGACGCTGGCCGAGAAGGCGATCGTAAAGAAAAGGGCGGTGTCGATGGTCGATGAGATCAGCGTCGACACCAGCGGCGCCTTCCACCACGCCCCGTCCCGCAGCCGGGCAAAGACCGCCACGTCCAGCAGTTGGGCGACAAGAAAGGCGGTGGCCGATCCGACCGCAACGCGCAGGGCGACAGCAGGCCCGAACTCCAGCATGATCTGGGTGCCGATCAGCGAACAGATGATCCCGGTGACAAACCCCGCCAGCACCACCCGCCGCGCGGCGGACGGCCCGTAGACCCGGTTCATGATGTCGGTGACAAGGAAAGCGAGGGGGTAGGTGAATGCCCCCCAGGTCAGCAATCCGTCAAGGATGAGGAACTGTACGAGGATGTTCGAGGCCACGACGATAAGGGCCATGGCAATGATGCCAGGAAGAAGACGCATGATGATGTTTCCGTTTTGACAAGGGTGCGGCACTTGGCCTCCCGTCCAAGCGGGAGCGCGCCCCGATACGCCGCTCTGACACCGCCGTCAATCGGGTAGCCGTCAATCGGGTAGCCGGTATTCCACGATTTCCGTCCGCTGGAACCAGTTGAAGTTGTCGTCCGAGATCATCGTCAAGATCAGCCCCGTCTCATCCCGCCAGACCGCGATCCCTTCGAGGTTGTCCCGTGTCCCGGTCTGCGTTTCGACCACTGTTTCCCCACCTGACCCGTCCAGGCCGAACCGTCGTACCCTGCTGCCGAAGGCCAGCCCGTTGAAGCTGCGTTCCAGGACATACAGCTTACCATCCGGTCCCACATCCGCCCCGGTGACAAGGTAGCTAGAGTTTCGGGGGATGGAGAAGGGGATGTCCCATTGACCGTTCCGATACCGATAGACGGGAAAGGGCCTGTCGAGCCGTCCCGACCGTTCCGGTAACGTATAAAGCGTCCCGTCCGGTCCGACGGCAAGCGCTTCGAGGGCGGAGTTGTTCTGGAGGTGTTCAAAATCAGGGTGAGAGGGTATGAGGGCAGGCCAGCCATCTGGCCCAATCTGGATCCGAACCCGCGCCACCCCTTCAAAGCTGATAAAGACGTTCCCGTCTGGGCCGATCGCCAAGCCTTCGCTGTCGCTGCGCCCTCGCGCCAGTGGCCCGCCCATACCGTTCTTAAGCGCCTCCAGGGGACCGGCGGTGATCCCGGTTATCATGCCATTATCGCGCTGGAATTGCCCCCGAACGATCGCCCCACGATCGCTGAGGGCTACAAACTCGCGCCCATCATCGCTGACCTCGATCGCGGAAAACCCGCCGAATTCCTTGTCGCTGCTACGCCAGATGTACAGGCTTTGGAACTCTGTCCCATTTGGTTGGGGCAGGACGATCGATCCCGTCAACAGGACTGACAGCCCTACAAGCAGCGCCCGGCGAAACACTAGTTGCTGTTCAGAACATCAAGGCACTGCGCAGGCAGGCGTGCCATCGTCAATTCAGGCCGGGGTGGTGGAGCGACGTAGTTGGGATCGGGCGGTGGCGGATTTATGATGTTGTTGACCCACTCCTGCGCTGCCGCACAGCCGTCTCCGGGTGGAATGGGATCCTGTGTTTCGCAGGCGCCGTCACCGGGCGGGCACGACAGCCGGACGTGAAAATGGTAGTTGTGTCCGTACCAGGGCCTGATCTTGCGTAGCCAACTCCGATCCCCTGTAGCCGCATTGCACATTGCCACCTTGGCACCGGCAAAGACAAAGATCCGGTCGACCCGTGGGTCGGACGCTGCCTGACGCATGATGGCCATGTGTTGCGGTGTCCAGGCGCTGTTGATGTAGGCGCCGCTGTTGCGGTCGGTGCGGATGGACGACAGGTTTTCCCGCTCTTCCCGGGTCAGGTCCAGGCGGGCGGGCGGCAGCATCCAGATGTCTGCATCCAATCCCACCTGGTGGCTGGCATGCCCTGTCAACATCGGTCCGCCTCGTGGTTGGGCCATATCGCCGATGTAAAGCCCGGCCCAACCCGGCTGGGTCGCAGCGAACCGGCTTAGGTCCTGCAGGTAGTCGACGAGGACCGGCTGCCCCCAGTTGCGGTTGCGCGACAGCCGCATCGCTTGCCATGTCGGGCCGGTTTCTGGAAGTTGTTCCGCCCCGGCCTGACAGCCGCGAGAATAGAAGCCGACCGCCTGCGAAGGCTGTGCCGACGGAAGGGCCACGCCGCCAAAGAGCGTCTTTGCAACCCGGCTATCGTTGGCGTTCTGTGTCGATACCGCCGCCGCCGTCAGCGCAGGGCCCGCGTCGCCGCTACGGTCGCTGTCGGTTTGACAGGACGATAGGGCAAGGATCAGTCCCAAGCTGGCCAAAAGGCGGATCATGCGGCGCGATCTCCGTTCTTGTTGACCCAGATTAGCAGGACGAGGCCGGCAAGGAATAGCAAAATAACGGGCGAAATCCCCAAACGGGGGCTTTGCGTCCAAAGTGTGAACACTCCGATAAGGGCGGGTGCCAGAAAGGCCGTCGCCTTGCCCGACAGGGCGAACAGTCCAAAGGCCTCCGTTGGCCGGTCGGGGTTCGTGTGCCGCACCATCATCGACCGCGATGCTGCGTAAAGCGCGCCGCCCGCCCCACCGATGGCCGCGCCACAGATGTAGAATACGATGTCTGGCAGGCTCGACCCCTCGGCAAGGGGAAGGCCGAAAAAGGTCTCGCGGGACATGCCGACGATGATCGAGCAGACCGCTATCAGGATCCAGACGCAGACCCGGATCACGGGCTTTGGCCCGTAGCGACCGTCAAAGACACCGCCGACGTACGTAAAGACACCTGCCGTGACAGCCCCGATGATCCCGAAAACCGCGATCATCGTCAGGGACCAGTCCAGGACCAGCCGGGCATAGACCCCGCCGAACCCGTAAAGCGCGTTAAGCGCGTCCCGGTAAAGCATCGATGACCCGAGGAAGGCGGCCAGAGACGGCCGCTTCAACACACCCGCGATCGATGCCTTGAGGTCGCTCAGGGCCGCCCCGATGCCGCCTTGTCTGACAACCGGCTTTGGCTCTCGGACCCACAGGAAGTAGGGGATCATGAAGATGACGTACCAGACTGCGATGAACGGACCGACAAAACGCGTCCCCTCGCGCATCGCAGGGTCGAGGCCAAAAGCCGGGGTCAGGCCGATGAGGGTTGTCCCGGCCTCGTCATTGGCCTCAAAGAAGAACAACAGCATGATGAACAGCGACAGCACACCGCCCCAATAGCCGACCGATGCCCCGGTCCCGCTGATCTTGCCGATGGCCTCCTGGCTGCCAAGGCTGGGCAGTTGGGCGTTGGTAAAGATCAGGGCGAATTCAGCCGCGATGAACCCGATGGAAAAGGCGATGAGGCAGAACCACAATGCCGATCCATCCGGCACCATGTACCACATGGCCCAGGTGGCACCGACATAGACGAACGAAAAGGCGATGATCCAGGGCATCCGCCGCCCGGTGCTATCGGCATAGGCCCCAAGGATCGGCCCGAGGATCGCCACGAAAAGGCCCGCCAGGGTCTGCCCAAGCGACCAGACCGATTGGGCCTGCGCATCTGCAGCCTGCTCTGACATGCCGCCTGCTGCGAAAAACTCGGTAGCCACCCCGGCGAAGTAGGGGCCAAAGATGAAGGTAAGGCCAAGCGTGTAGAAGGGCTGTGTCGCCCAATCAAACGCCATCCATCCCCAAACGCGTCTGGTCTGTTCGGTCGCCATGTCCTGCCCCCCAACGTCTTGACCGGATCAAGCCGGAAATGGGGTGGGGTGGCAAGGGTTGCTTTAGCTGGTCGTGGGTGGCCAGGGGCGAGTTGCGTCCGCCTCGACCCAGTTGCTGACCCAGGCTGGCAAGGGCGGTGGTGCCACGGTCTGCCCCAAGGCCTCGATGACCCGGTCCGTAGGCACCATGCGGCCACCTTCGGTCACGCAGGTCCGAAGCAGGGCGTGGGCGGCGCAATCCTCGCCAAGCCAGATGGATTGTTCAATGTAGATGAAGCGAGCATCCCAACCGACCCCTCTTGTCCGCATCTCGAACCGGGCAAAGGGCGGGATCCGCTTGCGATAGCGGGTCGAGCTTCCGGCCACGGCTACGCCCCAGCGCTGGGTCTTGAGGACCTCGCTCAGCCCTGATCGCAACGAAAGCCCATAGCGGCCCAGGTCGAACATGGTCAGTACGCGCCCGTTGTTCATCTCAAGAAAAATGTCGATGTCCTGTGGCCAACACATGTGATGGGACACATGGGTCCCCAAGAGCGGCAGCCGTGGGGCCGATCTGAAGAGGAAATAGGTCTTGGCCATTCGGATAAGGGGATACATCGGGAACCTCGCTTGGAGGGCCGACGTAAGTTAAGTGACGTCGACGTCAACCGCGACGTCGGGGAAACGCCATTGCCCTTTTGCCTCTGCGTCCCTAATTCGGGGGGAGCGAAACGGAGAGGCCGACAGATGCAATCCTTCTTTGAAATTCTGATGCTGGTTCTGGGAATTGCCCGGTTCTTTATCTTTGCCCATTTCATCATGAGCTGGCTGATCAACTTTCAGGTCCTCAACATCCGGCAACCCCTTGTCAGCCAGATCTGGTACGGTCTGAACCGTTTGCTCGAGCCGATTTACGCCCCGATCCGCCGCTTCCTGCCCAACATGGGGGGGATCGACCTTGCCCCGCTGGTCGCGCTGATCGGGATCTATGCGCTGGAGATCATTCTGCGCAACAACGTCGGCCTGTTCCTCTGATCCTTTTGCCCGAGCGGGCTTTAACCGCCGGCTCGGGGCTGTTCAGGGAATCTTCATCTGTGTAAGGTTGTCGTTAAAGAGCACGACGACCAATAACAGACAGGTTCCCATCAATGAGCGCTGCCACGCTTTTGCGCGATGTCTTTGGATTCGATGCCTACCGGCCGGGTCAGCAAGAGATCGTAGAGGCTGTGGTGGACGGCCGCAACACCCTGGCAATCATGCCGACGGGTGGTGGCAAATCCTTGTGTTTTCAATTGCCTGCATTGGTCCGGGAAGGGGTGACGGTTGTCATTTCGCCCCTGATTGCCCTTATGCGCGATCAGGTGCGCGGCCTGCGCGAGGCCGGGGTCGAGGCGGGTGCCCTGACCTCGGGCAACACGCCCGAGGAAACCGATGCGGTCTGGGCCGCGCTTGAGGCCGGAACCCTGCGCCTTCTTTACATGGCGCCAGAGCGGCTCGCCTCAGGCGGGGTGCCGCAAATGCTCAAACGGGTGGGTGTCAGCCTGATCGCGGTCGACGAGGCCCATTGCGTCAGCCAGTGGGGCCACGATTTCCGCCCCGACTACCTGCGCATCGGAGAGTTGCGTCGCTTCCTGGACGTCCCGCTGGCCGCTTTCACGGCGACGGCGGATGCGGAAACTCGGGTCGAGATTGTTGAAAAGCTGTTCGACGGGAGGGCCCCCGACATCTTCTTGCGGGGATTTGACCGGCCCAACATTCATCTGGCCTTTGCCGTCAAGGACAAGCCGCGCGAGCAAATCCTCGGCTTTGCCGCGGCGCGCAAAGGGCAATCGGGGATCGTCTATTGCGGAACCCGGGCCAAGACGGAAACACTTTCCGCCGCCCTGCGCGAGGCAGGCCATAGTGCGTGCCACTACCACGGCGGAATGGACGCTGAAGCCCGCCGCGACACGGAACGGCGGTTTCAGCAGGAGGACGGCCTGATTGTCGTCGCAACCGTCGCCTTTGGCATGGGGATCGACAAGCCGGACATTCGCTGGGTGGCTCATGCGGACCTGCCCAAATCCATAGAGGCCTACTATCAGGAGATCGGCCGCGCCGGTCGCGACGGCGCCCCGGCCGAGACGCTGACGCTGTTTGGCCCGGACGATATCCGCTACCGCCGACAACAGATCGACGAAGGGTTGGCCCCGCCCGAACGGCGGGCCGCCGATCATGGACGGCTGAACGCCTTGTTGGGTCTGGCCGAGGCTTTGGTTTGCCGCAGGCAGACCCTTTTGGGCTATTTCGGCGAGGACCCTGCCCCGTGCGGCCACTGCGACCTGTGCGACAAACCGGCAGAGGTTTTTGATGCAACGACTCCAGTCCGCATGGCCCTGTCCGCGGCGTTGCGCACGGACGAATGGTTCGGGGCGGGCCATCTGATCGACATCCTGCTGGGGGCCAAGACGGACAAGATCGCCCAGCGGGGGCATGACAGCCTGCCTACCTACGGCGTGGGCAAAGAGTACAACAAATCCCAGTGGCAGGCGATCTTTCGGCAGATGATGGGGCATGACCTGTTCCGCCCCGACCCAGAACGCCATGGCGCCCTTCGGATGACGGACCGTGCCCTTCCGATCCTGCGGGGAGAAGAGGCTATTACGCTGCGCCGGGATACGATCCGGGCGGCCCGGTCCTCGGGGCCAAAGGTCCGGGAACTGGTGGCCGAGGAGCACGCCCCGCTTCTAAGTGCACTCAAGGCCAAGCGCCGGTTCCTGGCAGAGCAGGCCAGCGTACCAGCCTATATCATCTTTACCGACCGCACCCTGATCGAGATGGCCGAAACGCGCCCCATGACCCTGGACGAAATGGCCCGGATTGGCGGTGTCGGCGCCAAGAAGCTGGACAGCTACGGCAAGGCCTTTCTTGAGGTGATCACAGGGGCGGTTGAAGAGGTCCATCCCACCCGACGCAAGCTGGCAGGGCGTGACGAAGGCGTCCTTTATGACCGGCTTATGGCGGTGCAGGCCGAACTGGCGCGGGGCGATGACGGTGCTGGCAAACCGATGACATGCTCGGCCTCGGTTCTGGCCAAGGTCACCCAGCTCAAGCCTCGTGATCTGAATGACCTGATCCGGATCATGGGGGAACGGCACGCCGAACGCTTTGGCCCCGCCTTCCTTGATGTCCTGCGTGAGGCCTGAGGGGCCGTGACGAGCAGGTGGGCCCGTGAAATCGCAGCCCTTGACGCTGAGGCCGACTGCGGGCGCATCGTCTACCTTCTGGGGGCCCACGAGTTTGCCTGGGATATCGAGCGGGCGTTGGAGTTTGCCCTTTTTCGCACCTATGTGTCACATCCCGTAAGGTAGTATGGCTGTTTTTTGAACAGCTCAGGTCTGAGTTTGTGCCAGTCTTTCATCGCCTGCATGGGCGTTCTGGATGCCAATGCTGACTGCGGAAGCTGGCTG
>JAQWWH010000045.1 GCA_029255105.1 Flavimaricola sp. | reverse complement strand
ATCATCGCCGGTGGTCCGATGCGCGCCGTGTTTGAGATGCTTGGCGTCCAGGACGTGGTTTCCAAGTCGATCGGGTCGTCCAACCCCTATAACATGATCCGCGCCACCATGGACGGTCTCATGAAGGAACAGTCCCCTCGTGCCGTGGCCCAGCGCCGTGGCAAGAAAGTTGCCGACATCCTGCCCAAGCGGGACGAGGCACCGGTCGAGGCTGAAGCTGTGGCTGAGGAGGCCTGAGGAACATGGCAAAAACTATCGTCGTGAAGCAGATCGGTTCGCCGATCCGTCGCCCCGCCGTTCAGCGCGCCACGTTGGTCGGTCTGGGTCTTAACAAGATGCACCGCACCCGGGAACTGGAAGACACGCCTTCCGTCCGCGGGATGGTCAACTCGATCCCCCACCTCGTCCAGATCATCGAAGAGCGCGGGTAATATACACAGTTAAGGCGGGTCTTGACCCGCCTTACTGGCAAGGGGCCGGGCAACCGGCCGAAGCACATCCGTAAGGTGGGTCAAGACCCACCTTACCCTACACGCCGCGTCCGGTCCCTTCGCTCATGGGCCGCGTCCGGCACGGAGAGAGCGATATGAAACTGAACGAACTTCACGACAATCCCGGCGCAACCAAGCGCCGCATGCGCGTTGCCCGTGGTCCCGGCTCTGGCAAGGGCAAGATGGGTGGCCGTGGTATCAAAGGCCAGAAATCCCGTTCGGGTGTGGCCATCAAAGGCTACGAAGGCGGCCAGATGCCGCTTTACATGCGTCTTCCCAAGCGTGGCTTCAATAAGCCGAACCGCAAGGAATTCGCTGTGGTGAACCTGGGACTGATCCAGAAATTCATCGACGCCGGCAAGATCGACGTCTCGTCCGAGATCACCGAAGACGCGCTGTTGGCCTCGGGCCTGGTTCGTCGCAAGCTTGATGGCGTCCGTGTCCTGGGGAAAGGCGAATTCACCGCCAAGGCCACGATTTCGGTCACCGGCGCGTCGCAGGGCGCGATCGAGATGGTCGAGAAGGCCGGTGGCTCCCTCAGAGTCACGACGGCGGCAGCAGCCGAATAACGGGTTGTGGCGCGGCCTTCCCGCGCTTACATCTGCACCGAGTTATCCTAAGCAGCCGCCAGCCGGGAGACCGGTCTGGCGGCGACGTCATGAAAAGAGAGCGCCCAAATGGCATCTGCAGCAGAGCAAATGGCGGCCAATATGAGTTGGGGGGCCTTTGGTAAGGCCACCGAGCTTCGCCAGAGGATCCTGTTCACCCTTGGCCTCCTCGTCATCTATCGCCTTGGCACCTACATTCCGGTCCCGGGCATTGATGGCGCGGCCCTCCGCTCCTTCATGGAGGATGCTGCAGCGGGCATCGGCGGCATCCTGTCGATGTTCACCGGCGGCGCCCTCAGCCGGATGGGCATCTTTGCGCTTGGCATCATGCCCTACATATCGGCCTCGATCATCGTCCAGCTTTTGGGGTCCATGTGGGAACCGCTCAAGCAGCTCAAGAAAGAGGGCGAGCAGGGCCGCAAGAAGCTTAATCAATACACCCGTTATTTTACCGTGGTGCTTGCGACCTTTCAGGCCTATGGCCTTGCGCGGTCGCTTGAGGCTGGTGATCTTGTTTCGAACCCCGGCCTCTACTTCCAGGCTGCCTGTGTGATCACCCTAGTGGGTGGCACGATGTTCCTTATGTGGCTGGGCGAACAGATCACCTCCCGCGGGATCGGCAACGGCATTTCGCTGATCATCTTTGTTGGCATCATCGCCGAGATCCCGGCCGCCCTGGCACAGTTCCTGACAACCAGCCGCCAGTCTGGTGACGCCCTGACCATTATCGTCGTCATCCTCATGGTCGTGGTCACATTGACCTTTGTGGTGTTCATGGAGCGGTCGCTGCGCAAGATCCACATCCAGTATCCGCGTCGTCAGGTCGGGATGAAGGTGTATGACGGCGGCTCGTCGCATTTGCCCATCAAGGTGAATCCGGCAGGCGTTATCCCGGCAATTTTTGCCTCGGCGCTGTTGTTGTTGCCTACGACGATTTCCACGTTTTCTGGCGGTGATACCGGGCCGGTCATGTCGATCCTGCTGGCGTACTTTGGTCCGGGCCAGCCACTTTACCTGTTGTTCTTCACTTCGATGATCGTCTTTTTCACCTATTTCTATACTCGTGAAGTCGCATTCAAGACCGAGGATGTTGCTGACAACCTCAAGAACCAGAACGGCTTTGTGCCGGGCATCCGCCCGGGCAAGCGGACGGCGGAATACCTCGACTACGTCGTGACCCGCATCCTTGTTCTTGGTTCTGGCTACCTGGCTCTTGTTTGCCTTTTGCCGGAAATCCTGCGTAGCCAGCTCACAATCCCTTTCTACTTCGGGGGCACATCGGTGCTGATTATCGTGTCAGTTGGTATGGATACGATCCAGCAGGTTCAATCACACCTTCTGGCCCATCAGTACGAGGGCCTGATCGAGAAATCCCAATTGCGCGGAAAGCGGTCTGCCAAGGCCGGCGCCAAGCCCAAAGCCAAAGGACCAGCCCGCAGATGAATATCATTCTACTTGGGCCTCCGGGCGCCGGTAAGGGGACGCAAGCCCGTATTCTGGTAGAGGGCCGCAATATGGTCCAACTGTCGACGGGCGACATGCTGCGCGAAGCCCGCTCTTCGGGGACCGAGATGGGCAAGATCGTCGCCGAGGTTATGGACAAGGGACACCTTGTCACCGATGAGATCGTCATCGGCCTGATCCGCGAGCGTTTGACCAGTGGTACGGCCGAAGGCGGCTACATTTTTGACGGCTTTCCTCGGACTTTGGCCCAGGCCGATGCCCTTGGGAACCTGATGTCAGAGTTGGGCGAGACCCTTGATGCAGTGATCGAAATGCGAGTCGATGATGAGGCCCTGGTGTCTCGCATTACTGCGCGCGCCACCTGCGCCTCTTGTGGTGAGGTCTATAACGACCAGACCAAACCGATCCCCGCCGATGGTCATTGCTCTAACTGCAATGGCACGGATTTCAGTCGCCGGGCCGACGATAATGCGGAAAGCCTCAAGACACGACTCTTGGCCTATTACAAGCAGACGTCCCCTTTGATTGGCTACTACTACGCCAAAGGTGCGCTTTCTTCGGTTGATGGTCTGGGCGAGATTGATGACGTCGCAGAGGCCGTTGCAAAGATACTCGAAGGCTAGTGCTTGGTCGGCTTTGCGGGCTTTCAAGGGCCTAGGTGAACGGATCGGTTCACGGGCCCTTGACGCACCGTTCGGATGCCCATAGACAGCCCCATCCCGAAAGGGAGAATCGTATTGTCAATCGGGTCGCACCCGTCTGGCAGCCCACCTCAGAATGACGAAGGCCCGTGGACAAAACCCACCGGGCCGTAGTTGTGAAAAAAGGTTCCGGGATCACGGAACCGCAACGAAAGGAAGCCGAACGTGGCACGTATTGCCGGCGTCAACATCCCCACTGGAAAGCGGGTCCAGATCGCCCTCACCTACATCACCGGAATTGGTAACACGACCGCTCAGCAGATTTGCGAAGCAGTCGGTATCGACTTGTCCCGTCGCGTGAACGAACTGTCTGATGCAGAAGTTCTGTCCATCCGCGAGCATATCGACGCCAACCTGAACGTCGAAGGTGACCTGCGTCGCGAGACCCAGATGAACATCAAGCGTCTGATGGACCTTGGCTGCTATCGTGGCCTGCGTCATCGTCGCAACTTGCCAGTTCGCGGTCAGCGGACGCACACCAACGCACGCACACGCAAAGGCCCCGCTAAGGCCATTGCTGGCAAGAAGAAATAAGGAGGCTCCGACATGGCACGTGATACCCGTCGCGGAGGCAAGAAGAAGGTCTCCAAGAACATCGCCGCTGGCGTGGCGCATGTTAATTCTTCGTTCAACAACACCAAGATCCTGATCTCGGACGTGCAGGGCAATGCCATTGCATGGTCGTCTGCCGGGACCATGGGCTTTAAGGGATCGCGTAAGTCGACACCCTACGCTGCCCAGATGGCTGCCGAAGACGTTGGTCGCAAAGCCCAGGAACATGGCGTCAAGACGCTTGAGGTTGAGGTTCAGGGCCCCGGTTCGGGTCGTGAATCGGCGCTCCGCGCTTTGGCTGCTGCCGGGTTCAACATCACCTCGATCCGTGATGTGACCCCGATGGCGCACAACGGCTGCCGCCCGCCAAAGCGCCGCCGCGTTTAAGCGATACATTTTGCTATCAGGGTCCGCGTTTCGCGCGGACCCTATTCGACTTTCTACAGCGTGCAAAATGTGCGCGACTTTTTGAAACCTCGGGAGTTTGCCCCGGTTGGTCATACGGGCGCGGACAGGAATGGAGGGACATATGATCCACAAAAATTGGGCCGAACTGATCAAGCCAACACAGCTTGATGTTAAACCCGGCAATGATCCTGCGCGTCAGGCCACTGTGATTGCAGAACCGCTCGAGCGCGGCTTCGGTCTCACAATGGGCAACGCGCTGCGTCGCGTTCTGATGTCGTCGCTGCAAGGTGCTGCGATCACATCCGTACAGATCGACAACGTTCTGCACGAGTTCTCATCTGTTGCCGGCGTGCGTGAAGACGTCACTGACATCATTCTGAACCTCAAAGGTGTTTCCATCCGCATGGAAGTCGAAGGGCCAAAGCGCCTGTCGATCTCCGCGAAGGGCCCTGGTGTTGTGACC
>JAQWWH010000044.1 GCA_029255105.1 Flavimaricola sp. | reverse complement strand
AAGCTGAAGAAGAGGTGCGCGTGCCATGGGGCTCAGCTAGAGCGGCTCTGCCACGGGTGCAAGGCCTCCCCTTCGCTTCGTCCCAAATACTCTCCCCGAAGGGGCCGTCCTGTCCGGTTACGCGCAGGCTGGAGTGGCTTTGCGCCCTGACTACCCCGCCACCGCCCGCAGGGCGCGGGCGCGGGCTGCGGGAATCGCCTGGATCTCAAGCCCGGTAAAGACGTGCAGGGTATTGAGGTCGGTATCGACCACGGCGTGATCGCTGACCCAGCCCCCCATCGCGAGATAGCTCCGCAAGAGGGGCGGCATCCGCAACATCCCTTCGCGCCGGTCGGGAATGCGGGCGCGGGCCTCGAACCCCTCCACGAACCGCAAGACATGGGGTGCCTTGATCCCCGGTCGCCAGCTCGGCGGGGCGATGTGGCGTTCGGACAGCACATCGAAGGCATCGCTATAAACCTCGCCAGAGGTTCCGGCAAAGGACGAGCAGCCAAACAGCAGCGCGACGTCGGCATCATCGACAAACCGGGTGATCGCCGCCCAGGCGACCCGCAACACGTCGGGGTCACGGCTGTCGGGGTGAATGCAAAACCGGCCAAGCTCGGCCATTGGACCGGGATAGGCTTCAAGCCCGGCGAGGTCATAGTATTGGGCGGCGTAGCTATGGCCGATATCCGCCCCGCCCTTCAGCAGCATCAGGCGAAAGCAGCAAACAAGCTGGCCGCTGCGCTGATCCTCGACCAGCACATGACGGCATTTTTGGTCAAAGCTGTCGGCCTCCTGCCTGTCGGGCCGAGGCGCAACACCGCCGCGCTCAATAAAGCAAAGGTGCCGCAGCCGCTGGGCGGCGATAAGATCGACCGGGCTCTGGGCAATCCGGGCCGCATAGCCCCCCTTGCGCAGCATGACTGTCATCGAGGCCTCACTTGGCGGAACCGAACTGCCGCACTAGATAAAGAGCAATCATCAAAGAGGATATACACCCCATGGAGAAAGTCGTTAAGTCCGATGCAGAGTGGCGCGCCCAATTGTCGGATCTTGCCTATAAGGTAACCCGCAAGCACGGGACCGAGCGGGCCGGGACGCATGACAATTTCCCTAAGGAGGCCGGCACATTCATGTGTGTCTGCTGCGGCGCCCCGGTCTTTGAAAGCAGCACCAAGTTTGAAAGCGGGACAGGCTGGCCAAGCTTTTATGCCCCGATCGACCCCGAGATGGTCGGCGAAACCGAAGACCGCAGCTTTTTCATGCGCCGGACCGAGGTCCACTGCAACCGCTGCGAGGCACATCTGGGTCATGTGTTTCCGGATGGACCAGCCCCGACCGGCCTGCGCTACTGCATCAACGGCGTTGCCCTGACCTTCGAGCCCGAAGACTGACAGGGAAACGCGGGCTGACACAGCGACCGCCGGGGGGCTTGCCCCTCCGGCGGATGTATAAGGGCTATATGCCCTCGCCAAACAGGGCCCCGGCGTCGAAGTTGCCGATATTGCCGAACAACTGCCGCAGGAAGGTCGTGTCGGGCAGATTGTCGTCGGTCACCCGCCGTGACAGCGCGACCACCTGACCATCTTCTAGGCCAAAGCGTTCGATATTGCTGACCACGTCGCGCCCGTCAAAACTGATGGCAAGGACTTCGCGGCTAATTTCTTCGGGCTGCAAAAAGCCATAATGCCGGAATCGGCTGGTGACGTAGTAAAAGCCCTGATCGTTCAGGACCCCGCCAGCGGTCGGTGTACCGATCGCCGCCTGCACGCTTTCGCGGGTGTCGACGCCGACCGAAACAACGCTCAGTTGGTCGTCGGTCGGCACATAGCCGTGATTGCGGAAAATCGGTGTACAGGCCGTGACAGCACAGAGGGCAACAACGCCCAGCATGCGCCGTAGCGTACCGCTTGTTCGTGGGTTCATGGTCATTGACCCGCCATCGTGTTAGGTGCTCCGCCCGCCTGCTGACTGCCAGACACCCCTTGCATGGGCGCCCGGTCGCTTTTATCCGGCTTACATCATGCCGCGCCCCCAGTTCAAGAAAGGATGCAGAAATGAGCATCGAGTCGAACAGCCGCGATAGCCAGCCTGCCCTCCCCACGCTTGTCCTGCGGCTGGCCGATCTGTCCAAGCGCAACCCGACCGACGTCTTGCTGACGCCCGATGCCGACCAACGGGGCGCAGTCGCCGACGTTCTGGGCATCCCGGCCATCCGCAAGCTGCGCTTTGAAGGCACCCTGTCGCCCGAGGGCAAGACCGACTGGCGGCTTGACGCGCGGCTGGGGGCGACGGTGGTGCAGGAATGCGTGGCCACCCTGGACCCGGTGACGACCCGGATCGACGAACCCATCGTTCGGCGATACCTCGCCGATCTGCCCACGCCCGAGGCCGGCGAAGTCGAGATGCCCGAGGACGACACCCTCGAGGGATTGCCCGCTACGCTCGATATTGCTGCCGTGATGATCGAGGCCCTCGCCCTCGCCCTGCCCCCCTATCCGCGCAGTGACGCCGCCGAAGTGGCAGAGTTCACCGTGACCGAGCCCGGCAAGACCCCCATGACCCAGGCCGACTTGCGCCCCTTTGCCGGTCTGGCCGCCCTTCGGGGCACCTTGGGCAAGGCGGAGGATACCGAAGAGTAACGTGCCCCCAGGGCGAAAACAGACGTTCAAAGGGGGTTGCGCTCTGCGCCTATCGCAGTATGTATGCGGCCTCTTTCGGATCAGCGCTCGACAGGGCCGGGTTTCATCGCTAAGACCCGCCCGATATCGCGAGGCGATGCTAAACAAACCGGGCCAGTGGCCCACCCTTTTATTGACCTGAGGTTGTGACATGGCTGTCCCACAGAATAAAATCTCCAAGTCGCGCCGGAACATGCGTCGGGCACACGATGCCCTGACCGCCGCGAACCCCAACGAATGCCCCAGCTGCGGTGAGCTTAAGCGCCCTCACCACATCTGCCCGTCCTGCGGCCACTACGCCGACAAGGAAGTCGTGGCACAGGCCGCAGAGGTCGATCTTGACGAAGATGCCGCCTAAGGGCTGCACCTCAAGTAGTCGAAGATGACCCCCGCTCGGCAATCAGGTTCGACGCCAGAAAGTCATTCTTCGACGATCGTCCTGTCTGTTGACGCAATGGGTGGAGATAACGGGCCTGCAACTGTTGTTGCGGGCCTTCAACGTTTTCTCAAGGAATGCCCCGAAGCACGGGTGCTTTTGCACGGTCCAATGACCGAGCTCGAGCCGTTGGTCCAGCGCCGCCACCTGCAAGACAAGGTGACCATCGTCAACGCCGCCGATGTCGTCGCCATGTCAGACAAGCCCAGTCAGGTGATGCGTCACGGCAAGAACACCTCGATGTGGTCTGCCATCGACGCGGTCCGCGATGGCCGCGCCTCGGTCTGCGTCAGTTGCGGCAACACCGGCGCCCTGATGGCGGTCAGCATGGTGCGCCTACGCAAGGCCGATGGCGTGAGCCGGCCCGCAATCGCCTGCCTCTGGCCCTCGCGCAATCCAGCCGGGTTCAATGTGATGCTGGACGCCGGTGCCGATATTCGCGCCGATGAGGATGACCTGCTGACCTATGCCCTCATGGGGGCCTCCTACGCCCGCAACGGCCTGGGAATCGTCCGGCCCCGGGTCGGGCTTCTGAATGTCGGAACAGAAGAACACAAAGGCCGGGCCGAGCTGAAGGTCGCGCACGAATTGATCGGGCGCGCAGCACCACAGGGCGAGTATGACTACATCGGCTTTGTCGAAGGTGGCGATCTGCCGTCGGATCGGGTCGATGTAATCGTCACCGACGGGTTCACCGGAAACGTTGCCCTCAAGACGGGCGAAGGCACGGCAAACCTGATTTCGGGCCTGCTGCGCGAGGCCTTCAACAAGACACCGCTCAGTAAGATCGCCGCCGTTCTGGCAATGTCGTCGCTTAGCCGGTTGCGCAAACGGATTGACCCCCGGCGCGTCAACGGCGGTGTGTTTCTTGGCCTTAACGGCACGGTCGTTAAAAGCCATGGTTCAGCGGACGCCACAGGCATTGCGGCGGCTCTGAAACTTTCATTCGAACTGGGCCGGTCCGGCTTTTCGGACAAGCTAGCCGCGCGGGTTGCATCTGCGGTGACACTTGCCCAAGATAGTCAACAAGATGGGAGCCGGGCCACCAAAAGTGCCGGGCCAGAGGGCGAATAGGAAAATGACGGTACGCGCGGTTGTGAGGGGCGTCGGGCACTATCTGCCCGAGCGGGTGGTACCGAACGCTGAGTTCGAAAAAAGCCTCGACACATCCGACGAATGGATCCGGTCCCGCTCGGGCATCGAACGTCGGCATTTCGCTTCTGGCGATGAAACGACCTCAAAGATGGCGACATGGGCGGCCGAAAGGGCGCTCAAGAACGCCGGACTGGACGCCGCGGACCTTGATGCGGTGATTCTTGCCACCTCGACTGCCGATCTGACGTTTCCGTCGGCTGCAACGATGGTCCAGAACGCCTTGGGAATGCGCAATGGTTTCGCATTTGACATTCAGGCCGTCTGCGCCGGTTTTGTCTATGCGCTGACGAATGCGAACGCGTTGATCGTATCGGGTCAGGCCAAGCGGGTCCTTGTCATCGGGGCGGAAACCTTCAGCAAGATCATGGATTGGACGGACCGCTCGACCTGTGTCCTGTTCGGTGACGGGGCCGGGGCATTGATCCTCGAAGGGGTAGAGCAGGACGGAACCACTGGCGATCGCGGCATCCTTGCCACCGATCTGCATTCGGACGGAACCTACCGCGATCTGCTTTATGTCGATGGTGGCGTTTCGACCGGCACCTCTGGCGTGCTGCGGATGGAAGGCAAGGAAGTGTTCCGCCATGCCGTTGAAAAGCTTGCACAAACTGCCCACACAGCGCTAGAGAAAGTCGGCCTTGGGGCGGATGATGTTGACTGGGTTGTGCCGCATCAGGCCAACATCCGGATCATCCAGTCCACCGCAAAAAAGCTGGGCGTTCCGATGGAACGGGTCGTCGTCACCGTCCAGGACCACGGCAATACATCCGCTGCATCCATTCCCCTCGCCCTCTCTGTCGGGGTCGAGCGTGGGCAGATCAAGACCGGCGACCTGATCGTGACCGAGGCGATTGGCGGAGGCCTTGCCTGGGGTGCTGTCGTCCTACGCTGGTAGGAGAAACCATACCGCGAAGTGCGCCATCCAAGCCCTTGATATTGACTCTAATTTAGGGACGGGCCTAAGGTCGTATCAAACAGGGGGACAAAATGGCCGAGAAGACGCTGACACGGATGGACCTAGCCGAAGCGGTTCACAACGAAGTTGGCCTTTCGCGCAACGAAAGTGCCGAACTGGTGGAAGCGATACTCCGCCATATTTCAGACGCCCTCGTACGCGGTGAGAGCGTGAAGATTTCGTCCTTTGGGACCTTTTCCGTTCGGGAAAAGGCGGCGCGAGTCGGACGCAACCCCAAGACGGGCGAAGAGGTACCGATTCACCCCCGCCGGGTGTTGTCGTTCCGGTCGTCTCACTTGATGAAGGAACGTGTGGCGTCCGGAAACAAGGCATAGGCAGCAAAATGGCCAAATCCCGCGACGCCTTCCGCACGATCAGCGAGGTGTCGGACTGGCTGGACACGCCGGCCCATGTCTTGCGGTTCTGGGAAAGCAAATTTCCCCAGATCAAGCCCGTGAAACGGGCCGGAGGCCGTCGCTATTATCGCCCCGATGACATGGCTTTGTTAAGCGGTATCAAGTTGTTACTGCATGAACAGGGTATGACCATCAAAGGTGCGCAAAAGCTGTTGCGCGAAAAAGGCGTCCGCCATGTGACCGACCTGGGCGCAGGCGTCCCGTTTGAATCCGACGATGTGATCGAGGCCCGGGTCAGCCCGTCTGAAACCATTTCCAAACCGGTGGCAGAGCATGATCTGGCAACGGGTAGCGACCCTGCGTCTTGGGATCCTGACGATCCATGGCCCGCCGACCCCGTCCTAGACGACGAGGCCGCCCCACCGGCGGTCGAGGCCCCTGTGGTGCCAGCTGCCCCCCCTGCCAGGCCCACAACGCCGCCGACCTTTGCACGCAGCGCGGCAGAGGCATCGGACGCGGCCACCAAGACGCCCGAGGCCGAAATCTTTGAGTTTGCCAAACCCGCCCCGCGCACCCCGCCGGCTATGCCCGACGAGGATGCGATACTTGGCCGGCCCGGACTGATCTCGATGATCCTGGGGGCTGATTCTCGCCGTGTCCGGTCGAATGCGAGCCGCATTGCCCCACTGGTTTTCCGGCTTGAGGCCGTGGCTCGCAGGCTCAGCCGGACCGAGGGCTAGGACATTGCTTCGGACATCTACAAATCTGCTGTTTTCCGGCTTGCCCTTGGCAGCGATATCAGTAACAAGGCCCCCACGTCGGGCTATAGCGCAGCCTGGTAGCGCGTCCGTCTGGGGGACGGAAGGTCGCAGGTTCGAGTCCTGCTAGCCCGACCAAAAAACCGCCCGTCCGGGAAACCGTGGCGGGCGTTTTTGTGCCATGAAGGAACCTAGCGATGACCGGCGTCCTGCCAAGCCAGCAAATCCGCGCCATGCAAGACAGTGGGTCCATCGCTGCAGATACCCCTTTCGTGGCGGGACAGGTCCAGCCCTCCAGCCTTGATCTGCGTCTGGGATCAGTGGCCTACCGCGTCCGCGCCTCGTTCCTGGCGGGCCACGGCCGCAGCGTCGCAGCCCGCCTGCCCGCGTTCGAGATGCATCGCATCGACCTTGATCAGGGGGCGGTCCTCGAAAAGGGCTGCGTCTATGTCGTGCCCCTGATGGAACGGCTCGCCCTGCCAGCCGATGTCCACGCCATCGCCAATGCCAAAAGCTCGACCGGGCGGCTGGACCTGCTCACCCGCACCATCACCGACGAAGGGGTGGAGTTCGACAGAATCCCTGCAGGCTATACCGGCCCCCTTTGGGCCGAGATTTGCCCAAGGTCGTTTTCGGTGCTGGTGCGCACCGGCCAAAGGCTGAACCAGATCCGGTTTCGGCAGGGCCATGCGGTCCTGTCCGACGCCGAGCTTGCCGATCTTCACGCCCACGACCCGCTGGTCGACGGCACGCCCGTTATCAGCGACGGTCTGGGCTTTTCGGTTGATCTGGCCCCGACGACGGGCAGTCTTGTCGGCTACCGCGCCAAACCCCACACCGGCGTCATCGACCTTGACCTGATCGGGCACTACGCCCCGCATGATTTCTGGGAACCGATCCACACCGCCGACCGGCAGATCATCCTCGACCCCGGCGCGTTCTACATCCTTGTCAGCCGCGAGGCTGTGACGATCCCCCCCACCCATGCCGCCGAGATGGCCCCCTATCTGGCGATGGTGGGGGAATTCCGGGTGCATTACGCAGGCTTCTTTGACCCCGGCTTTGGCCACGGGGCGGCAGGCGGCACCGGATCGCGCGGCGTTCTTGAGGTGCGCTGCCACGAGGCGCCATTCGTGCTGGAGCATGGCCAGATCGTTGGGCGGCTGGTCTATGAGCGAATGGCCGAGGTGCCCGACATGCTTTATGGCCGCGAGATCGCATCAAACTACCAGGGTCAGGGCCTCAAACTGTCCAAGCACTTTCGCGCACCGGACTGACGGCAGGACGCCGGATTAGATCAGAACCGGGTTAAGCGGCGGACAAGGTTGACGCCCTGCCGTGTCCGGCGTGCCCTTTGGCCCCGCCCCAGAATAGCCGTGATAACCACGCCAATCACCAATCCAATCGTGCGCCGAAACAAGAGTGTGGTGAACATCAGAAGGAATTTTGCCATCGTCAATCGTCCTCAAATAATGGGGGTTGATCGTCATCGGCAGCATCATCGTCGTCTGTCGGGGCCCCAAGCCCCGGCGTTGGTCGGCTTTCCAAAAGGCCAGCGGCCCGCAATTCCTTGATCCCCGGCAGATCGCGGGCTGTTTCAAGCCCGAAGTGATCGAGGAACCCTTCAGTCACCACAAAAGTCACCGGGCGGCCCGGGGTCATACGGCGACGGCCGAACCTGATCCACTCCATCTCTATCAACTGGTCGACAGTACCACGGCTGACACTGACGCCCCGGATTTCTTCGATCTCAGCCCGGGTGACGGGCTGGTGGTAGGCCACGATGGCCAGCGTCTCGATCGCGGCGCGGCTGAGCTTGCGGACCTCGACGGTTTCCTTTTGCATAAGAAACCCAAGGTCGGGGGCGGTGCGGATCGCCCAGGCATCACCAATCTTGACGATGTTGACCCCCCGGCCCTCATAGCGCTTGCGTAGGTGGGCCAGCGCCTCAGCCGGGTCGCAGCCATGCGGCATCCGGCCTGCCAGTTCTGGCAGGGTCACCGGATCGGCGGTAGCAAACAGGATCGCCTCGACCATTCGCTCCTGTTCGGCGATGGGCGGGGCCTTGAACAGGCTTTCCTCTTGCGCGGGGGCTTTGTCCGCCATCAGCGTCCCCCCTCGCGTGGCAGGCGTTTACGGATCTGGATGGGGGCAAAGGTATCGCCTTGCCGGATCTCGATCCGCCCTTCCTTGGCCAGTTCCAGCGAGGCGGCGAAATTGGCCGCCGTCGCCGAACGGCGCTTTTGCGGGTCGGTCTGCCAGTCATCGGGCAGGTAGCTTGCGATATCGGTCCAGTCCCCGGCAAAGCCGATCAGGTGGCGCATCCGTTCCAGCGCCCGTTCCATCGTCATGACCGACACACGGTCCAAGACAAAGGGGCGGAAGTCGTCCTTGGTCCTGATCCGTGCATAGGCCTGCATCAGATCCAGCAGCGAGGCGGTATGCGTCACCCGGCGCACCCGTGCCACATCTTCGGTGATGCCGCGGGCAAAGAAATCACGGCCCTTTTGATCCCTTGCCATCAGCTTGGCCGCAACGTCACGCATCGCGGCCAGACGCTCTAACTGGAACGCCAGATGGGCGGCGAGTTCCTCGCCCGAGGGGCCCTCGGAGCCCGGTTCGGGCGGGAGTAGCAGGCGCGATTTGAGAAAGGCGAGCCAGGCAGCCATGACAAGGTAGTCGGCGGCCAGTTCGATCCGCAGATCGCGGGCCTGGGCGATAAAGGCCAGATATTGCTCGGCCAGTTGCAGGATCGAAATCTGGCGCAGATCAACCTTCTGGGTCCGGCCAAGTGTAAGCAGCAGATCAAGAGGACCTTCGTAGCCATCGACATCGACAATCAGCGCCTCAGCGGCGAGGCGTTCGGTCACACTGACCCGGCCCTCTTCAAAATTGTCCTGGTCCATTCCGGTCATCCCGCGGCCAACAGCGCCTCAAGGTCGGCTGCAAGCCTGTCGGAGTCAACGGGTGTCGGGTTCTGGCGTTGTGCAAGGGCGTCATCCGCCCGGCGTTGCCCGGCGACGGACAGCTGACCCGACGCGGCAACAACCTGCGCCATCTCGTCGAGTTTGCCGTTGCAGTGCAGAACAATATCACAGCCCGCCGCGATTGCAGCCGCCGACCGGTCAGCGACGGTCCCGCTCAGCGCCTCCATCGAGATATCGTCGGTCATCATCAACCCTTCAAAGCCGATCTCTTCGCGGATCACCTGCATTACGGGGGCCGACACGGTTGCGGCGTTTTCGGGATCAATCGCCTCCATTACGATATGGGCGGTCATCCCCATGCGAATGTCATTAAGGGCCTGAAACGGGGCAAAGTCGCGCGTCGCAAGCTCGGCCCGGCTGGCGCTGACGCGCGGCAGATGCAGATGCCCGTCGACCCGTGCCCTACCATAGCCGGGAATATGCTTGAGTACCGGAAGCACGCCGCCGGACAAAAACGCCTCCGCACAGGTGCGGGCGGCCCGAACGACTGTCGCGACATCCCCGCCGTACAGACGGTTGTGCAAGACGGGATGGGTCTCATCCTCGACCAGATCGGCAAGCGGGGCGCAGTTGACGTCGATGCCCACATCGCAAAGCTCTGCCGCGATCAGACGATTGCGCAGCCATTGCGCCCGGATAGGATCAGCGGCGCGAGCCATCTGGTCAAGGGCGGGCAGGTATTCGCGCCAGTCAGGGCTGCGCATTCGCTGGACGCGCCCACCTTCCTGATCAATCAGGATCGGGGCATCACGGCCCACCGCGTCGCGCAGGTCGCGGGTCAGGGCCCGCAGTTGGGCCGGGTTGTCGACGTTGCGGGCGAACAGGATGAATCCCCAGGGGTTTGCCTCGCTGAAAAAGGCCTGTTCTTCCTTGCTCAATTCAGTGCCGGCGAGGCCCAGAATAACGGCCGCGGGCGCCCCCACCCCTATTGGACCACAACCGGGATGCAGGCCGCATCCTCGGCGACAAGCGCGGAACAGAAGCGACGGGCATCGGCCATATCCTCAAACCCGGTCGCCCGGAGCCGGAAGAACGGTTGTCCACCACTTTCGGCCTGCTGGATCAGCCGTTCCTTGCCGTCCATGAAATCGTCAAAGCGGACCGCCAGACGGCCCCATTCCGAACCGGCAAGCTCGGCCGTTTCAAAAGCCCCTAGCTGCACCAGGGTCGTGCCCACTGGCAGCGCCTGGGTGCTGACGGCGATGGTGTCCGTGCCAGTTGTGTCCGTGCCAGTCGTGTTCGTTCCAGTCGTGTTCGTGCTAGTGACGGCCTGTGTCGCCACGGTACTGGGCCGTATCATGGGACGCAGGGATCGGGTCAGCCCTTCACCGCTATCTGGAAGGACCAGCGAGGCAAGAAGAGCCGTCACCTCGTCGGTCGTTTCCTGCATGGCCTGACTGTCATCGGTATCAAGATCCGCCGCGACGACAGGTTCGGCCGCTTGGGTGGACAAAGGGGTCGTCCCGCCTGAAATCGTCCCACCCGAAATCGCATCAGCAGATATCGCGTCGGCCAATGCCAGGATGTCCGTCGCACTCAGCGGTGTGTCGGGCGATGAACGGCGTGTAATTTCAGCCGCAACCAGGGGTACCTCTGCCTCGACCCGGGACTGGGCGGTGGGCACGACCTCAAGATCTTCTTCGGTCAGGTCTGCGGTTGCGGGGGCAAGGATGAGCATATCCTCAGGCGGAGCGGCCTCGCCCATAGCGGCAACAGCGTTTACTGCAAGTCCGGTGTGCAGCGCCAGTTCGCCCCCTGGATTGTTGGGCGCCTCGCGCATCGGTCCGGCCATGGCCCGCACAACCGGAATGCCGGTCGCGTCTCGAACGATCAGTTGATAACCCCAGACCACCGCCCCCGCCAGGATCGCCAGCGACGTGGCTGCCCCCAGAAACCTGACGACGACACCTGCGCGTGCGCCAGAAATCACAGGCGCTGTGTCATGCGCGTGCGCCGATGCCGGCTCATAACCGTCGGTCATTTGTACCATTCATGCCTCACTGCCCATCTGGCCGCCGCTTCTCAGCGGATGCCTAAGGGTCTTCTTGCCTAGCCTCTCAAGACCCGCAGCGTACGTGCGCTTTAGCGCATCTCCTCCACAGGGGTCACGCCAAGGATACCCAATCCGTGTGAAATAACAACGGCGGCGGCTCGAATCAGGGCTATTTTTGCCTGTGTTGTGGCCGGGTCACTCTCCTGTAGGAAGCGCAGGCTGGTATCATCGTTGCCCCGATTCCACAGAGCGTGGAAATCCGACGCAAGATCATACAGATAGAAGGCGATCCTGTGCGGTTCGTGGCCCTTGGCCGCGATTTCCACAAGGCGTGGCCATTCGGCGATGGTCTTGGCCAGTTTCAGCTCGGCCTCATGGGTCAGCTCCTCAAGGTTGGCCGCGCCAAGCGTTGCATCCGACACATCGACCCCCGCCTCGGCCGCCTTACGCAGGACAGAGTTCACCCGGGCATAGGCGTATTGGACGTAAAAGACAGGGTTTTCCTTCGACTGCTCTGTCACCTTGTCAAAGTCAAAGTCGAGCGGCGCGTCGTTCTTGCGCGTCAGCATGTGGAACCGGGTCACATCAGGGCCGACCTGTTCAACCACATCCGAAAGCAGAACAAAGTTTCCGGCCCGTTTCGACATCTTGAACGGCTCACCGTTCTTCCACAGCTTGACCATCTGCGTCAGCTTGATGTCGAGGGGGACCCGCCCGTCCGACAGGGCCGAAACGGCGGCTTTCATCCGCTTGACATAGCCACCGTGATCGGCGCCGAAGACGTCGATAAGGGCGTCGAAGCCTCTGGTAACCTTGTCATAATGATAGGCGATGTCGGGCGCGAAATAGGTCCAGCTGCCGTCGGATTTCGCCACCGGCCGGTCCAGATCGTCGCCATGCGCGGTCGAGCGGAACAGGACCTGCTCGCGCGGTTCCCAATCCTCGGGCATCTTGCCCTTGGGCGGCTCGAGCGTGCCGCGATAGATCAGGCCCTTTTCGTCAAGCGAAGCAATCGCCGCCTCGATCCGGCCGGTCCCATAAAGCGACTTTTCCGAGTAGAAGACATCCATGGTCACGCCAAGGCTCGCCAGATCGGCGCGGATCTGGTCCATCATCTTTTCGGTCGCGAATTCGCGGATATCGGCGAGCCAGACGGATTCGTCCTTGTCCAGAAGGCTGTCGCCCCACTTTTCCTTCATCGCCTCGCCCACCGGCACAAGATAGTCGCCCGGGTATAGCCCTTCGGCGATTTCAGGCGTCAGGCCACAGGCCTCGCGGTAGCGTTCAAAGGCAGAGCGGGCCAGCACATCGACCTGTGCGCCGCCATCATTGATGTAATATTCCCGCGTGACGTCCCAGCCTGCGTAGTCCAGAAGGCTGGCCAGCGCGTCGCCAAAGACCGCCCCCCGGGTATGCCCGATGTGCAGCGGCCCGGTCGGGTTGGCCGAGACATATTCGACGTTGACCCGCTTGCCCTGCCCCAGCGTGGACCGGCCATAGTCGGGGTCCGTCAGGGCGACGCGGACAACCTGTTGCCACTGACCCGTGGCCAGCCGCATGTTCAAAAATCCGGGGCCTGCCACGGTTGCCGCGTCGATGCGCGGATCAGCCTGAAGCCTTGCGGCCAGCGCGTCGGCAATGGCACGCGGCGGCTGACCGGCGGACTTGGCCAGGACCATGGCCGCATTGGTGGCCATATCGCCATGCCCTGCATCGCGGGGCGGTTCGACCGTCACGGCATCTGTCGCCAACCCGTCGGGCAAAGCCCCATCGGCAACCATTGCGGCAAGACAATCGAGCACGAGGGCCCGGATATCGGTGAACATATTCATAGGCTGGTCCTTTCGCCACCACTTCGGCCTTGTCTGGCGGCCCATGGGGTTTATCACGGGAAAAGTCTGCGTCAATGTGCGTAGGGCGTCGTGGCGAGGGGGCCGGATGGTTCGATTGGCTCTTGGTGTGTTTTTGCTCTTTGGGCTGGTCTGGCTGGCGGCCAGCTTTGGTCCTTGGGTCCTTGGGATGCTGCAGTTGGCTGTACCCGCCGGGTCCATGACGGCTGTCAATACGGGTGCCGGTTTCGTAGCGGGCCTTGCTGGACAGGCGATGGGGCTAAGCGCGGCGGCAATTCTTGCCTTTACCGTCGCCCGGCAAGGCATCCCCGGAAGCGCCGGTTGGGGCTGGCTTTGCCTGCTGGCCATACCCGTCTTTGCCGCCTTTGCCGTTCTGCAATTCGATCCCCGCCTGACTGCCACCGCGCAAGAGGCGATGGGCCCCGCCTACAACAAGCTGCGGGCCGGGTTACCGCTGATCCGGCTGGCCTTGTTCCTCGGTGTTTGCCTGATCGTCGCGGCAAAGAGCCTGTCATCGTTTGGCGGCCGGATAGTGACAGCCATTGTCCTGACAAGTTGGGTCGCAATGCTCCTGATCGCTGCCCCCTCAGCCGTCGGCCTATTGGCTTTGCCCGCCTTGGCGATGCTTGCTGTCACGGCCCTGCAGCTCAGCGAAGCGGACAGGCCCGGTGCGCCTTACATCCTGATCGGCACGGTGTGCCTTCTGGGCGGACTCGCCCTTGGGGCCACGAATGCCACCTTGCGGGCCGAGCTGCGGCCGATCTTTGCCCTGTTCCCCTTGCTGGCTGGCGCGGCGATCCATTGGCGGCCCAGGTTGCCAACGGGCCTTTTGTCGGCTCAAGCGCTGATCCTTGCCTTTTGTCTGGCCTACCTTTCCCCCGCCCTGAACCAATTCGGGGACGTGCGCCCTGCCCTGACCTTTGCCGAGATCGGGGCCTCTGTCGCCCGCGCGTCAGCCCTTCGGACCGGCATCGGGGCCATCGCGGCCCTAAGTGCTGTGGTCGTATTGGCGGCCATGTGGCGGCGCCGGGCGGGACGCACCCGGACCGATGACCAAACAACAGACGCAAGGGCCGGGAGCGCCGCCTGAGCCCCCTCCAAAGCGGTGGTCGAGACCCAAGGCCCTTGATATCCGGGGCCAAAGGCGGAACGGTCGAACATGTCACGCAGGGTATGAGAGGGCGTTTGCAATGATCAACCTGACATCGAGCTGGCAATTCTGGGCGCTTCTGGCAGCGGTCTTTGCCGCGCTGACGGCGATTTTCGTCAAGGCCGGGGTCCAGAACATCAATTCCGATCTTGCCACCTTGCTCCGGACGGCCGTTGTGTTGGTGGCCCTTGGCCTTTTGGTCTGGGCGACCGGCAAGGGCGAAAGCCTGTCGGGGGTCAGTCCCCGAACCTGGTTCTTTCTGGTGATGTCGGGGCTCGCGACGGGGGCATCCTGGCTGTGCTACTTTCGGGCGATGCAATTGGGCGACGCCTCGCGGGTGGCCCCGGTGGACAAGCTGAGCGTTGTCTTTGTCGCCATTATCGCGGCGGTGTTTCTGGGGGAAAAGCTGTCGGCCCTTGGCTGGACCGGCGTCGGGCTGATCGCCTCGGGCGCCATCATCCTCGCCGTTGCGCCTTAACCCTGCGCCACACCCCGGGCGGTAATCTCGCCCCCACACAGCCTTGCGTGTTCCTGAATGGCAAAGCGGTCGGTCATCCCGGCGATGTAATCTGCCACGATCCGGGCCAGCGCCGTTTCATCCAGCGCCTCGGCCACGTCCTTGCGCCATTGTTTGGGCAATTCGTCGGGCTGGGCCATGAACAGCGGAAAAAGATCGTGGACCACCTGGGTCACCTCGCCCCGCATCTCGACCACGGCAGGGGCGCGGTACATCCGGTGAAAAAGGAACGAGCGGATCACCTTGAGGTCGGACCACAGCCCGTCCGAAAACCGGATCACCATGCGCCCGGCATGGCGGATATCGACCACAGACTGGGGATCGACATCGGCCAGCGTTCGCTGGGCAAGAGTGATCACATCCTCGACCAACACCCCAAAAAACCGGCGCAGGGCCTCGTGGCGGCGGCGGTAGTAGTTAAGGCCGGGATAACGGCGGTCCACCTCGGCAAAACAGTCGCGCAAGACCGGCAGATCGGCCAGTTCATCGGTCGAAAACAGCTCGGCCCGCAGGCCGTCATGCAGGTCGTGGTGGTTGTAGGCGATGTCGTCGGCCAGGGCTGCCACCTGCGCCTCTGCGCTGGCATGGGTGTGCAACTCTAGGTCGTGACGGGCGTTGTAGGCGGCCAGGGCATAGGGCACCGGATCGGCCACCGGGCCGTTGTGTTTTGCAATGCCTTCAAGGGTTTCCCAGGTGAGGTTCAACCCGTCCCATTCGGCGTAGTGCCGTTCAAGCGAGGTGACGATGCGAATTGCCTGGGCGTTGTGATCGAACCCGCCATAGGGCTTCATCAGGACGTTCAGGGCATCCTCGCCGGTATGGCCAAAGGGGGGATGGCCAAGGTCATGGGCCAGCGCGATTGCCTCGGTCAGTTCGACATTCAGGCCAAGGGCGGCGGCCACCGTGCGGGCCACCTGCGCCACCTCGATCGAATGGGTCAGGCGGGTGCGAAAATAGTCGCCCTCGTGTTCGATGAACACCTGTGTCTTATGCTTGAGCCTGCGAAAGGCCGAGGCGTGAATGATCCTGTCCCGGTCCCTTTGAAAGGGGGACCGAAAGGTGCTTTCCTCTTCCGCGTACAGCCGTCCTCGGGCCGATACGGGGTCTGAGGCATAAATGGCTGCCATGGCGTTGCCTCGCCCTTTCTGCCGGTGGCTCTATCTCCCCGTCCCATTCGCGGGACATTAAGGGACGCAGCACCACGCTTGTCGTCTTTGCCTGTTCTTCCTATATGTTAGGGGAACGCTCACCGATAGGCCCCATGATGCTGACGCTTCCTCCCCAAGTGACCTCACGCGCCTTCGACCGACTGGCCGAAATTGGCGCCAATGCCCAGGGCAAGGCCCTGCGCGTCGCCGTTGAAGGCGGCGGATGTTCCGGCTTTCAATACGAGATTGCCCTGGACGAGGCCAAGGACGACGATCTTGTGCTTGAGGGTCAGGGCGAAAAGGTGGTGATCGACAGTGTGTCCCTGCCTTTCCTCGCCTCTGCCGTCATCGACTTCGCGGATGAACTGATCGGGGCCCGGTTCGTGATCGAAAACCCCAATGCCACCTCATCCTGCGGCTGCGGCACCTCGTTCTCGATGTAACCCGCCATCTGGCGACCGCTGCCAGGCCCTGCCCCTATCTGACTTGCCCCCGGCGACGGGATCGCGGACAAAGGCCAGAGCGGAGGGCACAGCATGAAAATCGCTACTTTCAACATCAACGGGGTCAAGGCCCGGATCGAGGCGCTTTTGGCCTGGCTAGAGGCCAGCAACCCCGATGTCGCCCTGCTGCAAGAGATCAAGTCCGTTGACGAGGGCTTTCCCCGCGAGCTGTTTGAAGAGCGTGGATACCAGGTCGAAACCCACGGCCAGAAGGGCTTTAACGGGGTCGCTATCCTGTCCAAGCTGCCGCTTGAGGATGTGACACGCGGGTTGCCCGGCGACGACGCCGACGAACAGGCCCGCTGGATCGAGGCGACGGTCGTTGGTGAACGGGCGGTGCGCCTGTGCGGCCTTTACCTGCCCAACGGCAATCCCGCGCCGGGGCCAAAATACGACTACAAGCTCGCCTGGATGGAGCGGCTCGCCTCCCGCGCCGCCGACCTTCTGGCCGCGGAAGAGCCTGCCCTGATGGCGGGCGACTACAACATCATTCCCCAAGCCGAGGATGCCAAACGCCCCGATGCCTGGCGCGAGGATGCCCTGTTCCGCCTTGAAAGCCGGCAGGCGTTTCGCCGGATCCAGAACCTTGGCTTTACCGAGGCGTTCCGGGCACGGGTGCAGGGTCCGGGGCACTATTCGTTCTGGGATTATCAGGCCGGGGCCTATGATCGCAACGACGGTATCCGCATCGACCACTTTCTGCTGACACCACAAGCTGCTGATTTGTTGCAGGATTGCTGGATCGAGGCAGAGGTAAGGGGCGGCACGAAACCTTCGGATCACGTCCCCGTCTGGGTTGATCTGGCCGCGTGATCTTGCCCGTAAGGTGGGTCCGGCCCCACCTTACCTTGCCGTCACACCCTTGCCGTCACATCGTGCCCATAAAGCCAGTCCATCCGCCCCAAAAAGGCGCGCGGGGCCAGGATGCCCAACCCCTTCAGCCCCAGATGGGCCACCCGCCGTTGCATCCCCGCCAGATGGTAGTTGACCGCATTGGCATTGGCCGCCCCAATCGCCCGGGCCACCCGGTTCCGCCGCAGGGCCTGATACCGGGCAAGGGCGGTGGGCAGATCGCTGAAGGTGTCGCAGCAACGGGCAAGGACATAGGCGTCCTCCAGCGCGAGGTTCGCCCCCTGTGCGAGGAAAGGCAGGGTCGGATGGGCTGCGTCGCCCATGATCGCGGTATCGTCGTTGTGCCAGCGCTGCGCGACCGGATGCCGAAACAGGCCCCACAGATTGACCGATGTCACCGCCCCAAGAATCGCCCGCAGCTCTGGCGCTGTGTCGGCAAAGACGGCTTGCAGGTTCGCGGGATCATCAAGGTGGTGCCAGCCCTCGGCGGCCCAGTCGGCCTGCTCGCGCACCGCGACGATGTTCAGGCGCCCTCCGTGCAGGGGGTATGTCACCACATGGCGGCCCGGAGCCATCCAGATCCTTGCGACGGGCGGAGATTCGACAGCCACCGTCGCCCGCCAGGCCACCTGCCCGGTAAAAAACGGCTCGGCCGGTTCGTTAAGCAAGGGCCGCAGGACTGAATGCAGCCCATCCGCCCCGATCAAAAGCGCACCATCGGCCCGATCAACGGGCCGATCCCCCAAGGGCTCAATGCGCTGACCCGTCCGGATCGTGACCCCCGCGGCCCGGCAGCCTTCGGCAAGCATGTCGATCAGATCGTAGCGGTGAAAAAAGCGATACGGCGGACCTGAAAGCTTGCGCAGATCGAACCGGGTCACAGGGCGCCCCGTCAGGGCATCGCGCGGCTCTACAGCATCGGCCCGGATACCACGGCGCGAGGCAACCTCTGCCAGGCCAAGCCCGTCCAGAACGCGGGCGCCATTGGGGGTAACCTGAAGACCTGCCCCGACCTCGGTTAGTTCGGGGGCTTGTTCGTGGACGGTGACCTCTGCCCCGATGCGGCCAAAGGCAAGTGCGGTAGCGAGGCCGGCGATGCCGCCCCCGACCACGTCTACGGGGCGGCCCCTGTTGGCGCCGCCCGACCCCAGAAGGGCCAGCGTTTGGTCAGTCGTCGCGATGGACCTTCTCGCGCCGCTCATGCCGTTCCTGGGCCTCAAGGCTCATGGTGGCGATGGGACGGGCATCCAGCCGCTTGAGGCTGATTGGTTCCCCGGTGATCTCGCAATAGCCGTACTCACCTTCGTCGATGCGGCGCAGGGCCGCGTCGATCTTGCTGACCAGCTTGCGCTGGCGGTCACGGGTACGCAATTCCAAGGCCCGGTCCGTCTCTTCGCTGGCGCGGTCAGCGATGTCAGGAATATTGCGGGTCTGATCTTTCATACCAGTAATCGTGTCGCGGCTGTCGGACAGAAGGTCTGCCTTCCAGGTCAGCAGTTTGCGACGAAAATACTCAGTCTGCCGTTCATTCATGAACGGTTCATCTTCAGCGGGACGATAATCGTCCGGCAGAAAAGTTTCTGCTTTCATCTTTGCTCCCTCAGCATTTCCGAAAGCTGGCTTTTCCAGGTTACCAGTCATCCGGCGCACCCCTTCTTGGCTGCGCATCCCTTAAACCGATGCTTACCGGGTGTCACCCCCGTTTTTGGCTGCTTTGCGGTTTCTTGATGCCGGCGTTGTGACCTTTGACAGGCGTGCTACTGTAGGCTCGCACCAAGCTTGCGGAGACAATCGACAGATGCATTTTTCCGGGACTGACAGCTACGTCGCCACCGCCGACCTGACCGTGGCCGTAAACGCCGCCGTCACACTCGAACGGCCCTTGCTGGTGAAAGGCGAACCAGGGACCGGCAAGACCGAACTGGCCCGGCAGGTCGCAGGCGCCCTGGGCCTGCCCATCATTGAATGGCACGTCAAATCGACCACCCGCGCCCAGCAGGGTCTGTATGAATATGACGCCGTCAGCCGTCTGCGCGACAGCCAGCTAGGTGACGACCGGGTCAATGATGTGCGCAACTACATCCGCAAGGGCAAACTTTGGCAGGCCTTTGAGGCAACCGAAAAGGTCGTCCTACTGATCGACGAGATCGACAAGGCGGACATCGAATTCCCCAACGACCTCCTGCAAGAGCTTGATCGGATGGAGTTTTTTGTCTACGAAACCGGCGAAACGGTAAAGGCCGCGATCCGGCCCATCGTCATCATCACCTCGAACAACGAAAAAGAGTTGCCGGACGCCTTTTTGCGCCGTTGCTTTTTCCACTACATCCGGTTCCCCGAGATGGAGGTCATGAAAAAGATTGTCGAGGTGCATCACCCCGGCATCAAGGACACCCTACTGAGCACTGCCCTGACCCAATTCTACACCCTGCGTGAGACCCCCGGCCTCAAGAAAAAGCCCTCAACGTCAGAGGTTCTGGATTGGCTGAAGCTGCTTCTGGCCGAGGATCTAAGTCCCGAAGACCTTAATTCTGACACAAAAGATGCCCTGCCTAGGTTGCATGGGGCCCTGCTAAAGAACGAACAGGACGTGCATCTGTTCGAGCGTTTGGCCTTTATGGCCCGATCTGAACGTCGTCGTTGACGCCATAGCCCCGAATTGGGCTGCGCTCGCCGCTGAGTCGGTGTTTTTCGGGTCCACCGATTCTGTTTTGGAAACAACACCCCTAAGTTGCAAATTCATAAAATCTCCCCAAATCGGGCCATTTCTCAACATATTGTGTTCGTACCTTGGAACTCGCCGACAAATTTGAGGCAAAGACGACACTATTTTGACAAAGTCCCTGAATCACGCTCACTTGGCACTGCCCCTACGAAGGGCGCCCGTATTTAATGGGTCGTGTCAGGTGGGGGCTCCTGGCGGACGGAAAGGTTGCAAAGATGAGCCTGGGGGTTAGTCGCGCAATCTTTCCGCCCGTAATTTGAGAGGAGAGTTGCCTTGGCACCGTCTGCTGCCGCATGCGTGCCCACCGTCGTTATTCGTCCGCTTGCTGCAACGGACAAGCCCCAATGGGCGCGACTGTGGGAGGCCTATTTGGCCTTTTACGAGACAAGTGTTTCTGAAGCTGTTTACACGTCTTCCTTTGACCGCCTGATCGATCCCGAGGTGCGGGATTACAATGGGCTGGTTGCGGAACAGGACGGCCAACTCATTGGTCTGACACATTATATTTTCCACCGTCATGGCTGGAAGATCGAGGACGTCTGCTATCTTCAGGACCTTTATGCGACACCGGCCAGCCGCGGAACCGGCGTTGGCCGCAAGCTGATCGAAGGCGTCTATGCCGCCGCCGATGCTGCAGGTACGCCAACAGTCTATTGGATGACGGATGCCACCAACTCGGTTGCCCGCACGCTGTACGACCGCATCGCGGCGCTCACGCCGTTCATCAAATATCAGCGGGTGATGTCATGAAGGCGTTTGTCCTCGCCGCCTTTGCGGCCGCCACGGCCCTTTCGGCATGCGCCCCGAATATGTCCGCCGTCACCATGGACGCCCCTGCCCCAGCCAGTGCCAGCTTTATGGCCGAAACGTTGCCGCCGATGCGCCTGTTCGGGGCCACCCCAGCCGCTGCGCCGACCCGGTCAAATGCCGATATGGCCTCGGATTTCCTTGATCTGACCTTCCGCCTGGAAAGCGGCCGGACGGTCCCGGTGCTGACCCGGTTCGAAGGCCCGATCTCGGTCCGCGTCACCGGCCTTCAGCCGCCCAGCCTGATGCCCGACCTGACAAGCCTGTTGTCGCGCCTTCGCAATGAGGCCGGACTGGACATCTTTTACACCAACGCCACCGACGCCAGCATTACGATCGAGGCAATTCCCCGGGCGACCCTGCAGCGGGCCGTCCCCCGTGCCGCCTGTTTCGTCGTACCCCGCGCCTCAAGCTGGTCCGAATATCTTGCCGCCCGACGTGGCCCGGAGCTGGACTGGACCACCCTCACCCGGCGCGACCATGCGGCGATCTTCGTGCCCGCCGATGTCGCCCCTCAAGAGTTGCGCGATTGCCTGCACGAAGAACTGGCCCAAGCGATTGGTCCGTTGAACGATCTCTACCGCCTGCCCGATTCGGTCTTCAATGATGACAACATCCACTCGGTTCTGACAGGCTTTGATATGCTTGTCTTGCGGGCCTATTACGCCCCCGAATTGCGCAACGGCATGAGCCGCAGCGACGTCGCAGCCCGCCTGCCGGCCGTCTTCGCCCGATACAACCCTGCCGGACAATATGGCGGGCGCGGGCCGGGCCACGACACCTCGCGTGACTGGATCAATGCGATCGAGACGGCCCTGTCCACTGGTGGCAACCCCGTCGCCCGTCGGCAATCGGCAGAGCGTGCGATTGCCCTGGCCAATGCCTTTGGCTGGGACGGGGTGCGCGTCGGATTTGGGCAATACGCCTATGGCCGGCTTGAGCTGCGCAACAACCCGCAAGCCGCACTCGAGGCGTTCCGCCAGGCATTCAACGCCTATGGCACAACCCCCAGCATGCGCCTGCACTCGGCCCATGTCGCGGCCCAGCTTGCCGCGTTTTCGCTGTCGTCTGGCGACACCACGACCACCCTGAACCTGGTCGACGCCGCGATGCCTGCCGCCCGGCAGGGCCAGAACGCCGCCCTGATGTCGTCGCTCTTGATGTTCAAGGCCGAGGCGCTCGAGCTTGCCGGACAGCGCCAAGAGGCCGCAGCAGTGCGTCTGGACAGTCTGGGTTGGGCACGCTACGCGTTTGGATCTGAACGCAGCGTGCGGGCACGGATGGCAGAGATTGCCGCACTGGCCCCGCCGACGACAATGTAAGGACGTACCCATGATCTACCCGCTGACCGGTCTGATTGCCGGGGCCCTTCTGGGCGTCATCCGGGCCAGGATGCGGGGGGGAAAGGCGCTTGATATGGCGCAATGGGCCGCTGTCTTTGCCATGATCTTTGGCGTCGTCGGCCTGTTTGTCCTGATCTTCATCGAACGCAATAACGTCTAGGAAGAAGGGCATGTTTCTGCCCTTCCTCGGCCAGTTGCGCGACCACCGTGTCCCGGTGTCCCTGCGCGAGTTCCTGACCTTTCTTGAGGCGATGAAGGCCGGATTGGTGACCTACGACCCCGAGGGGTTCTATTATCTGGCCCGCAGCGCCCTGGTGAAAGACGAACGTCACATCGACCGCTTCGATCAGGCCTTTGCCGCGACCTTTTCCGGCCTTGACACCATCACCCCAGACCAGATCCTCGAGGCGCTCGACCTGCCCGAGGAGTGGTTGCGCAAGCTGACCGAGAAACACCTGAGCGAGGCCGAAAAGGCCGAGATCGAGGCCTTGGGCGGCTTTGACAAGTTGATGGAAACCCTGCGCCAGCGGCTGGCAGAGCAAAAGGGCCGCCATCAGGGCGGCTCAAAATGGGTGGGGACAGGCGGCACCTCGCCTTTCGGGGCCTATGGCTACAATCCCGAAGGGGTCCGCATCGGACAGGACGAAAGCCGGCATCAACGCGCCGTCAAGGTCTGGGACAAGCGCGAATTTCGCAACCTCGACGACACTGTCGAGATCGGCACCCGCAACATCAAGGTTGCGATGAAGCGCGTGCGCAAATGGGCCCGCGACGGCGCATTGGAAGAGCTGGACCTCGACGGCACCATCCGCGCCACCGCCGAGAACGGCTACCTTGACGTCAAGACCCGACCCGAGCGGCGCAACGCGGTGAAGGTGCTGCTGTTTCTGGACAGCGGCGGATCCATGGACCCGCATGTGAAGATGGTGGAAGAGCTGTTTTCTGCTGCAAGATCAGAGTTCAAGCATCTGGAACATTTCTACTTTCACAACTGCCTTTACGAAGGCGTCTGGCGCGACAACCGTCGCCGCTGGACCGAGCAAACGCCCACTTGGGACGTGTTGCGGACCTACGGGCCGGACTACAAATGCATTTTTGTCGGCGATGCCAGCATGTCGCCCTATGAGATTGCCTTTCCGGGCGGGGCGAATGAATATTGGAATGCCGAAGCGGGTGAAACATGGCTGCGGCGCAGCTTTGACAAATGGCCGTCGCACCTGTGGATCAACCCCGTCCCCGAGGCACAGTGGCGTTACACCCAATCCATCGCGATGATCCGCGACATACTGGGGCCCGAACGTATGGTGCCCATGACACTCGCCGGTCTGACCGCCGGAATGCGGGTGCTGGGTCGTTAGAATTAGGCCGCTAGAGTTGGGCCGTTAACCCCGCCGGGTCTGCTGCAAGGCGCGCCGTTCTTGCGCATTTTGGGACAGACGCTCCAGAAGCTCGTCAAATGCTGCTGGCAGCTTGCGTTCTGCGGAAGGATCACGTTCGTCAGGGCCGTCCGTTTTATTGTTTTTCTGCTCGATCATTTCGGCACCTCTCCTCAAGGTACTTTCGACTTTGCTATCGCATCTTGATCATGATTACGAATGTGTCCTTTTTGGGGCCATGATGCATCACATTGTTGCGCGTTAAGGTCACAATGCCACGATCCGATGGACCTTTCCTGCCAAACATGGCGGCCACAGACGGCCCTAAGGCACCTCTTCACCACCTTGTCATAGCGGTTGCGATACCGGCGCCTGCCCAAGTCGATCAAAGCAGTTGTCAGCCGCCCTGACGCGCCCCATATCAACGTCATGTTAAAATTCACGCCCATCCTTCTTGCAGTTCTCTATGGCCTTGCCATGTACCGCTTTTCCGCATGGCGGACGGGCAAGGAATTGGATACCAAATCGACCGAACTGGCCGACCCGCGCCTGCGCGAGTTGATGAGCCGTCTGGCCAAGGCGCTGGATCTGCCAAGAATTCGCGTCCACATCTACGAAATCGCCCCTGTCAACGGGCTGGCAGCCCCGGACGGCCGCATCTTCATCACGCGCGGCTTTTACGACCGCTACCGCGCTGGCGAGGTGACCGGCGAAGAGATGGCCACCGTCATCGCGCACGAGCTGGGGCACGTCGCCCTTGGCCATTCGCGCCGCCGGATGATCGACTTTACCGGCCAGAACGCCCTGCGCACCGCGCTGGCGATGATGCTGAACCGATTTTTGCCAGGTGTCGGCGTCTGGGTCGCCAATGGCCTGATCTCGCTTCTGGCCGCCCGCCTGTCGCGCAAGGATGAATACGAGGCCGACGCCTATGCCTCGGCCCTGTTGGTCAAGGCCGGGATCGGCACCGGCCCGCAAAAGAGCCTGTTCCAAAAGCTGGAGCATCTGACAGGGGCCAATGGCGCGGCGACCCCAGCATGGCTGCTAAGCCATCCCAAAACCGCCGAACGGATCGCCGCGATCGAGGCGAACGAGGCCCGTTGGACGCCGGTCAGCTAGGCTGACCACTTACCGCCCGTGCGCCTTGCCCAGACGGTTCAGCCGGGCCTTTTTCATCAGCCGCCGCGCGTCCCAGCTTTCGCCCGACAGGCGCGTTGCCGTGGCCACCACCCCGTCGATGACCCGGTCGACCTTTTCCGGATCACCCTCGCGCAGGCCCAGAAGAAAACCGTCAGGATCGACCCGCATCAGCCCTTCTTCGGCAAGGATATCGCGGGGAAAGTCCTTGGCGTTCATCGTCACGATCAGATCGCAGGACCCGCCAATCGCAGAGGCCAGAACGTGGATGTCATTGGGATCGGGCAACCACAGCCGTTCGGCCAGCCCATGCGCCACCGGAACAGTGGCCCCGGGCCATGCCGCGACAAGGGCCGCGACCTCGCCTCTTGCCACAACCTCTTCGCCGGGGCCGAGCTTTGCTGCAGCACGGGCCCATTCCTCAAGGATGCGGTCAGACCAGCGCGGCTCAAACAGGCCAGCGGCCGCGCAGCCCATCAGGACCTCGCGCATCACGGTCGGGTACAACACACAGGCGTCCAGCATCGCCCGCATGGTTACACCCGGAACGCCAGCGCCTTGAGGTAGCCGCTTTCGGCCAGCTGCGGCAGGACCGGATGGTCGGGCCCGGTAAAACCGGTCCAGATGATCTGCCCCCGTCCCCCGGCGCGCCCGATGCCACGGGCACAGGCGGTGCGGAACTTGGACAGGTCCGCCGCGTGTGAGCAGGAGCAGAGCATCAGGTAGCCACCTTCAGCCACAAGCGCCGTGGCCAGCCGCGCGACCCGTTCATAGGCCCGCAAACCCGCCTCAAGCGACGGCTTTGACGGGGCAAAGGCGGGTGGATCGCAGACCACAAGGTCAAAACGCTCACCTTCGGCGGCCAAGGCCTCCATCACGGCAAAGGCGTCGCCCTGCCGTGTCGCGAAATCCGCCGACCGGCCCATGGCGGCAGCCCCGGCCTCGGCCAGTGACAGTGCGGGGGCAGAGCCATCGACGGCCAGAGCTGATTTGGCCCCGGCGGCAAGGGCCGCAAGGCCAAAGCCACCCACATGGGAAAACACGTCGAGCACCCGCCCGCCCCCAGAACGTTCCCCGGCAAGTCC
>JAQWWH010000043.1 GCA_029255105.1 Flavimaricola sp. | reverse complement strand
TCCCAAAGCGGCAAAGCCAACGCCACCGTTGCAGGACCGAGCAGGAAGTGGATGAATTGTGCACCTTCGAAATAGGCCGTGTAGTCTGTCTGTGTCAGCCAGAGCGCTGGTGCAATCAGGAGGACTGACAGAAGTACGGGATTTGCCCAGGGAGGGTTACCCAACTGCCGCGCCACCCCGTCTGCAACCAGATAGGCGAGGATTGTTGTGGTGAGCCAAGTCAGCGGTGAAGTTGCCAGGTAGCTCCAAAGGTTTGCGACGTCGGTCATGGGGCCCAGCGTTCGGTTGCGTGCCGAACGCCAATGAACGTTCCAACAGCGGCCAGCATGGAGAGCACCGTCGAAAGGGTTAGGATAGCCAGCAGTGCAATCCCGTCCTCCGACAAAATCTCGAAGTTGCCAATCACTCCGACACCAGCGGGCACGAACAGGAACGATAGGTTCGCCAATATGACGGTGGTGGTCGGCCTTAGCCGCTCGGCGAGTGTGGGTATTGCGCTGAGTATTAGCACGAGCAGGGCAAGACCCAGAACCGGGCCGGGCATTGGGAGGCCAATGCCCCGCGCAGCAACTTCTCCCAAAAGCTGACAGCCCAAGACCAGTCCTAGTGAATGGAGCATTGGTTTTCTCTCCTAAAATAACAATCTAAGCCATTCTGAAGCCAAACACTTTTAAGAACCAACGGAAAAATTCCACTCTGAGACAACACGAGACCGACCTGTCTTTGCAAGAGTTGTCCAGCACCATCAGTCCAACGGTGGCTGCGACTTGATGGTGCTGAAATTCATTCTGAATGACCGGTATGGGCACGCTGCGCTGCGGCAACTGATAGGATGACCGAGAGTAGCTCTGGGCCGGACCCGGCATTGGAACAGGGTCGATAGATGCTCCAAAGCGTATGGCGCGCTGTTCAAGTGTGGTTGTCGATGCTGTCCGCCAAACTCTCGCGGGTTAGCTGGCAGAAGGTCTTTAGGGCACCTTGTAGCGTGAAGTATTGATGTTGGCTGCGGTGCGCGAACAGCTCGCCGCGGATGGGTGATCATGGCAAAGGCCGGGTCCTTAATCGGGTCAGCTTCCGCAGTACGGGTAAGAACGACCAGTGCGTCTTTGACGATTGCGCCGCCGCTCGGAACCGATCCGCTCTTTGCCCGAGCCTCGAAGCGGGACTTGGTTCTGGCGCTCTCTTCCTTGGTCAGGGTCCGCATCCATGAGACGTCGGGAAAAGATGTCTTGTTTATGGGCTTGGACGGATCTTCGAGAAACGCCTCTATCGACCCAAATGCCGGTTCAATGCGGCGGACGGTGGTTTCGTTCAGGAGCCCGTTTTCCAGCCGAGGGAACCAGCGCAGGTATTCGGGCCTGTTATTCGCCCGATCGGTGTCGATGTGATCGACGACATGCTGATCGGTAGATGGCAGACCGTTTAGGGCACTGCAAACGATGCGATGGATCGGCACACCCACCCAGAAGATGGTGGCCTGTCCTGAGGTTCTGGCGGCCGAAAGTCCAATCCTGGTCGAGTGGACGAAGGTTTTTTCGAAACTCGTTCAGTCTAGTCTGAAGGAACCTTAGTGACGGCTTTGCGGGTTCAACCAAAGCATCGAGCCCTCACGTCGAATGTCGGCTCTGGGGGAATGTGCAGGCAGGCGGTGGCCAAGCTCCGTCGACATGCTGCACCGCGGAAGGCCGCTGTGAGCCCAAACTGCCCTTCCTGGCGTTGGTCTTGGCCCACGTTTCGCCATTATTCTTAGTCTTATTAGGCTCACCAATTCAAAGTTCGGAGAGTGCGAAATGAATAACGACGACAACGACCCAGTAAACGAATGGGCTTTTCTTGGTCGCGGCGTATTAAGAACGTTTGTACGTGACTTCATAGCGATCGCAGTCGGTGTCGTTATCGGTGCTGTTATGGGATTTGTATTGGCCCATATTCTTGGCTTCTCGTCACAATTTGGCATTAAGTTTGGTGCTTTGGTCGGCGCTTTTGTAGGCTTGGCTGTGCGCTCTCATCTGTCCAGACTCTTTGACTATGACCATCCCCCAAGTGACAGGAACTCGGATGCCTGAAAGTTCAACAAAGTGACTAATGATGGTTAGAGCAGCCCCCTGAAAGGGGTCCAACAACTGGGATAGATTGTCCCACAAGTTGGAGGATCAGCGTTGGCTGGAAAACGAGAAAAGCTCGAAGAGATTGTATCGAAGCTTTGGCAGGTTGGAGTTCTGCAAAGACAGGGTGCGACGATTGCCGAAGCGGCGCGCCAGATCGGCGTGACACAGCAGACGTCTTATCGACGACGCAAGCATAATGGCGGGATGCAGCAGCCTCAACTCGCGCGTCTTAAAGAGCTTGAGATAGAGAACCAACGGCTTCGGCGCGGGGTATCAGACCTGACGCTGGACAAGCTCATTCCGAGTGAAGCAGCAAAGCGAAACTTCATTTGACCATTGTCCTCAGAGTAATGGCGGAAAATGGTCTCATCCTTCACGTCGTCGCAAGTGTATCGACCATGTGCGGCAGAAGCTTGGCGTGTCCGAGCGTCGCGCCTGCCACACACTTCGGCAGCATCGAGGCCAACTGAGCCGCTACGGACCGAACGATGGACTTGTCGTTTGAGGTGACCGGTACAAAAGGCGCGATCGCCTTTTCGCAAGAGCGAATGAACTAGCTGCTCTTGACCCAGGGCGACGGTGCGACCGCCGGCTTTACCCGGATCGAAGCCGGGCCAAGTCAACCGCCCTATGCTCAGTTCTGCCCGGCCCCCGGCCATCATCTGGGTTTCAACGACCTGAAAGTCATCGAGGTTGCACAGCTGATCGCCGCCCATAGTGGGGGCAGCCGGTGCGGCCCCGATTTTCGCGAAGCGCTTGGAGTACAGGAGACGATCGAAGCCATCCAACAGTCGGCAATTTCGGGAAGCTGGGAACCGGGTATGAGCGTAGCACCCTAGGTCACTGACTGTTAACTGGGCAGATGACCCCGCAAATCCATCATGTTTCCCTCCCGTTGCCGATATGTGTGCTTGGCTCGGCTTTGTTGCAGGGGCTGATTTTGGCCAAGGATGATTTTTGCATGTTCTGTCATAGGCTTCTTTGCCCCCAAAACAGTTCCAAAAACTGCACAACACCAACCGTTCGTGCAGAATCGAGTATATAGGGACAGAGTGATCCCTGCCCGAAACGGGGGAGGGTCCCCACAGTGGGGTCGGCGAAGTGGGGGGGGGTTCTTTTGTGTAGGCTGGGGGCGAAGAGGGAGCCAACCTGCAGGACCAGCGCTATCGGGGAACCTTGATGAGAACGAGCCCCCACATCCACCAATTCGCAATGAAATCAGGGGTAAGTGGCGGACTGGGGAACCGCCATAAGACCTTTCCCAGATGTTCCAAGACATTCCTTTAAGGTTCTATTTATCAAGCGCTTATCAACTAAAAAACCTCCTTCCCCTGTCCTGTATATTCCGGCATATTCCCTATCAATCCCTGACTAAGTGGGGGACAAGCTGGGGGATATTCAAATGACCACCAAGGGCATCAGGAAACCGCAAAAGGCATTGTCACCCCGCTTTGTGGAAACCGTGACCGAACCGGGCAAGCATTTTGACGGGCAAGGTTTGTTCCTGCGCGTGCAACCGAACGGCGCAAAACAATGGGTGCAGCGCATAACCATTCGCGGCAAGCGCTGCGAACTCGGGCTGGGCAGTCCCCCGGCTGTATCTCTGGCGACCGCGCGGCAAATGGCGCTGGAAAACCGGGGCAAGGCTATGCTGGGCGGCGACCCATTGCAGGAACGGCGCGAAGCGCGCTCGGGCCTGACCTTTGAAGCTGCGATGAATGATTACTTGGCCGCGAAGCTAGATGAATTCAGGAACGAAAAGCACAAGAAGCAGTGGCGCGCGACGCTCGACACATACGCGCACCCGGTGCTGGGGCCAAAGCTGGTTTCGGAAATCACTGTGCAGCATATCCTTAAGGTGCTGGAACCCATCTGGCAGACTAAAACCGAAACCGCGTCACGCATTCGCGGGCGGATTGAAAACGTGCTGTCATGGGCAACCGTGGCAGGGCATCGGACAGGCGACAACCCGGCGCGCTGGAAAGGCAACCTGTCCGAACTCTTGCCCAAGGCCGCGAAGGTGGCGAAGGCTGACAATCAACCGGCCTTGGCGCTGGGCGACGTGCCGCGCTGGTGGGTAGAACTGGCCCAGCGTGACGGGATGGCCGCAAGGGCGCTGGAATTCCTGACAATGACCGCTTCACGCTCGGGCGAAGTGCGCGGCATGACATGGGATGAAGTGGACTTTGGCGGCTGGGACAAAACCGACAAAACCGACTTAACCCCCAGCGCGACAACCGCGATATGGACGGTTCCGGCTTCACGCATGAAAGCGGGCCGCGCGCATCGCGTTCCGTTGACGCCCGAAGCCGTGGCGCTTCTCAAAGCCCTGCCCCAGCGCAAGGATTCCCCCTATGTTTTTCACGCCCTGAAAGGCGGGCAACTGTCCGACATGACGCTTTCCGCTGTCATGCGTCGGATGCAGGAAGCCGAAGTAAAGGCGGGCCGCGCGGGCTTTCTCGACCCCCAGAACAAACGCCCAGCCGTGCCGCACGGGCTGCGCTCGACCTTCCGGCAATGGGCAGCGGAACAGGGCTTTCCGCGCGACATGGCAGAACTTGCGTTGGCGCATTTCATCGGAACCGATGTGGAGCGGGCTTATCAGCGCTCGGACATGATTGAACGGCGGCGGGCCATGATGGCAGCTTGGGCCGGGTTCCTTCGCGGTGAAGTCGGTGCCGCTGACAATGTGGTAAATCTGGGGGCAGCGGGATGAGACAACCCAGCCGCGAAGACTATGAACGTGCGGTAGCACTGGCGCGTGCTGCAATTCGGGCGGAAAAAGACGCCTCGCACATCAGGGCCGACCGAAGCCCGCAAGCGGTTCTGGCGAAGATTCAGGTAAAGCAAGCGAAAGGCGAAGCCCCGACCCAAGACGACATCGCAGCGCTAGCGGGTGCATTGGCGGAACACGAAAAAAGAGGGCAACGGGGCCGGGGGCGGCCGAAAGGGGCGCGGGATTACGCGGCGCACGGTGCCGTGCGTGCTGCTATTTGGGCAGTGCAGGACAGCGGGCTGCGACCATATCGGAACGATATCGGGCCCCGCACCTCACAATGCGATTCTATAGCGGAAGCCATGAAGGCGGAAGGCTTCCGAACATTATGCAGCTATGACTCGGCAAAGCGCAAAATGATGGCGTTTCGGCGTGGCGTGAAGGACCATCGCGGCAGGAGTACGGGCATAGCCCGGCACTTGCAGGCAATAGCCCACAACATTTCAAAGGCACTCGAACCGCTGGCATCGCAAATGCAAGAATCAGGGCGGGCGATAGGTGAAGCGTTCGGGCCAATGGCGCGCGAAATGCAGGAAAACGGGCAGGCCTTTGCTGCGCTCGGGGGACAACTCCGCGCGCAAACAACCCTTCCCCCAGAAACCCGGCGCGCAATCGAGAAGCATTTGAAAACCAAGCTCTAGTGTTCTCCACCTGACAAAAGGTTCCCTATGGAAGCAAGATATCCGACAAGGGTCCAGTATCCCTGAGCGAAACCGTCAGATGACGGCTAAGAGCCCATGGCGGATAGCCTTCAAATCTTGTATTTTTATTCTCATGGCCAAAAAGCTGACAAATGAAGATTTCGTATTTCGTGCACAGAGAGTTCACGGCCTTCGCTATGATTACTCACTAGCGAACTACGTCGATACTGGTACGCTAGTGAAAATTATTTGCCCAAAGCCAGAACATGGTGAGTTCAAATGTTCACCGAGAAATCACCTACGCTCAGTCAATGCTCGCGGGTGTCCAAAATGCGGACGAGAGAGGCAGATTGAAGCGGCGACCAAGCCGTTTGATTTGTTTTGGTCCGAGGCACAGGCTATCCATGGCGGAAAGTATCGCTACCTCGCTGAGACCTACAGTGGCGCCAGGGTGAATATGGACATTGTTTGTGAAAAACATGGACAATTTCAGCAGTCTCCCCTCAGTCACCTACGGGGGGCAGGCTGCCCAAGATGTGCCACTGAAGCGCGGACTGATAAGTACCGAGGTCAACATGCCCGAGCCGCCGCAGGAAGCATTAAAAGTCTTTCTGAAGGTATGGTTGAGCTCGATATCCATAGCTACAAAGGTCAAAATGCAGAGGCCAATTTCACGTGCAAACTACATGATAAGTTCTGTCGTCGAGTCATTTCTGCCCTTCTGGCGACAAATCCCTGTCCAGAATGTGCACGAATAGCTCAGCATAACTTCCCTCAAGATGCTGAAAGTCTCAAAAGGGCTATCCTCTTGGGTTTGGGGCCTGGATACACAGTTCAACCGTTCGAGTACGCTGGGCGTAACACTGAGGTAGTGCTGCACTGTGATATTTCGGAGCACCCGTCGTTTAAAAGGATTGTTGGCAATATATCTAGGGTGCGTGGGTGCCCAAAATGCGGACAAGAAGCAGCGTCCAAGAAGCGACAAGAAGCAATCAGGCGGCACGCAAAGAGGTCCCGCGTTGACCGCTTCGAGGCTTGGCTTGCGGCAGCTATTGAGACGCATGGTGAGAAGTTTGACTACTCAAACGTTGACTATCAGACAGCCCGTGAAAAAGTGAATATCTTATGCTCGGTTCACGGGCTCTTCTCACAGTCCCCAGCTGATCACCTTGCGGGCGGCTGTAGGAAATGTGCTGATGCTGACCTTAAAGGGCGATACACAGACGAATTCTTCGAAAAGCATCCTGAAGCTGGGTATCAACCCGCCTTGCTCTACTATCTGCGCCTCAGATTTCACGAGGTCGGCTTCTACAAGGTTGGGATAACCATCAATGATGTCGCAAAACGTCATGCGATGTTGAACACAGTGCCGGGATTAAAATTCGATACGTTGGCAGAAGCCCCCATGACACTGCGGGAAGCATACGAGCGCGAACAAAAAATTCAATTGGAGCATGGCGATGCCTCGAGGACCGAGCTTCCGTTTCCCAAAGATATTCAACGTCAAATTCGGGTTGGCCCTTCCGAGTGTTTCCTCAGACCGCTCACTCCGGAAATGTTCTCAAAGTACTTCGCTTGAACCAACGAGCTCAAACTGCGGCTATGTCTGCATAGCGGCCCCCGGACCTTCGTTCTAGCAACCGAGGGAGAACCCAAAGCAGTGGACATTCGTCATTGGCAGTAACACAAAGGTACATCGAAGGAGATGCCGAGGCACGGCGGAAGATCGTGGAGTTGGTGTGACGATTAGCGATATTTGCTGCACTATCTTTCTTCAAGCGCCGAAACCCTACGCTCAAGTTCTTCAATGCGGCTTAACAATTCGTCAATACCAGATGGGCTAACAATTTCCATATCTGTAGACGTAATTGTTAGGTTACATTGATCAGTCTCAACACTGCCATCGTATATTAACTGATTTCCCTGGAATATAACTGTATTACCCAACCCATTCCTAATCGCAACGCTTGATTCATCGATTTTCTGGAGGCTATAGCGCGAACCGCGTCTATCAAAGTCGCCGATGGACTCGGTCGAATTAGTCCAGACAATATTTAGTTCTCCACCCGGTACATCCGTACACGACACAGAAAACTCGGCGGCATGAACAGAATTTAGCGTTGCAAAACATAACACCCCGCTTGACACCATTTTCTTCAACATTCGAATTTTTCCCTTCATCAGATAGAAGCGTTGATCATTAGAGGTGATAGTTCAGGTTACGGCAAAATTACTCAGCGCCCTCAATGATCATCAGGTCTGTGTCAGAACATGTTTCACGCACAGCCTTTGCGGCTTGATATTCGGCACTAAAATAGAACGTTTCGGCAGCTTGCTTGCTCTCAAACTCAATCATCATCACTGTGCCAGCGAGGTCACCTTCGTGCCTGTCCGCTGAGGGGCCTCTAGCTAGGACCTTGCCGCCATATTTCTTGATGGCTGGTGCTGCCATGCCTGCAAATTCTTGGAACCTTTCAGCATCAGTGACCCTAATGTTCGCCACCAAGTATCCCTTTGGCATATCGATCCTCCATCCTTTATCCGACATTCCCCAAGTGGCCTTCCGGCTGATGCCAAGATCGCCTGAGTCTGCCTGCTGGACAAGCATTTTTCGCCCCGAGCGGCGCCTTCGGTCGCGCAGGCTGCTGGAACTGGGCGGCTCGGGCCACGAACCTGCCACGTTCTTGCCGAGCGGCGGTGTTTTTCAGCGAAACGGGCAGACCTGTCCTGCCGCTTTCGTTCAGTTTGGGTCTGGAGTGCTGTCACGCGCAAAACGGTGGCGTTCGCAATCGGTGGATGGCAGCGAGGATGGCGCGTACCATCGGGCCGGTGACGGCCACCTCTGCCAGTTGGAAGGTGATGGCACGAGCGTGACGCACGACACGCGCCCCGATCTTGATCAGCTTGAGTTGCAGGCTGGTCAAAGACCAGTCCGCCATGGCTTCGGGCAACTCGATGCAGCGTAAGAAGGTGGCCAGGTTGTAGGCCAAGGCGTGGAGTTGCAGCCGGACCTCGTTGTCGCGGAACTTCCGGCACGATAGCCGTGTCCAGCGAAAGGCGTATTTGCCTTCCTTGATGTGCTGCTCGGCGGTGCCGCGTCGATTGTAGAACCGCACCACCCAGTCGGGGTCCATGGGCATGTTGGTGACGATGAAGCCGACACGCGGAAACAACTCACCCGGATGCCATTCGATCTTCGCGATCACCCGGCGCGGCTTGTCCCAAGACGCCGCCTGATACTCGAAGTCCTCGTAGAAGCGCTTGACCTTGGTCTGCGAGGGTCGCCCCACGGGTCGGGTCAGCCGATGCGCAATCTTCTCACGCAGAACGTTGTTGGCAGGCAACCGTATGGCGTAGAAGAACTTCGCTTCTTCCAGACGTCCGTAGATCGCGGGCATAGCATAGGCCGCATCCGCCCGGAAGAACCGCATGATGTCACGCTCGGCATACCGGGCGATTACAGGATCGAGGACGTCCTGCCAGCCCTCGGCGCTGTGGACGTTGCCATTGCGCAGGGCGCAGCGTTCCAGCATGCCGAACTGGTTGAACAGAAAGTTTGGGTGGTAGCAGGTGCAGTCGAAATGCCCGTTCCAGGCTGCGCCTTCCTGATCGCCATGGGTGGGGCTGACCGAGCTATCCATGTCCAGCACGATATACTTCAGCCCATTGCGGTCATGAAACCGGTCGATCCATTGCCCGTTCAGGTCGGCCAGCGCGGCACGGTTCTCGGCCAGAGCGAGTGTCTCGGTCTCGAACCGCCCCATCTGAGACGCCGAGGCCGCTTGTGTATCGACAGCCCTTCCACCCACGACCTGACGGATGACCGGATCGAGGGCCAGACGGTCGGCATCGTTTACGTCCTCGTACCCGGCCAGTCGCCCGAACACCGACTGCCGGAACTGCCCGTCAAGCCGATGGACCGTGTTCTTGCCGCGTCGGATGTCGCGCAATGCTGTTGCCGCCAGATCGGACAGCCCGAGCGCGTCATCCAGCTCGCGCATCACCAGAAGGCCACCGTCGGAACTGAGCTGCGTGCCGCGAAATTCCAGCCGCACACGGCGGTCGAAATCGACCCGATCTGCCTGCTGCAAGCCTGCACCCGATGGGTGATTCATGAAACAAGCCCTCACAGCCTCCAACACCATGATTTATATCAAAAATAACGCGCTCACGACAGCAAAATCAGCGAGTTACTTGGGGAATGTGGGAGCAGACCGGGAATCTTGTGGCAGGTGTTGAACGCTAGCGTTGGCAGAAAATTCCACAATTGTTCTTCAACGACTGCCCGCCCGACTTTCCCCATCCTCTCCAGCATGAACCGCAACAATCCCGTTGCGTCCTTTCGGAAAGGAACGGACATGGCAGAACGCATCCTGCGACGCCCCGAAGTTGAAGCCCGCACCGGGCTTTCTCGCTCGACCATTTACCTTTGGATACAGAAAGGCGAATTCCCTAAGCCCGTGGCGCTGGGCGCGCGGCTGGTAGGCTGGCGCGAAAGCGACGTGGCAGAATGGCTTGAAGCCCGTACTGAAAAGGCGGCTTAACACGATGGCCGAAAAGAGACACCCCGGTGCGCGGGCAAGCGCAACCGGGGCGGTAAATGCCTTCCATGCGAATGCGGCGGGCATCCCAAACATAGCACAACGCAAAACCAAGCGCCACAATTCTGGCACGCCCTATCTGGTCACGCCCAGCGCAGGCGACGCGTTCGGCATCGTGGTCAAAGGGCGTGACCGCTGGGCGCTCGAAGAACTGCGCAAAGCGAGGGGCAAGGGCTGCACGCCTATCGAAAACCGCGCGCCGCGCTGGAGCGCCTATGTGTTCAACCTGCGCGAAATTGGCGTGGAAATCGAGACTGTCACCGAAGCTCACGAAGGCGACTTTCCGGGGCATCACGCGCGCTACGTTCTGCGCTCGGTTGTGTCCCCAGACTGGAAAGGGGGTGCGGCATGAACAGGTTGCAAATCCTTTACCTGCGTCGCCTTCACGGTCTGACTGAAGCACAGGCAAACGCTCTGGCCATACTTATCTGGGGGGCGGGCATATGACGGATGCACGCGACCTGACAACAGCGCTGGGCGGCAAGTGGTATCGCCGCTATGGCGCGGCACCCTGCCCCATCTGCCAGCCCCATCAGGAAAAGGGCCAGAATGCCCTTACCCTGGCCGATGGCCGCGATGGGCGTTTGATGCTGCATTGCAAGAAAAGCGGCTGTGCCTTTCTCGACATTCTGTCGACGGCTGGGCTGCGCTCGGGGGATTACACGCCCCCGGACGCGGCAACCCTTGCCCAGCGCGAAGCCGAACAACGGGCCGAAGCTGAAAAGCGGGCCGCACAAGCCAAGCGGCTTTGGCAGGAAGCCCAGCCCATCGCGGGCACAGTGGCGGAAACGTATCTGCGCGGGCGCGGCATCACTTGCGACCTGCCCCCGACGCTGCGCTTTCACGGCGCTTGCTGGCACGGGCCGACCGCAAAGCGCGGTCCGGCGATGGTGGCGGCGGTGCAAGGGGCGGGCTTGCCTGCTGTGCATCGAACCTACTTGCGCGCCGATGGCTCGGGCAAAGCTGACATTGAACCCGCAAAGGCAATGCTGGGCAACGTGCAAGGCGGCGCTGTGCGACTCGCTGACGGGCCTTCGCGGCTGGTGGTAGCGGAAGGCATTGAAAGCGGCTTGTCGCTGTTATGCGGGCTGCTGGATGGCCCCGCGACGGTATGGGCGGCACTTTCAACCTCTGGCCTGCGCGGGCTGCAGCTTCCGACGCAAGCGGGGCGGCTGACCATTGGAACCGATGGCGACAAGCCGGGCCGCAACGCGGCGCACGCTCTGGCCGAACGGGCGCACGCGCTGGGCTGGCAAGTGGGCATTCTCGACCCCGGCAACGGGGCCGACTTTAACGACATTCTGACAGGAAAGGCGGTGGCCGCATGACTGCGCAAGCCAAACCCCAGGAACACTCTTTCATGCCTTCATGGCCGAACCCCGACCCGCGCCTTTTGCGGGCAGAACTGCCCCTTGCCCCCCACCTGCCCCTGAACGACGTTCTGGGGCCACGCTTGTCGAAATGGGTGACGGATGCAGCGGAAGCCAAGGGCGCACCCCCAGATTATGTTTTCGCCGCGACGTTGGCCGTAGCGGGCGCGACGCTTGGGAATACCCGCTGGGCTTCGCCTTGGCGCGGCTGGGCCGAACCGCCCGTTATCTGGACAATGTGCATCGGCTTGCCCAGCGCTGGCAAAAGCCCGGCGATTGACGCGGCGCTGCAACCCTTGCGGAAAGCAGAACGCCCCCTGCGCGAAGCGGCGGAAGCCAAACGCAAGGAATGGACCGAAAAGGCGGAACTGGCGAAGCTTGCGGAACAGGCATGGAAGGAAGCGGCAAAGGCGGCAATCAAGGCCGACGAAACCCCGCCCGATAGGCCAACCGGCTGCGACGCGGGACCGCCCCCGCATATCCCCCGGCTGGTGGTAAATGATGGCACCATTGAGCGGTTGGGCGCGATACTTGCCCAGCAACCGCGCGGCACGCTGCAAATGCGGGATGAATTGGCCGGATGGTTGGAAGGGATGCAGCGCTATGCAGGCGGCGGCACTGACCGCCCGTTTTGGCTTGAAGCCTTTGGGGGCCGGGGCTTCACGGTGGAGCGGATGGGTCGCGAACCGCTGACAATCGACCGGCTGTCTATCGGCGTGCTGGGGGGAATCCAGCCCGACCGGCTCAAAACACTTCTGTTCAAGAGCGATGATGACGGGCTTTTGGCGCGCTTCCTGCCCATCTGGCCGGACCCTGCACCGCTGCGACGCCCGCAAGCTTGGGCCGATGAAGAACTGATGGCTGGTGCCTTGGGGCGGCTTTTGACGCTGAACCTTGCGACCGATGAAGAAGGCGAATCCCGACCGTGGTTTATCCCCTTCACGGATGGCGCACGCGGGCTGATGGATGACTTTCGCTTGGCTGCGCGCGGATGGGAGAACGGGGCCGAAGGGCTGATGCTGTCTTTTGTGGGCAAGCTTCCGGGCATGGCCGCGCGGTTGGCGCTGGTGCTGGGCTTTCTGGACTGGGCAGCCGAAGGGGCAGACGAACCGCACGAAATCACGGTGCAACACTTTGGGCGGGCGGCGCATCTGGTGGAATCCTATCTCTTGCCGATGGCGCGGCGCGCCTATGCTGATGCAGCTACACCCAAGACGGAACGGGCGGCACGGCGGCTGGTGGCAATCATCAGGGAACAGGGCTGGCAGCGCTTTACATCGCGGGATGTGCTGCGGCTGGACCGGGCGGGGCTTGGCAGTAAAGCGGAACTTGACCCGGCTTTGGCGATGCTGACCGATGGCGATTGCATCCGCCCCATTGAACCGCCCGCGAACCCGCAGGGCGGAAGGCCGCAGCGGCTTTTCATCGTGAACCCGGCAATACATGGGGGCGGGCAATGACGCGATGGTTGCAAGCTGCAAAGCAATCGACCGAAGGCCACATGCACCCAGCCTTTGCGGCTGGCCATGCTGCACGCAAACCGACCGAAGAAAGGGTTTTGTCGGTTGTGTCAGTTTTGTCCCAAGGGGAAAGCCCCGGACGCGTCCCAAGAGACACTACGCCCCCTAAGCCCGAACCAGCCAATGTGCCAACGCCCGAAGCCTTCCCTTATGGCACCGCCTGCAACATGGGCGACGCCACCCGCACTTGGACGGGCCGCATCGTTTCGCTGAATGAATGGCGGCGGCTGACCGAATGGGAAAAGCATGGGCCGAACGGGCGGCATTGGAACGGCATCACAAAGCAATGGGAACAGCCGCCCTAGGGGGGGCAAGCAATCTCTAAGCCCCGCTTGCAGGGGACCGATGGTGGGAACCTTGCTTGCACAAAGCCTGCCCCCGTTCAAAAAAACCGGAGATATCACGACATGACGGAACAACTCGAACCCCCTGCCCATCTGACAACGGAAACCGCTGCATGGTGGCGCGCAGTCTTGGGAGAATACGTTTTAGAACCGCATCACATGCGACTTTTGCGGCTTGCCTGCGAAGCTTGGGACCGTTGCCAGCAAGCCCGCGAAATTCTCGACCACGACGGGCTGACAACGGGCACCGATTCCGGGGGCTTGAAAGCGCACCCGTGCATCGGAGTTGAACGCGACGCCCGCTTAGCCTTCGCGCGGCTTCTGCGCGAACTCGACTTGGATGCAGAACCGACACCCGACCGCGCGCGCCCCCCGGCGCTACGCTCAAACCGGCGATAATGAAGGGAACTCACAATGCCGATAAAACGACGCAAAGACAAACGACGCGCAACCGTTGCGCCCGAAGCTTGGGACATGATGTTTAAATCAGGACATGACTATTTCGGAGACCTTGACCCGCTCGGGCTTCCTAACCGTTTACGGCTTCCCATTGACGACCGGATGGCTGCGGAAGCGGCATGGGACGAAGCGACCCGCGAAGCTTGGGGCATGTATGGGGCCGCATATTTGCGCCAATGGCGAGAGTATCGGAGCGAGAAAGCCCCGTGGGCGCTCGAAACCTATGGGGAACCCGAAATGAAAGGGGGCAGCAATGCCAACTAAACGCCGGGCCGCTAAAGGCCGACTCCATCGCATCACCCCCGAAGCCGTGAACGCCTTTCGGGCCGGTGACTGGATTGCCCTGCATCGTGCGCTGGGGCTTCGACCGTGGCAACCTAGCCCACTGGAAGCTTTCACACCTGAACCGCCCCCCGATATGCGGGGCGGGCCTTGGGCGGATGCTTGGCCGCTGGCCTTCGACCTTCGCGGCAAACTGGAAACTGTATGACAAGTTTTAGCTGAAGGTTGCTTTTGAAAACGTCACGGCACAACCTGACTGAGCGAACTCATAAAAAGGAAAACATATGTTCGGGTTCTTGAAGACACTGTTCGGGGGGCAACAAACCCAAGCTAAGCCAATCAGGAAGCCTTCCAATCCGGACAGGACCCGACGCTTAAGCGGTGATGGTAAGTTTGACGTTAAAGTGGCAGGAACTTCAAAAAACCAAGGCGAGATTAAGCAGACTGACAAGAGCCTCGGGAGTAATCACAGCGGAGATTTTTTGGTTAACTTGGCTCCTGAACCATCCAACCCTTATGACGCGAATGCGATAACGGTGAAGCACAAAGGAAACCTGTTAGGGTATATACCTGCCGATCTAGCATCAGAAGTCCATGAAGCGCTTTCTGATGCGGGCATCTCAGGTGGTGAGTGCAAGGCCATGGCTCGGATTGTAGGGCATGGCAAAGAAACACTTGGGATAAGGCTGAACATAGCTAGACCTGCCAAAGTCGCTTGAAAACATAGCGCGGGGGTGGATGTAGATAACATGCAGGGGTAGTCTCACCTCTGGTCCCGCGAATCCCGAACCGGCGCGTTTAGCAATTTTCTTGCACGGCCAGATCAAAGAACAAAACCGCCCAGCCGTTTCGCGTAGAGAAAGCGAAAAGCCCCCAGTGCCAGTTTGGGTGCAACCTTCACGGCATGAAACACCCCGCGCGTTCCGGCAAATTCCGGGGCAGTCCACGTTGAGGTGGGGGATATACTGGGGGAAGCGATTATCGCTTTTCCAGTAAAATCAATGGCTTAAAGAGGGTAAGTGGCGGACTGGGGAGGATTCGAACCCCCGACCCTCTGATTCGTAGTCAGATACTCTATCCAACTGAGCTACCAGTCCGCGAAGTGTGGCGGATGTAGCCTTGCTGTTCAGGCATTGCAAGGAGGAAATCACCTTTGGCGATTATTCGGCCGCAGCCCCGAGTGCGAGGTTGGCTTTGGGCAGGCAGATCGAGAACTGGGTGCCCTCTGGGCCGGTCTGACGCAGCTCAAGCGTGCCACCGTGACCGCGGACAAGCTCTGCCGCAATCACAAGGCCCAGGCCCGATCCCCCCTTGCTGGTGCCCCCCTGGAACGGCTGGAACAGATGTGCCCGCGCCTTGGCTGGCAGGCCCGGGCCTGTGTCGGTGATGTGCAGCCACCAGGCCTCTTCATCCTCGCTTGCCCGCAGGCAGATTTCGCCGGGTTTGCCACTGGCCATGATGGCCTGGCGGGCATTGCGCACGAGGTTGAAGATAACGCGGTAAAGCTGCTCGCCGTCGGCTCTGAAGGTCTGACCGGTCGGGATGTCCTCCGAGAACGAGATGTCATAGTCCCCCGCGGCCAGTCGCTCGCTGTCGATGACGTCTTCGACAATCCCCGCGATCTGCACCCTTGCAAGGGATGGCGGCGGCTCTTCCGCCCGCCCAAAGGCAAGGGTGGATTCGCACAGATTCACCGCGCGTGTGATAGAGCCGACCAGCTTGGGTGCCATCCGCCGGACCAGCGGGTCTTCTGACCCTTCGATCCGGTCAACGAACAGCTGGGCAGAGGTCAGGATATTGCGCAGGTCGTGGCTGACCTTGGCCACCGCCCCGCCCAAAAGCGCCAGGCGTTCTTTCTGCTTAAGCGCACCGGTAAGCTGGGTCTGAAGGCTCTGCAAGGCCTGCTCGGCCTCCAGAAGTTCGGTCACACGGGCAGAAGGCGTGATGATACGGCGGGCATCTTCCGGCGCTTCTGCATAGCTTTGCATGTGGCCAACCACGCCTTTGATCGGCCGGACCAGCAGCACCCGGACCGCGAGGAACAAAAGCCCCGCCGTAAACACCGAGATGACCGCCGACAAGGCAAGGATCCGCAGGCCGTAGTCGATCATCGCCATCCGCAGCGGCCCGGTCTCAAGCGTCACTTCAATCAGCAGCCCCCCGGACTGGACCGGGTTGCCGATGACACGGATGATCCGGTTCTCAGGCCGCCACAGCACCGCCATGGCGTCGGCGACCAGCGTCATGCCAGATGCCTCTCGCAGATCATAGGTAGCCGCGATCGGTGCAGGGATCGGCGAGGACAGCGCCAGCTGCCGCACCTCGTCCCGCCGCAAGACGACGTTGAAGACGCCAGCGTTCTTCAGCAACTCCCGCTCAAGATCGGCGTCCAGCATGTCGTCGGCCAGCAGCGCAAGAGAGGCGATCTGCCCCCGTTCAAGCCGGACGTTCAGGTAGTCTTCCCGGAACCGGGCAATCGAGGGCACAAAGATCAGGATTTCGGCCAGCATGACAAAGACCGTCGTCAGGATCAGAAACCGTCCTGAGAGGGAGTTGAGCATACCGGGTCGCATTTCACGTCCTGTCTTTGGGTCAGGGCACAAACCGCTGCACGGTGCGCACCACCCGTTTCACCAAGGGGCTGTCGAACAGCCTCGGGCTAAAATAGGCACCCGCGGCGCGTTTGTTAATCTCACCCAGCGTCGGATAAGGAAGAACTGTATTCGCAATGGCCGTCATCTTGAGCCTATTGGCAATGGCCATCGCCCAGGTCCCGATCAACTCGCCCGCCTGCGGTCCGACGATACTGGCCCCGACGGGACGGCCCTTGACCACCATGACCTTGACGAGCCCGGTCGTCTTGCCTTCAGCAAGGGCCCGGTCGTTGTGGTGGAATTCCGCCCGCACGACCTCTACCGATGCACCGAATTTATGACGCGCCTCTGCTTCGGTCAGCCCGACCTGGGCAAGTTCCGGGTCGGTGTAGGTGGCCCATGGTATGTGGTCCGTTCTGGCCTTGGCCGGCAGGGCAAACATCATCGACCGGATGATGACCCCCGCATGATAGCCTGCCACATGAGTGAATTGCAGCCCACCGGCCGCATCACCCACTGCATAGACCGCCCGGTTGGTCGTTGAACGCAGATCGGGGCCAACGCGGACCCCTTTGCGGTCATAGGCCACGCCACCGATTTCAAGGTCCAGATTATCGACATTCACCTTGCGGCCGACGGCCATAAGCAGATGCGATCCAGTGATGTCGCCTTGGGTGGTATGGACGGTTACCGAACCGTCCTTGGTGCCCGAGACCTTTTCGGCCTGTGCCCCCTCGATGATCTCCACCCCCTCGCCCCTCAACCGCTCCAGCACGATGCTGGCCAGTTCGGGGTCGTCCTTGCCCAGCGCCTTGGCCCCTTCGATCACCGTCACCTTGCAGCCAAGCCGCAGATGAGCCTGCGCCATTTCCATGCCAATGGGGCCACCGCCAACGATGATCAGGTGGTCGGGTCGGTCGCGAAGGTCAAAGATGGTTTCGTTGGTGTGCACCGTCACCTCGTCCAACCCCGGAATGGGCGGCACGAAGGGGCCGGAGCCCGTGGCGATAACGATCCGACGTGCCTTGATCGTGGTGTCCCCGGACTGCACTTCGGTTTTTGAGATGAACCGGGCCATGTCCCGCAGGACCGTGATCCCGAACCCCTCGAACCGTTCCTGGCTATCGACCTGGGCGATGGCGTCGATGACATGCTGCACGTGGTCCTTGGCGGCACCGAAGTCGATCTTGGGCGTTACGTCGGCCACCCCGAAGTCGGCACCGTGTCCCACGGCATAGGCCTGCTTGCCCGCCGCAATCAGTGCTTTGGACGGAACGCAGCCATAGTTCAGGCAATCGCCGCCCATCTCGTGCCCTTCGATCAGGACCACCCGCGCGCCCATCTGGGCGGCCCCTGCCGCAACTGACAACCCGCCAGAGCCTGCGCCGATGATGCATATGTCGGTTTCGATCCGTGGCATGGCTAAGTCACTTTCCTGCCGCGTAGGGCCTTGATGAGGATGGGAAGGGCCGCCAATAGCGAAAGCCCGAGGATCGGCAGCAAAATCGGCGGCGTGAAGATGATGCCCAGATCAGGGGTTTCCCCCCGGGCAAAGACCTCGCCAAGTCCGGCCCCGACTGAGGTATAGACAAGCGCCCCCGGAATGATCCCAAAGAAGGTGGAGATTGCAAAGCGTGACAGGGGCACCCCCACCAGCGCCGGAACCAGGTTGGCGACAAAGAACGGAACCGCCGGAACCAGCCGGATCAGGAAGAGCATTGACCACTGGTTTTCGTCAATCCCATCCTTGATCCGTTTGACGCTGCCGTCCGACGCCTCCATCCGGGCGGCAAGCCGCTCACCCAGCCCCCAGCGGGCCGCAAGGAAAATGCAGATCGCCCCCAGCGTGGCCCCGGTCACGTTGAACAGGACGCCGGGGAAGGTGGCAAAGAGGAAACCACCCGTCAGCGTCGCGATCGTAGCACCGGGCAGCGAAAAGGCGACGATGGTCACATAGGCCAATATGAAGACTGCCACTGTCAGAAGGTAATTGGCATCACGAAAGGCCAAAAGCGTCTCGCGTTGCTCCCGCAGGGTTTCGAACGTCAGGACGTCGCGCAACAGGAACGCGCCGATCAGCGCAACCACCAGAATCGCAATCAGCGGAAGACGCCGAAGCATCGGATTAGGCGGGGCGTCGGTCATCTGGTCTGTCATCCTGTCCTCGGGTCTGGTCATTGTTCCCGTTGTCTAGATGACCCTCCGCGCCCAAAGACGACAGGGCCATCACGGCGGCTTGATGCATTTGCACCAATGTTGCTGCGCTTTGGGCATTGCTGTAACAAATTCGGATCGGGTCTTGGCGGAAATGTTGCAATAAACCCGGGTGCGGCGCGTTGACAGCCTGCCGTGGCACCTCTAAAGGACGGGCTTCGAATGATATCGGGCTGCGAATCCGCATGAGCGTCGCCGCATTGCCCCAACGGACGGAGAGAGAGCGATGAAACGCACGTTCCAACCCTCGAACCGGGTGCGCAAGGCGCGTCACGGCTTTCGTGCTCGGATGGCCACAAAGGCCGGCCGCAAGATCCTGAACGCGCGTCGCGCCCAGGGCCGTAGCAAGCTGAGCGCCTAAGGGCGCTGGCAACAGTTTGTTCCGATGACACCGCCGGTGGCTCCCGTAACCTGCTCTTTGAGCAGCCAAACGGAAAGCCGCCAGGCGGTTTTTTCGCGTGCTGAGATCATGCGAAAGCGTGCGGACTTTCTGCGCGCCTCGCGGGCTTTGCGTCAGGCGGCCCCCGGCTTTCACCTTCAGGCCCGCAAACGTGCGCCCGATGAACCGTTCGAGGGGATTCGGGTTGGCTACACTTGCTCCAAAAAAGTCGGCAACGCTGTTGCCCGGAACCGGGCCAAGCGTCGCCTGCGCGAGATCGCCCGCCTTTGCCTGCCCGAACACGGTCAGGATGGCTGGGACTACGTCCTGGTGGGCAAGGTCGGCGCAACAGCCGCCCGCCCGTTCACAGACCTTCAGTCCGATCTGGTCACTGCCCTGGCGAGGGTGCATCAGAAATGACCCCCCTCGCGTATATCCTCGCCCTGCCGGTCAAGGCCTATCGGATCGTGTTTTCCCCCTGGGTCGGACACGGCTGCCGATATACCCCGACATGTTCAGTCTACGCCCTTGAGGCGCTGGAAAAGCACGGCGGGATCAAGGGCGGCTGGCTCGCCCTGCGGCGGATCGGGCGATGCCATCCCCTTGGCGGGTCCGGCATCGACAACGTGCCCGATTAGGCCAGCCCCGCAGGACGCCTGATCTAAAGCTTCTCGAACGTGATGCTCACGTCACCGATATCAAAGTCATATCGCTGGATATAGGCCCGGTTGAACAAGCGATCCTCGCTTAGCAACCACATCCAGTCATCGAAGGTCACCCGCATCGTCTTGACCGTTCCATCCGCGGAAGGAATCGGGAGGTCGATCTCATAGCGCCAGTTAAAGCGGTCTGCATCCTCTTCGCCGGTGGCGACACCGATCACGCCGGGGGCTGTGCCCTGCCAGCTATCCGGGCCGGTCTTGATCAGGGTCCAGACCCGCTGCTCGGTCGATCCATCCTCGTAGACGAAATCCTCGGTCAAAAGCAGGCGTTCGCCATCCCAGTCGCCATGAATATCGACCACAAAGCTGCGGCGGACCGTGCCCAGAACATCCTGGAACTGCCCGTAGGCCACCAGATCTCCGTCAAAGAACTCTTCCAGGTTTAGGGTCTGATCACTCAGGGGGGCATCGTTGAACGAGGGTTTGCCCGTACAGGCGGCGACAAGTGCCAAGGCGGCGACGGCAAGAAAGCGCATGGTGAATTCTCCTTTGATCTTTCTACGGAGGCCAAGGCGCATCGGATGCAACTGGGACCCTTTGTGAACTCTTGCCCGGTGGTCGCAACTCCACTAGAGCCAGATCCATGCTTGACGATGCCGACGACATCCACCCGCTTTTTCACGGAGCGCCCAAAACAACCGAATTCCGCAAGTTGCGGAAACGGATCATGCGCGACGTGCGCGAGGCGATCGACCACTATGGCATGATCGAAGAAGGGGCCCGCTGGCTGGTTTGCCTGTCAGGCGGCAAGGACAGCTATACCCTATTGGCCGCCCTGTACGAGCTGCAATGGAGGGGTCTGTTGCCGGTCGATCTTCTGGCCTGCAATCTGGATCAGGGGCAGCCCGGCTTCCCCGCGACCGTATTGCCCGAATTTCTGACAAAGATGGGCGTTCCCCACCGGATCGAGTATCAGGACACCTACTCCATCGTCATGGACAAGATACCGCAGGGCCGGACCTTCTGTTCGCTGTGTTCGCGCCTGCGTCGGGGTAACCTGTATCGGATCGCCCGCGAAGAAGGCTGCTCGGCCGTGGTGCTGGGTCATCACCGCGACGATATACTCGAGACATTCTTCATGAACCTCTTTCACGGTGGGCGGCTCGCGACCATGCCGCCCAAGCTGGTGAACGAGGAAGGTGACCTGTTCCTTTACCGCCCTCTTGCCCATGTCGCTGAGGCGGACTGCGAGCGGTTTGCCCGCGCTATGAATTATCCGATCATTCCCTGTGATCTATGCGGCAGCCAGGACGGGTTGCAGCGCCAGCAGGTGAAATCCATCCTCGACGGCTGGGAAAAGAACAGTCCCGGCCGGCGGCAGGTCATGTTCCGGGCCCTGATGAATGCCCGACCCTCGCACCTTCTGGATCCTGCCCTGTTTGATTTTGCCGGCCTGACGCGAAACCTGCCGGATAGTGAAAATTCAAAGTAGTTGAGGCTTACGCATTAACGTCTATCTCAGGAACCGCTGCCTAATTTCGGCCAACTGATCGGCCGAAACTTCATCAGGCCGATCCTTTCTGACCGAAAGGGACTGGTGGGATGATAGCGAAAGCCTTGTTTGAAAAGTTTCCTCGGCTGCGGTCACTCTGGCGGACGGTGCGCTCCATTCGCGCGCTGTCTTTGGCGATCATTCTCCTGGCCCTGGCCATTTCGTTCGGAAACCACGCCCTGTTGTTCCTGATGGGAATGGCCTTTCCCTTTGGCCTTGTCCTGACCTCCAAGCGGCCAAGGATTTCTCTGTTTCGAGATCGCGATGGCGGCGGGGACATGCCCCGACGGGAGGATGCCGTGGACGCGCTGGATCAGTTTCTCGAGGCGACCCGGGATGACGGATGGCAGACAGCCGCATTTGTCGTCGAAGTCGACAATTTCAAACGCTTGGAAGAGCGTCATGACCATGCAACGGCCTCCCGCCTCGTGGCCGAAATTGGCAAAAGGATCAGCTCTGTTTTGCGCGACGGCGATGTGACGGCTCGCCTGGATGGTCCCTCGTTCGCCCTCGCCCTCGCCCCATCCCGTCTCCTAGACCTCGAATCGGCGATCCAGCTTGCAGGTCGGGTGCAGCGCATCGCATCCGAGGCGATCCCGGCTGGTGAAACCGCCGTGCATTTGTCCGTGTCCATCGGCCTGAGCCTGCCAGACCGGTTAACCGCGCCAGACGGTGAGATGCTGTTGCAGGCTGCAACCTCTGCACTGATCGAAGCGCAGCGAAGCGGGCCTTCGGCAATAAGAAGTTATTCCGACGCGATGCGTGACCGGATCGCCCTGCGTCACAGCCTGTCCAAGCAGGTATCCGAAGCATTGTCGGACAAACAGATAAGAGCCTACTTTCAACCGCAACTGTCGGCCAGAACAGGTGCTATCACCGGATTTGAAACGCTGGCCCGGTGGCACCACCCCGAGCGGGGCCTGATCCCGCCTTCGGAATTCCTGCCTGCACTGGAACAGGCGGGTCTGATGGGCCGACTTGGAGAGCGGATGATCATCGAGGCGCTAGAGGCGATCCGGCACTGGGATGCCAATGGCTTTGACATTCCGCGGATCGGCGTGAACTTTTCGTCCGATGAACTGTGCGATCCCCGGCTGGTCGACCGCATCTGCTGGGAGTTGGATCGATACGATTTGACCCCCGATAGATTGGTCGTCGAAGTCCTCGAAACGGTTGTCGCGAGCAAGACAGACGACGTGGTGATCCGCAACCTAGCCGGACTTGCCCGTCTTGGTTGTTGCCTCGATCTGGACGACTTCGGGACAGGCAACGCCTCGATCACGTCCATTCGCCGGTTCGCGATTGAGCGGATCAAGATCGACCGGTCCTTCGTGACACATATTGATGAAGACCCCGAACAACAGAAAATGGTGGCCGCGATCCTGACCATGGCGGATCGGCTGGGCCTGGATACCCTGGCCGAAGGGGTAGAGACCCCGGAAGAGCAGCGGATGCTGCTGCAGTTGGGGTGCGGGCATGTACAGGGTTTCGGGATCGCGCGCCCAATGCCTCTGGCCGAAGCGGATGCCTGGATCAGAAGCTACCGGGGCACGACTCAGGGAAGTTCGCTCAAGCAGCTCAAGGCAATTTGAACTGGCCCACTTTGATCCCATTCAAAGCGCCCTGCCGGTCCCATCGCCGGTCCCATGTTGCCATGACCCCTTGATATCCGGAACAGATCGCTGACCCGCCGGCCGCGACACAGCGACCGACCTGACCGGCACTACCCTTGTAATTCAGGAAAACTGCTTGACCTTTCACCCCTCCACCTGTTGAACCTGCCTGAACTCAGATACCAAGACAAATCTGCTAAACGGGGCGCGGTTGTTATGGACGATCAGAACAAGAATCTCATCCTTGCGACGGCACTCAGCTTCCTAGTCATATTGACCTGGTTCATCCTGTTTCCGCCGGAAGAACCTGTACCAACCTCTCTGCCGGATGCGATCGTTGCTGCGGACCCCAGCGGGCTGGCGACTCCTGATGCGGTTGGCCCAGCAACGGCCACCGGTGATATCGCGGTTGTCCCCGAAGCAGCGCCAGAGGCTGCGCGCCTGCCAATCATGACGTCCCACCTGACAGGCAGCATCTCGCTTCAGGGTGGTCGGATCGATGATCTGTCTTTGGCCACCTATCGCGAAACCCTCGACCCGACGTCGGACCTTGTGCGGCTGCTTAGCCCTGTCGGTCAGGAATTTGCCTATTACACCCTATACGGATGGGCCCCTGGCGCAGGCGTTGACCCAGAGTCGGTCCCCGGGCCCAACACTGTCTGGCAACTGGAAAGTGGCGAAACACTCACCGCGTCAACCCCAGTGAACCTTGTGTGGGACAACGGCGCAGGACTGGTCTTTCGGCGCAGCATTTCCGTGGACGAGGATTTCATGTTCTCTGTCCAACAGTCGGTCGAGAACAACAGCACGACCCCGGTCACCCTTGCGCCCTACGGTCTGATCGCCCGACATGGCCGCCCTGATTCCACCACTTTCTTCATCCTTCACGAGGGCGTGGTGCGCAGAACAGACGGCGAGTTGCAGGAAATCGACTACAAAGGTCTGCCCAAAATGGATGCCGATCCTCGCGGGCTGGGGCTCTCTGATACGCTCGAAGCCACACAGGACGGGTGGATCGGCTTCACCGACAAGTACTGGATGACGACGCTGATCCCCGAACAGGGCACCAGCTTCCGTTCCATCGCCCGCTACAACGAGGCCAGCAACATCTTCCAGACCGAGACGGTGTTCCCGGCTCAGGTGGTGGCAGCGGGTGCGACGGTCACGGCCAACAGCCAGCTTTTCGCCGGGGCAAAGGAATGGGAGACGATCCGCGGTTACCAAGACGATGGACAGATCGCCGGCTTTCTCGATTCGATCGACTGGGGCTGGTTCTTCTTTCTGACCAAGCCGATCTTCTGGCTGCTACACTTCCTGCATGGCTTCCTTGGCAACATGGGCTGGTCGATCATCCTGCTGACGCTTTGCATCAAGGCGATCCTGTTGCCTCTAGCCTATAAATCCTACGTCTCCATGGCCAAGATGAAAGAGCTTCAGCCCGAGATGGAAAAGCTCAAGGAAGCTGCGGGCGATGATCGCCAGAAAATGCAGCAAGGGATGATGAAGCTTTATAAGGACAACAAGGTAAACCCCGCCTCGGGCTGTTTGCCGATCCTTTTGCAGATCCCGATCTTTTTCTCGCTCTACAAGGTGATCTTCGTCACCATCGAATTGCGGCATGCCCCCTGGCTTGGCTGGATCCGTGACCTGAGCGCACCCGATCCGTCGTCGATCCTGAACCTCTTTGGTCTGTTGCCCTATGCGACGCCAGATCAAGGCAGCATCTTCTTCATCTTCTCACTGGGTGTCCTGCCGATCCTTCTGGGCATTTCCATGTGGATGCAACAAAAGCTGAACCCGGCCCCAACAGACCCGACCCAGCAGATGATCTTTGCCTGGATGCCCTGGATCTTCATGTTCATGCTGGGATCATTTGCAAGCGGCCTCGTCCTATACTGGATCGCGAACAACACAATTACCTTCACCCAGCAGTACCTGATCATGCGCAGCCATGGGCATCGGCCGGACGTCTTCGGCAACATCCTATCCAGCTTCAAACGCAAAAAGCCTGAGGCCGTGGCCGCCAACAAATCGTCAAAGCCCACGAAATCGCCGGGCGGGAAGTGATGGGCCGGGTCGCCGCACTCTGGCGGCACCCGATCAAGAGCCACGGGCGGGAGGCACTGCAAAGCGTGACCCTGTCGCGGGGCCAGACCATGCCGTGGGATCGACATTGGGCCGTCCTGTCAGGAATCGGTGCGTTTGACACTGAACAACCGGAATGGGTGCCCTGCAAGAACTTCATGATCGGTACAAATACGCCTGGGCTCGCCGGCCTCTCGTCCCAGCTTAATGAGGCAACTGGCCAAGTCACACTGACCCACGCAACGCTTGGGACCTACCAGTTTCATCCCGAAATCCCAGATGAGGCGACGGGTTTCTTTGAGTGGATCGCGCCCCTTACTCCGACACAACGACCACAGCCTGCCCGGATCGTCGCTGTACCCGGCCGTGGAATGACAGACAGCGAGTATCCCTCCATATCAATCATGAATACAGCCTCGCACCGCGCCGTAGAGGCCCAACTGGGCTTTGAGTTTGAACCGGAACGCTGGCGCGGCAACATCTGGATCGACGGTCTTTCCGCATGGGAGGAATGGGGCTGGATCGGCAAAGAGCTGCGGATCGGATCGGCGACCCTTATCGTCCGAGAACGCATCCAGCGTTGCCTACACACAACCGCCAACCCCAAAACCGGGAAGCGCGACGTCGATACCCTTGGTGCCCTGAAACAAGGTTGGGGCCATCACGACTTTGGCCTCTATTCAGAAGTCGTCGCTGGGGGTCGCATTGACCTGGGCGATCAGGCAGAAGAGAACGCATGATGCAACTGACCTTTCCCATCGCCGAAGAGCCCGACGCGGCCGCCCTTGAAAAGGGACGGCTCTTGTTTGCCGGACCCGTCGATTTTGTCAAAGGGGTGGTCGCTATGTCCGGCCTGCCCCCTGCCGACCGGGCCGAAGTTTGCTTTGCCGGGCGATCCAACGTTGGCAAGTCGTCCTTGATCAACGCCGTGACGGGGCGCAAGTCCATTGCCCGGGCCTCCAACACACCGGGACGGACGCAAGAGATCAACTTTTTCACCACCGGGCCAGAGCATTATCTGGTCGACCTGCCCGGCTATGGTTATGCCAAGGCCCCGCTGTCCGTGGTCGAGAAATGGCAAAAGCTGCTGAAGTCTTATCTTGCCGGCCGGCCCACCCTGCGGCGGGCTTTCGTCCTGATCGACGCCCGGCACGGCGCCAAACCGGTCGACGAAGAAATCATGTCCCTGCTCGACAAGGCGGCTGTCCCCTTCCAATGCGTCATGACGAAGATCGACAAGGTCAACGCCGCTGAACTGGACGCATCGCTTGTCACCACACGGGCCGCCCTGTCCCGCCATCCCGCCGCTTATCCAGAGTTGCTTTTGACCTCGTCCGAAAAGGGCGATGGTATTGCCACCCTGCGGGCCATTATTGCCGGCATCAACTAGGCGGACTTTGGCAGAGAGGCCACGACAATGAGGACCCAGAACATGAACCGAGACTGGCTCGCCACCGCCCGCACCCTGTCCGAGGCCCTGCCCTACATGCAGCGCTATTCGGGGGCAGTTGTGGTCGTGAAATTCGGCGGCAATGCGATGGGTGACGACGACGCCATGGCGCAGTTTGCCCGCGATATCGTTCTGATGCGCCAGGTCGGGGTGAACCCGGTGGTGGTCCACGGCGGCGGCCCGATGATCAACGAAATGCTCGCCAAGCTTGGGATTAAATCCGAATTCGTCCGGGGCAAGCGGGTCACGGACAAGGCAACCGTACAGGTCGTCGAGATGGTTCTGACCGGACTGGTGAACAAGCGGATCGTGCAGGCCATCATGGACGAAGGCGGCCGCGCCGTCGGGCTGTCAGGCAAGGACGACGATCTGATGGTGGCCGAACCAGACGATCCCGAACTGGGCTTTGTCGGTCGGCCCTGCGAGATGAACGTCCAGGTGCTGCGCGATCTGTTCAAGGCCGGCATCATCCCCGTCGTGGCCCCCGTTGCAACTGGCATGAACTCGAACGAGACGTTCAACGTAAACGGCGACACCGCAGCCGGGGCCATAGCAGGTGCGCTTCAGGCGGACCGGCTTTTGCTCTTGACTGACGTACCAGGGGTCAAGGACGCAAGCGGCCAGATCGTCACCCAACTCAGCCCCGATCAGGTCCGCCAGATGATCGCGGATGGCACCATCGCAGGTGGCATGATCCCAAAGACTGAGACAGCGCTCGCCGCCCTAGACGCTGGCGTCAGGGCCGTCGTTATCCTTGACGGCAGGCTTCCCAACGCCAGTCTGCTTGAACTGTTTACCGAGCATGGCGCAGGCTCCATCATCCGCTCGACGGAGCCTCGGGTAAAACCGCACCGACCATGACCCTGACCGCGACCATTCAGACCCTGGCGGCCCAGAACGGCCTGATGGTTGCGGGGCATGCGCCGGTCCTGCCCGAGGACGGGCTGCATACGTCGATCCGGTCAGTCCTCATGCTCGCACCGAATGAGCCGTCCTTTTGGCCCCAGATCTCTACAGAAGCTGAATTCTGGGACGGCCAGCCAGACCCGCTGGATCGCTGGTCGCGGCGGGTGATCGGCAAGCTTGCCTGCGACACAGGGACCAAGGCCTACTTCCCCTTCGGCGGCCCACCGTTTCAGCCCTTCATCAGCTGGGCAACACGCTCTGGACGGGCCTGGCCGTCACCGGTCGGGCTCTTGGTCCATGACACCGCAGGGCTTTTCATCTCGTACCGTGGCGCCATCGGGCTGACGACAGAAGCGCCACCCGCTCTAGAACCAGCACCATGCGTAACCTGCCCGGACCAGCCCTGCCGCACCGCCTGCCCCGCCGGGGCCCTTACTCTAGCGGGCTATGTCGTCCCGTCCTGCAAATCCTGGCTCGATACGACAGCAGGCAGCACTTGCCGGACTGGTGGCTGCCTTGTGCGCCGGGCCTGCCCCGTTGGCGCCTCCAGACGGATGCCCGCGCAATCGGCCTTCCACATGGAGGCTTTCGCCCCAAGATGACCCTGACCCTCGTTCTCATCCGCCATGCGAAATCAAGCTGGGATGACCCCTTCTCGGAGGATCACGCAAGGGTGCTCAACACCCGCGGACGGGCGGCGGCCCCCGTCATGGGACGGTGGATCGCCGAAAAAGGATATTGCCCCGATCAGGTTCTGTGCTCGGACGCTGCAAGAACCGTTGAAACGCTGGCGCTCATGCTGCCGGAATGGCCGATACAGCCTCAGGTCCTGACACTCAGCACGCTCTACCACGCAAGCGCCACAGGAATGATCGACCAGTTGCGCAAGGCGACAGGGCAGACAGTGGCCCTCGTGGGCCACAACCCGGGCATCGGCAGCCTTGCCTGCGGCCTTTTGCCCGCGCGGCCAGCCCATCCGCGCTACGGGGACTATCCCACCTGCGCCACGGCAATCATCGCCTTCAAGACGACTGACTGGTCCAAAATCGGGGCCGCACAAGGCACCCTCGTTGATTTCGCCATTCCCGCCGATCTGATGGGCCGCAACGACTAAAGGGGAAACCTGACGGTTCCCCCTTCGCTTCGTCCTAAATACTCAAAAAATCAGCGCGCTCAGTGACCCAGGATCTGGCTCAGGAACAACTTGGTCCGATCCGACTGAGGATTGTTGAAGAACTCTTTCGGTTCGTTCTGCTCCACGATCTGGCCCTGGTCCATAAAGATGACGCGGTTCGCCACCGCCTGGGCAAAGCCCATCTCGTGGGTCACGCAAAGCATCGTCATGCCCTCTTCGGCCAACTCGATCATGGTATCAAGGACCTCCTTAATCATCTCGGGGTCCAGCGCCGAAGTCGGCTCGTCAAACAGCATGATGCGCGGCTTCATGCACAGCGACCGGGCAATTGCCACACGCTGCTGCTGACCGCCGGACAACTGTCCGGGATACTTGTTGGCCTGCTCGGGGATCTTCACCTTTTCAAGAAAATGCATCGCCGTTTCCTCGGCTTCCTTCTTGGGTGTCTTGCGGACCCAGATCGGCGCGAGGGTGCAATTCTCAAGGATCGTCAGGTGCGGAAACAGGTTGAAGTGCTGAAAGCACATGCCTACTTCCGATCGGATCTTGTCGATGTTCTTCAAATCCGATGACAGTTCGGTCCCATCGACCATGATGGTCCCAGCCTGGTGCTCTTCCAGGCGGTTGATGCAGCGGATCAGCGTCGACTTGCCCGATCCGGAGGGGCCGCAGATCACGATCCGCTCCCCCCGGTAAACGGTCAGGTTGATGTCGCGCAGGACGTGGAACGTCCCGAACCACTTGTTCATCTGGTCGATCTGAATGGCCACCTCGTCAGAGACCGTCATGTGGCTCCGGTCGATGTCGCGGTCGATAGCGAGTTCGGACATTTGTGGTCTCCTTACCGGTTTTCGCGTTGGAGCTTACGCTCGAGGAACAGGGAATACCGACCCATGCTGTAGCAGAAGATAAAGAACAGCAGGCCGATGAAGACAAAGAGCTCCCAGTAGATCCCGTTCCAGTCGGTCGAGGCGCGGATAGCGTTCGACAGGCCGATGGGGTCAAAGAGCCCAATAAAGACGACAAGGGTCGTGTCTTTGAACAGCCCGATAAAGGTGTTCACAATACCAGGGATCGAGATCTTGAGGGCCTGGGGCAGGATGATCAGCCGCATGGACTGCCAGTAATCCAGACCAAGGCTGTCGGCCCCTTCGTACTGCCCCTTGGGCAATGCAGCCAGACCGCCACGTACCACCTCTGCGATATAGGCCGAGGAGAACAGCGTAACCATGATGATGACCCGCAGGGTCAGGTCAAAGGTCGTCCCCGGTGGCAGGAAGTAGCCAAGGATCAACTGGGCCGTGAACAGCCAGACGATCAGCGGCACGCCCCGGATGACCTCAATGAAGGCGACCGAGACCTTGTTGATGATGAACAGGTCCGATTGCCGCCCCAAGGCCAGCAGAATGCCAAGCGGCATGGACAACACGATGCCCGACACCCCAATGATCACTGACAAGGTAAAACCGCCAAAACTGCGGGATTCCACAAAAGGGAGCCCGATCGGGGCGACGGCTGTCAAGGCGCCGGCGATCGGTCCGGCGAGGAACATCCAGAACAGCACTGGGGCAATGATCGACCCAAGGACTGAAACCAGCGCACCGGCAACACGTCCCAACAGGACGAAGGCCGCATAGCCAACACCAAAGCCAACGGCCAACGTGATCGGCCCCCAGATAGATCCCCCCCAAAGCAGAGAGAACATCACAAAAGGCGACGCTGCCGAAAACCACAACAACTTGCGTGGCAGCGACACGAACAGCACGGGGGCGATTGCGGCCAGAAAGGCGACCAGAGCCATGACAGGCCGCCAATAGGCGTCATTGGGGTAAAAGCCGAAAAGCAACTGCTCCCACCGATCTGTGATGACGGCAAAACAGGCCGATGGCACGCCCGGACCGACGGTCGCGTCCCTGATCTCGCGGCATTCGTTCAGAGACGACGCATACCAGACCGAATTGGCAAGCCATGGGTAAAGGTGGGCCACGATCCAATAGATGACGTAGATCGAGCCGAGCGTCAGGACCGAGTTCAGGATACTGGAGAACAGGTTCTCCCGGATCCATTTGACGACTCCCCGCTCGAGTGTGGGAGGAGCGGACTCAGGGAGCATCTTGTCCCTGACAAAGCTGACAGATTGCGCGTTAGTGTCGGACATCTCAGCGCTCCTTCAGCTTCTTAGAGTTGTTGTAGACGTTCATCAGACTGGAAATGATCAGGCTGATCGCGAGGTAGAACATCCCCAGCAAAAGCATCCCCTCAAGCTCTCGACCGGTCTGGTTGATCGTAATGCCACCCAGGGTCGCACGCACATCCATGTATCCAACCGCGATGGCCAGCGATGAGTTTTTGGTGAGGTTGAGAAACTGCGAGATGAGCGGCGGAATGATGACCCGCAGCGCCTGGGGCAGAATGACAAGGTTCATGGTCCGGTTCGGACGCAGACCCAAGGCAAACGACGCCTCAGTCTGGCCCTTGGACACAGACAGGATACCCGCCCGCACGATCTCGGCGATGAAGGCACCGGTATAAAGGGACAGAGCGACCCAGAGGGCAATCAGCGAGTTTCGAAGTTGGATGCCACCCTGAAAGTTAAAGCCGCCCAGCACCGGGTACTCAAGCGACACGGGCCGACCGAGGATGAAGTAGAAAAGAACCGTCGGAATGATTGCGATGGCAAGCGCGGGCCATGTCATCGGCAAAAGGCGGCCAGTATCGAACAGGACCTTCTTGGCATAGCGCCGGTACAGGATCGCCCCGATGATCGAAGCAATGAAGACGGCGATAAGGATACCGGAATTCGGCCCCCAAATCGGGTTGGGAATGAAGACGCCACGATTGGTGATGGCCACCGATTCGCTGAACATCATCGAGGCACTACCGCCTTCGCGGAAATCGCGCGGCTGGGGCGTGCTTTCTGTCAGCAAGGCAAAGATCAGAACGATCCAGAGCAGCAGCGGTACATTTCGAAACGCTTCCACGTAAACCGCCATCAGGCGCGACACGATCCAGTTTTTGGAAAGTCTCAGCACGCCGACGAGAACACCGATCACCGTTGCGGTGACACATCCCAAAAAGGCGACAAGTAGTGTGTTGGCGATGCCGACAAGCGCCGCACGCCCATGCGACATGCTGTTGTCGTAGGGAATGAGCATCTGGTTGATGTCATAGCCTGCTCGCGAGGACAGGAAGCCAAAGTCAAAGTCCTTACCAAGGGCTTCGAGGTTCTGGATCGTGTTAGATATGAGCCAGGAAAAGGCGAGGACGAGAAGGATCAACGCGACCGTCTGGATGGTCAAAGACCTGTATCGGGTGTCGTATATGAGTTGGCTTAGCCGAAACCCTGGTTTCGGCGGATCTGTTATCGTCGACATCTATGTACTCCCCGGCGAGTGAGCATTGCCGCGGTGTCACGCCGGTTCGCCCGACTGTGCCCGATGGCAGCCCCTGCGACTGTCGTGTCGCGTTATCTATTTGGTGGAATGGGGCGCAGACCTTTCGATCTGCGCCCCATCCAAGCCGACTTAGCGGAACGGCGGAGTGTAGAGCAGACCACCATCGGTCCACTGGGCGTTCAGACCACGCGCCAAACCGATCGGAGTGCTTTCACCGATGTTGCTTTCGAACAGTTCGCTGTAGTTGCCGACAGCAGCGATGATGTCTGCAGCCCAGCTCGCTTCGAGACCCAGCATAGCGCCCAGTTCACCTTCGGTGCCAAGCATACGGTTGATCTCGGGGTTGTTGGTCGGCGCAGCGGCAAGTTCTGCCACGTTCTCGGACGTTACGCCCAGCTCTTCTGCTGCGATGAGCGTGTTGAGCGACCAACGCACAACGTCAGCCCATTCGTTGTCGCCATGACGGACCAGCGGGCCAAGCGGCTCTTTGGAGATGATCTCGGGCAGGATCACCCAGTCAGATGCATTCTCAAAGGTTGCACGGCTGGCAGCAAGACCCGAAGCGTCTGTGGTGTAGACGTCGCAAGCACCGGCAAGCAGCTGCTGCAGAGCTTCTGCATTGGTCTCGATCGGCACGGGCTCGTAGCTGATGGAGTTAACGCGGAAGAAGTCGGCCAAGTTCAACTCGGTGGTGGTGCCGGTCTGAATGCAGACAGTTGCGCCATCAAGCTCTTTGGCAGAGGACACGCCCAGCTCACGGGGGGCCATAAAGCCCTGACCGTCGTAGTAGTTCACGCCAACGAATTCGAACTTGAGGTCGACATCGCGCGAGAAGGTCCACGTGGTATTGCGGGCGAGCATGTCAATCTCACCAGAGGCCAGCGCGGTAAAGCGGGTCTGACCAGTGGTAGGAACGAAAGTCACGGCATCGGGGTCGCCAAGGACGGCTGTTGCGACAGCACGGCAGACGCCAACGTCAAAGCCTTCCCAAACGCCATCAGCGTCAGGGGCAGCAAAACCGACGAGGCCGGTAGACACGCCGCAGTTAAGGCTGCCGCGAGCTTTAACGTCGTCGAGTGTAGCAGCACCTGCCACACCAGCGGCAAGTCCGGCAGTTGCCAGAACGCCTAGAAACACGGTCTTCATGATAGTTACCTCTTCCTGTTTTTACTCTCCCCTATCCCCAGGGGAGCTTTCCTTCTTGTCTGTTCCACTAAGGACAGAGTGGCCTTAGATCTATGCACGGGACACTTTTTGTCTAGCGCCGCGTTAGAGTGGTCAAAATCGTCACCGTAGGTCAAGAGTTTCCGCCTAATAACTTGGCGAAAACACCGTTAATTCCCCTAACTCAAAGCGGTTTGGTTGGCAGAGATTCTTAGCTTTGCCCAATCGACAGGCGGTAGAATCTCTCTGCGTCCAGAAATGCGGCACGCTTGCGTGAGGCATATTCCTCGGCCTCTTCGTCAAAACCCCATTGCTCAGCCTGCCAGGTTTCGTCGATCCGGGACGTATCCCATCCTCGCAGAGGATCCAGGGCCCCTCTTGCGACAGCAAGTCCTATGACGAGCGAACCGGAGAGGCTTACAATATCGTGAAATCCAGCCAAGGCAAAGGCATTCATGCCCCGCACCTCGGACGCAAGCGCCTGCAGCGCGATTTGGTCTTGCGCGACAGGCATCACGCCGGTAGCGATTCGCAGGCGCACGCCGAATGTCTTGGCCGCCCATTCGACAAGCGGGTCCCATCCATCGCCCTGCCGATCAACCAGAGCTGCGGGCTTTTCGGCACGGTAGCACACCAGATCGGTTTCACCGTAAGAGGCGACGAGCCTTGCGACTTCGTCCAATTGCGGCGCAACCTTTTCGACAGCAGAGTTTGCAAAACGAGTCGCGGGCATTGTGTCGGGATTGACCGGCCCGTCCTGCGCCCGCCATTCCCCAGCGACCCATTCGGCCAAGTCCCGCGTCGGCAATTGCAACGTCAGCTTGGATGGCGTCTTTAGTGGTTTGTCATCAAGCCGCACGATGTGGTGCGGACCGTCCTCTTCTACGTGGACGTTTTTCCAGAATCGTTTTGGTTTCCAGTCGGTCATGTCGGATCAATCAGGCATGTTGAAGGGATCAACAGGGGCATGGCTGACCTCCCAACCGACAAAATTCCATGTTTCGACCATGTGATCGGGCAATGGGGCGGTCAGGTGTAGGACGGCCTTGGTCGTCGGGTGTTCGATGATCAAGGTCCGCGCGTGCAGATGCAGCTTGCGGCTAAGATCACCCCCCAGTCCCGCGCCCCAGCCGTCGCCAGCATTCTCCTGTGCCCCGCCGCCATACTTGCCGTCGCCCAGGATCGGGTGCCCGATCTCGGCCATGTGGGCCCGTAGCTGGTGGGTCCGCCCGGTGATCGGAACCAGCGCCACCCAGGCAGCCCGTTGACCCAGGTTCGTCAACACGGCGTAATCCGTCGTGGCCCGCTTGGCCCCTTCGGTCTTATCGACTTCGGCGGGATGGATACAGCGCATCTTCTCGTTCTCGCCGCCCTTGCCGTGGCCGGGTGCCTTGAGCAGGCCGAACTTGATCGTCGCCGCGCGGGGGTGGGGCACACCCGCTACCGCAGCCCAATAGATCTTGCGGGTATCACGGTGCTTGAGGTTTTCGGTAAGGGCGCGGGCCATCGTGCGTGTCCGCGCCAACATCAGGACGCCAGAGGTGTCCTTGTCCAGCCGGTGAACAAGCCGCGGCTTGTCCTCATAGCCAAAGCGCAGCGCCTCGGCCAAGCCATCCACATGACGTGACACGCCAGAGCCACCCTGCGTCGGCAGTCCCGCAGGCTTGTTGATCACTATGATCTCGTCGTCCTTATAGATCACGCAGGACTGGATCATCTTGGCATCGGCCGGCGTTATCGCGCGGTTCACTGGCTGCGCCGTGATATCATCGGCATCAGGCAGAGGCGGAATGCGCACGCTTTGACCGATTTCGACGCGAGTGGCCGATTTGACCCGGCCGCCGTCAACGCGCACTTCGCCCTTGCGGCACATCTTTTCGATGCGGCCCTGGCTCAGGTGCGGGAACAGATGGCGCAGGTAGCGGTCAAGCCGCTGATCGCCTTCATCCGGCCCAACGATACGGTTCTGAACACCACTCATGCGAAGGCCCCCCGCGCAACGAAAAGCCCCGCGACAAGCGCGGCGATGGAAACCGAGACAGTGCCCGCCACATAGCCGAAAGCATGGAGGGCCTCCCCGCGCTCCCACAGGGTGACGGCATCAAGGGAAAAGGCGGAGAAGGTCGTAAACCCGCCCAAGACCCCGGTCATCAGCAAAGGTGCCAAGCGATTGCCTGACAGTTGGGCAAGCACGACCACCAGGACGCCCATCAGGAAAGAACCCAGGACGTTCACGACCACAGTGCCCCAGGGAAACCCGGGGCCAAAAAATCGAAAGGTGGCCATATTGGTCAGATATCGGGCTGACGCGCCGATAGCCCCACCAAGGGCCACTTGAATGAGAGATGTCATCATGCGGCCTTCCTTGTCTTTGGCTGTGCAGTTGTCAACCGCCGCCGGTGTTGCGGTACAGCCAAACTGTGCCCACGAGGGCCTTGGTCACTCATGCCTCTGGCCATCTCGCTTTGCCCGAAGCCCGGCAAAATAGGACATGCGCTTTTTCAGGTCACGCTCAAAACCGCGGTCGACGGGCTCATAATAGCTGCCCCGCTTCATCCCGTCGGGAAAATAGTTCTGACCGGAAAAGGCATCCTCGGCCTCGTGATCGTAGGCATAGCCCTCGCCAAAACCCTGCTCTTTCATCAGCCGGGTCGGCGCGTTGAGGATGTGGTTGGGCGGCGGGGCAGAGCCTGCCTCGCGGGCCGCAACCTGGGCCGCCTTGAACGCGGTGTAGCCGGCGTTGGATTTCGGGGCGAGGGCCAGGTAGGTCACAGCCTGGGCAAGCGCCAATTCGCCCTCGGGGCTGCCCAGACGCTCGTAGGTATCCCAAGCCTGCAGACAGATGGCCTGCGCTTGCGGGTCAGCCAATCCGATGTCTTCCACCGCCATGCGTGTGATGCGGCGGGCCAGGTAGCGGGGGTCCTCTCCCCCGGCCAGCATGCGGGCGAACCAGTAAAGGGCGGCATCCGGGTCCGATCCCCGGACCGACTTGTGCAGCGCTGAAATCAAGTTGTAGTGCTCATCCCCTGATTTGTCGTATTTGGCCGCGCGCTTCATCAGGCGGGTGATCAGGATCTCGCGGGTCAGTGGGCCGGGCACCTTCCAGGCCATCACCTGTTCGATCAGGTTCAGGAGGGCCCTGCCGTCCCCGTCCGCCATCTCAATCAGGGCAGCGCGGGCGGAGGGGTCCAGCGGCAGGGGGCGCCCGACGTCAGCCTCCGCTCGTTGGGCCAAACGCTCCAGATCGGACGCCTCCAGCCGTCTGAGGATCAGAACCTGGGCCCGGCTCAACAAGGCCGCGTTCAACTCGAACGACGGGTTTTCGGTAGTGGCACCGACCAGGAGGATGGTGCCATCTTCCATATAGGGTAGGAACCCGTCCTGCTGCGCCTTGTTGAAGCGGTGGATCTCATCGACAAACAGAAGGGTGCCCTTGCCGTTCTGGCGGCGCATCCTAGCCGCCTCGAACACCTTTCGCAGGTCAGGAACGCCTGTGAAGATGGCCGAGATCTGGACGAAATGCAGGTCGGTCTGGTCTGCAAGCAGCCGCGCAATCGTCGTCTTACCAACGCCCGGAGGCCCCCAGAACACCAACGAAGACAGCGAACCAGCCTCAAGCATCGCGCCCAGCGGCGCATCAGGGCCTAGAACCTGTTCCTGGCCGATCACCTCGTCCAGTCGGGCCGGACGCAGACGATCCGCCAGCGGCCGGGGCGGTGCGGCTGCGGGCTGTCCAGAGGCTGCGCTGTCAAAAAGGTCGGCCATGAGTTCCAGCATAGAAGGTCGCCGCAGCGGTGGGAAGCAGGGCCCACCCGGCGCGGCGACCCCCCAAAATGAAAAGACCTCGTCCAGAGACGAGGCCTTTGGTCTGGTCAGACTGAGGAAAATCTCAGTCGTCGATTTCCATCGCTTCTTCGGCCTCAAGGCGGGCCTTGTCAGAGGCGCCTTTGGCGTCGCGGTCGCGGTCGACGAATTCGATGATGGCCATGGGCGCCATGTCGCCATAGCGGAAGCCAGCCTTCAGAACGCGCACATAGCCGCCCTGACGCTCTTTGTAGCGGGGGCCAAGCACTTCGAACAGCTTGGCAACGTGCATATCCTGCTTGAGCCGCGATGCGGCCTGACGGCGGGCGTGAAGGTCGCCGCGCTTGCCCAAGGTCACCAGCTTGTCGATTACGCGCTTGAGTTCTTTGGCCTTGGGCAGGGTTGTCTTGATTTGCTCATGCTCAATCAGCGAACCTGCCATGTTGGCGAACATAGCCTTGCGGTGTTCGTGGGTCCGGTTGAGTTTGCGGTATCCGCTAGCGTGACGCATTTGAGGTCTCCTAAGTGCTTTATGCTTTGTGCAGCGGTCTGATGCGTGCCAGCCGCGTTATTGGGGCGGAATTGCCCGGGGTGAAAACGGGGTGCGCAAATCGCGCACCCCAGTGTCGTAAATCAGAACTGGTCTTCGAACTTCTTGGCCAGGTCTTCGATGTTGTCTGGCGGCCAATCCTCGACGTCCATACCAAGGTGCAGACCCATGCCCGACAGCACTTCCTTGATCTCGTTCAAGGATTTGCGGCCGAAGTTCGGGGTCCGAAGCATCTCGGCCTCGGTCTTCTGGATCAGATCGCCGATATAAACGATGTTGTCGTTCTTCAGGCAGTTGGCGGACCGGACAGACAGCTCCAGCTCGTCGACTTTCTTGAGGAGGAGCGGGTTGAACTCCAGCCCGTCGTCGTCGGCACCGGCAGTGGCCGATTCCGGCTCGTCAAAGTTGACGAAGATCGACAGCTGATCCTGCAGGATGCGGGCCGCATAAGCGACCGCATCGTCAGGTGTCAGCGACCCGTCGGTTTCGATTTTCATGGTCAGCTTGTCATAGTCCAGAACCTGACCTTCGCGGGTCGGCTGCACATCGTAGCTGACCTTGACGACCGGGGAATAGATCGCGTCGATGGCGATCATGCCGATCGGGGCATCCTCGGGCTTGTTCTTGTCTGCCGCGACATAGCCTTTGCCAGTGTTGACCGTCAGCTCGACGTAAAGCGACGCGCCGTCGTCCAGGTGACAGATCACGTGATCCTTGTTCAGGATCTCGATCCCGGAGGATTCGGAAATGTCGGCGGCGGTGACGACGCCCGGTCCTTTGGCCTGAACGGTCAGCCGCTTGGGGCCTTCGACTTCCATACGGATCGCCACGCCCTTGAGGTTCAGGACGATGTCGGTGACATCCTCGCGAACGCCCGGAACGGACGAAAACTCGTGCAGAACGTTGTCGATCTGAACGCTGGTGATAGCGGCCCCCTGGAGCGAGGACATAAGCACCCGGCGCAGAGCGTTGCCCAGCGTCAGACCAAAGCCACGCTCAAGCGGCTCAGCAGTCAGGGTGGCCTGACGTGCAGGATCGTTGCCCGGGCGGACTTCCAGCTGTGTCGGCTTGATCAGTTCTGCCCAATTCTTGTGGATCATGCGTCCCTCCATTCTTGTTCGTCTGGCATGATCGACCTGACAAACGCTCGAGGTTTCAAAATGACGGACCGGGGCCGCGCAAACTGGCGCAGCCCCGGCAGGTAGATCG
>JAQWWH010000042.1 GCA_029255105.1 Flavimaricola sp. | reverse complement strand
GTTCCATCGTGAAAAACGCCCGCCCATCCCTCAAAGCCGCTGGCCATAAGGGCCTGACCGTCACCATGCAGATCGACCCAGGAAAATGGTGACCGATCCAGCAGGGCAATTTCTGTCATCTCGAACGAGGTCAGAACCTGCGCTTCGCTGACGGTGCGCGCAAATTCGTGGCCACAAAAATCGCAGATCGAGGCGCCAAGGGGCAGTTCTGCCTCGCAAGAGGGACAGGTTTTCCAAGGCTGTGCGCCTGCGGGGGCTTCATCCTCATACAGAGAGATGTCCTGTTCCAAAGATCCATGCCGTAGGGCTGCGCCCGCAAAATCCAGGACGATGCAATCGGTCTTGATGATGCCGGGATAGCGCTCAGGATCAACACGGCGGAGACCTCGGCCGACGGCCTGGATGAATGTCCCCTTGTGCAACATCGGGCGCAGTATGCCGATGCAGCCCACGGGCTGGCTATCAAAGCCTTCGGTTAGGACCATACAATTGGCGAGAACTTGAAGGTCCCCGCGATCAAAGCGCGCGATGAGATCGCTTCGCTCAGAACTGGCCATGTCGCTAGAGATGACAGCAGCGGAAATGCCCTCTGCAATGAAGGCCTCTGCCACGGCCTCGGCATGTGCGACTGTGGCGCAGAAAAAGATCGTACGCCGGTCAGACGCTTTGTCTTTCCAATGCTCGACCACCGCTTCGTTCAGGACAGACCTGTTCAAGACCTTGTCCGCTTGGCGCATGTCATAGTCACCTGCCGTGCTGGCAAGTCCTGCCAATTCGTCATCGACGCCAAGGTCGATGGTAAAGGTGCGCGGCGGCACTAGAAGTCCGCGGGCAATCAGCGTGCCGATCCGCAGATGGTAGCCGACATTGCTGAAGCTCCGGCGCAGACTGCGCCCGTCACCGCGCCCCGGGGTTGCGGACAGGCCGAGCAGTTTTGCCTGCGGGTTCAAGGCGCGAACATGGTCGATGACAGATTGATAACTGGTCGCGGCGGCGCGGTGGCACTCGTCGATGATGAGATGCGAGACAGCCGGCATCGCGTCGCGCCTGTTGGCCCGCGCCAGCGTCTGCACGCTGCCAAAGACAAGCTGTCCGCCCCAGTCATCGCGCTCTGCTTTGACAACGGAGGATGGCAGGCCCGAGATGCGGGAAATTGCAGCTCGGTTTTGTTCGATGAGTTCATCCGTGTGTTGGAGAACAAGGACCTTCGCGTCGCGCTGGCGCTCCGCCTCTTCACCGACGAAAAAGCCTGCGATAGCCGTCTTTCCTGCGCCGGTCGGAAGCACAAGCATCGTGTTGCCATGATCGGCTGTTCTATCGTGGGCGGCGTCAACCGCCGCCCTTTGATAATCACGAGGGATCATGCGTACCTCCCTCACCGTGCCCAGAACGGAGCGCCGCCGTCAGAGGCGGTATTTGACCCTGCATAAGGGTCCTGCACCACGCCGCCGCTGTAGCCCTGCGGCGCTCCCATAGGCGTTTGGATCGGTGCTGGCTGCCCGCCCATAATCTCAGCATATTGGCGATGCTCTGGCCCAACAGCAGCCTTGATGACATTGCGGCCGGGTTCGTCAGGCTCATCGCGATTTTTGTCGATGCCGATCTTGGCGACAAAATCGAGACTGTTAAGATCGCCCAAGCTGCGGATCAGACGGGCCGCGCATGCGGCCTCGGACTGGTCAGTGGCCTTGATGCCCCGGGCGGACTCGAGGATACCCCTGATGAGGGCGCGGCCCCGGTTGGCGTATTTGTCGACGCCACTGGCATCCACGCCTTTGCCACGGAAACCGATGCGCGTGTAAATCCTCCGGCGGGCGAATGGCCCCTCCATCACAATGGCCTCGGTGTTGAGGTACTGCGCGGCGCTCGCCTGGCTTTGTGTCAACCAGCCTTCAGGGCCAGCGCCACCCGGGCGAATGATCATCGTGACCTTGACCAGAGTATTGGCCGGGATGAGGTCAAAAGCGGCGTCTTGGGCGTCAGCGCCGTTGAAATCCATATCGCTGGCCATGGCTTATGCTCCTTGCGTCTGTGTCGGTGTGGTAATGGCGTCGGCCTCGGACGGCATGTCGAAGGTCAAAGCGCGCGCATTCGTGGTGGGCTGACCGTTTCGGATCTTCGTCATCAGACGGCCGAGGTGGGGCTCCTCAATCGTTCCCAGTCGCCCGCTACGGTCCTTGGCCGGATAGCCGTAGGGGTTAATCGTGGTGCACACGAAGGCCCGATATGCCTTGCCCTCTGTGGGCTGGATTTCGGTGAGGGTAATGACCTCGTCGACAATCCCCGGCAGTTCGAGGCCGGTTTTGGAGCCTTCGACTTGCAGCGCGAAAAAGGTTTTGCCGAAGTCATCAGCCTTTTTGTCGAGCAGCCCGACGAGCCAGATGTTTTTGCGCGGCGTATGCTGGAGATGGGTCAGCCAGCCGATCATTTCCTGACCGAGCAGCCCATAGGCGCCCCGCAGATCGAGCTTGCCGTTGCGGTCGGATTGCACCTGCGGTTGGCCTTTGCACCATTGCATGCAGATGCGAGAGGCGACCGAAATCGAGTCCACGAAGATCGTGTCGTATTTGTCCAGCAGGTTTGGGTCGCCAAAGAGGCGGCAAACCCGGTCATAGTCTTTCTGGCTATAGGCCTGATCGTCCCGCATCGCCGGGTTGGGGCCGCCGATCCAGGCCGCAAGATCACGGGCGCGCTCCCAGTCACGGACGCGGACTTCGTCTCCGGGCCAGCCTTGGACAGCCAGTTCGCCGGCCTCGAGATTGACGAAGAGCGTGCGGTCCGCATCTAGGGTCCAAAGCTGACTGGTTTTGCCAATCCCGGAAATCCCAGTGAGAACCCCTTTGATGCCGCGGGTTTCTTTCAAACGCTCATCTGCGGTGATGATGCGAAACGATGAGGGCGTGTTTGGGCTCATCATTGGCGGGCCTCCAATTCCTGGGTGGCAGCGGTCAGTGCGATATCGGCGCCCAATGCCCCCTGTTTGCGGGCCATCGTGATGATCTCTTCGAGGGCCATGATTTTCTGACCAATCGCGCGGCGTTCCTGCTCCAAGGGCAGAAGCGCAAAGGCGATTTGATCGAGAGTAGCGCGCTCAATGGGCAGATTGCGGGCCAGCCTACCGCCAATGGCAGGGACCGCGATCGTGTCGGGAAGAGCGCTGAGCCAGGTGGACTGGCGGAGTTTTTTCAGAGGTGATGTGAACATCATCCAGCTCCTGTTTCGTCATGCTCCGGGGTCGTCATCGGGGTGACAACTGCCGGGCCCGACGCCGCCCTGGAGCTTGCGGTCGAGGTGTTTCCCCAAGGGTTTTGCATTCCCCCGAAGGCCCGGCATGTTTTCTTGAATTTCTCTTGGCCTTACTTACCGACGCGGGGCGCAAACTGTCGGGGCGCTGCCTCGAAATACCCGTCGAGCCCCATGGCAATGGCGGCTTTTCGAATGACACGGAGGCGCTCGTAGATTGTGCTGCGGTGCAGGTCCAAAATACGCGCCGCATCTGCAACTGAGCTTTCGCTCACAGCGATGGCGATGCGCCGCGAGTTAGGGCAAAGGGACGCCAGAAAGGTGGCAATGTCACTTTTCAGACCTGCGCCGTGCGCGGCGGCAAAATCGTCTGCACCAAAGGCAGGAGAGGTCTCGCTCAGCGTATCGGCAAGTGTGAGGCCCTCATGACCGTCCTGGGCAAGGATTGGGGTAGCAAGAGACTGCGTCTTGCGGCTGGCCTTTGCGGCCTGGCTTTGGCGTGCGAGATCCGCGATCCTGTTTTTTACAATGCGATCGACAAAGGTGTCGAAGCAGGCCCTTGCGGGATCAAAATGTTCGGCGCGGCGCAGAACTTCTTCTCTGAGTTCTTGCGCGATGTCCTCGGCATCAAGGCCGGGGGCGGCGCCTGAATGCGCAAGGCGCGCGGCGCGGATGTTGATGTTGCGATTGATGCGTGATGCGGGGTCAATCAGTGCGTTGAGGTGCTCCATGGTATTCGCCTTCGTCCAGGTGGACGGGCTCGAGGGCCCGAATACCCGGCTCCGGCGAAAATTCGTTGGGAGGGCTGGACTGGTGGCGCGTAAAAGAAAGAAGCCGCCGAAATCAGTTTGATTTCAGCGGCTTGAGAGCAGGAAATATTTTGAGATTTTTTCGTCGGGTCTCAGCGAAGTTTCGTTAAGGTCTGTCCCTGGCGCCCTTGGCGTAGATCGTCCGCGCTCAGGACGAACCTTGTTACGTATTCCCCTTTCACGACCGGAATTGGATCACCCTCGAGCCCGAAGGCCTTCTTCAATGCCCTGGACAAGGCCTGCCTATTTTTCTGCAGGAGCTGCGTGTCTTTCGAATTGGCGCAGTGCAACGCATGCCGGCCATTTTGGACGCCGAGCTCCAAAAAGAATTTCCACGCCTCCTTAAAGGCAGTTTCCTGGGTCTTGGTGTTCCGCAAACCAAAGGCATCAGGCTCAAAGGCTCGGGTTACACCGCCAACGGAAACGTTGATCCAGGCGATGGAAGTGAAGCGGATCGTCATATCTTCCCAAGTTGTCCCAGGTGGCAGATCCCAAGCGCGCTGAGGGCCTTTTGCTTGCGCGGCCATATCACCCAACTGCCCAAGCAGGTCTTGCATGATGGTATCGCCCTGTGGGGTGAGAGCAAATTTGCCGGGCCCACGCGCGAAGAGATTTGCGGCCAAGGGCATGATGGTTACACCATGGCGCCGAAGCGGTTCGGCGACAGTGCTCGGGAGTGAGGCCACCGTTGGACAGAGCAATACGACCGGGGTGGGCGTTTCTAGAATTTCATCGAGATCTTGTGGCGTGACTTTGGGGGTGGCGCCAGGAATGCATAAAAAAACGGGCACCCCCAATCCAGCTGCCCGCTCGCGCGTGCCCAATCGCTGGATAAAGGACGGCGCGAGATTGCGGATCGGTGGCTGCAGTTCCATGGCCTTGACCAAGGCTTCCGCAAAGCTGCGTCGATCCAGGGCATGGATGCGTAACGCGTCTCGTGTCACTTCGAGCGATTGGCACGCTTTGGGGCTATCGCCACAAATGGCGCTGGCGGTTCCGTCGCCATGAATGATGACTTGCCGTGGACAGCCCTCACCCCCGGGGTGCGGGCATGGGAGCGAGGCTGCCATTTTACCCGTTGCGGGCAAAAATGGCGCCACCGCTTTCCATTCCTCGTCAAGGCGCTGCTGCCAGCCCCAATGCGATGATCCGCCGTCGGTCAGCTCATCAAGCGCTTTCCAGAACTTCGAAATCATCATCGCTATCGGCCTCAGTTTGCAGTTTCCAGAATCCGCGGGCCTTGAGCCAAGCTTCCACCAGGCTCGTGTCGGCATCGCGCTCGTAACGGGCAACGTTGACGGGACGGATCATCACCGAGCGTTCTTTCTTGTCGCCATCAAATGCCACCTTGAACTTGGCATATGTCAGCCGACCAAGGCTAAGCCGGGCCGCCCAGTCGCCCCCATAGGTCTCGAATAGATCATCTGAGCGGCGAGTTTCATATTCGGGACAGGTGCCATCCCACATGCGGCCAAACTCTACAAAACGGACCCGCGAAAGGCCGGGGATGTCCGCGCAGACGAGGGCGGCGGGGCCGTTATCGATCAGGGGCTGCAGATTGTAGCGTTCAGCCCGTTCAAAATGCGCATCTTCTCCGAAAAGAACCATGCCGAGCGTTCTGAGATAAAGCTCCCGCTCGCCCTTCGTCTCCGCATTGACGCCAATCTCGTCGATCTCGGCATCATAGATCAGCACATCGTCCTTTTGCGGACGATAGAAGGCAATTCCATCCTTGCCATCTTCCTTGTGCTCCCCCTCCCGCCGCATGGGCTGGCCATGGCGCACCAGGATCCAGATGCGGTTCTCTTGGGGGAACACGAACACCCGCGATCCACGACCGCGGCGTTTGCTTTCAAACCATGGGTCCATCAGCGCTTCCATCTCACGGCACCGGGCCTCGGAGATGACAATTTGGCCCTCAGATTTTGCCGTCTTGATCGACGTCCCTGCAAAATATGTGAAATTAGAGCGGTTGAAGGCGACAGTTTCCGCATGCTGGCGTTCAAGCAGATCAGGCTTTGCCAGCCAGATTTGAACGGCGATATCGGCGGGCGTGCTTTTGTCGTCATGCGCAATGTCGAGCCCGGCCGCTTCAGCGCGCTCGATCAGCTCATCCATCGGCTCTTTCCGGGCCGTCTCGTGCACGTAATAGAGCGCGTTCACCATGCTTTCGGGGACAGCCTGATCCGGATTCATCAGGATGGCGGCGATGGTATCAAAGGGCATGTCTGAGGTGTCTGCAGCGGTCAGGTTGAGGCCTCGGCCGATGAAGTAATCCGACCATGTTGATAAAAACAGAATGAGGCGATTAGGATCGATTTCTTTCAATCGAGAGGGGTTAGTGAATACACGTGGGTTGAACGTGGCCATGAGCGACTTCCTTCTCCAGGGGGTGTCCTGCACAGGCGAATCGAACAGACCGCGGGCAGTAAAAAGACCTTACATGATCTACGTTTTTTGTCTATATGTTGTTTATATCTGTATTAAAAAACAACATGTAGTGTCATTCGGTGCCATATGACGTCATTTCGCGTCATGTGCTACATCTCGATGTTCCTGTATTGTTCTTATCCGACATTTTGTAGGTCTCGTCGGTAAGTGAAGAAGGTCCCCCTGGAGACCTTCTCGATGAAAACAGACCTCACACCTTCGCTCTTGCGAGAGCGTTTTGCCCTTCCACTGACGGAGGGGGCCTATGATTGATCCCGATGATTGCGAGCGCCAAGCGCTCACGCACGCCATGAAATCCATGGGCCTGCTCATGGACAAAATCGGCTGGTCGACCCGCTTCAAAGACCTCACGGCCATGCAGGCCGGAAAACTGGCTGAAGCGGCGGTTGATGGCTTCCAATCAAGCCTTTTGACCTCGGCGCCACCCGCAAGTTCGGAGGTGCCATTTTGACCGACGCGATTTGGGACTTCAATCACCGCGAAAAGCCTCCGAGCTTTGCCGAGGGGGTCAACGAGCTCATCGACCATGCCCTTGTTCGTGAAAACGATGCGCGGCCAGCCCGCGATTATCTTGGTGGCAGCCGCTTGGGGGACGCCTGCGCTCGGCGCCTGCAGTACGAGTACCTCAAGACCCCCAAGGATGAAGGCGGCGGGTTTTCAGGCCAGTCGCTGCGGATTTTTGCGCTTGGGCATGTTCTGGAAGACCTCGCCATAGACTGGCTGCGTAAAGCAGGCTTTGATCTACGTACCCGCAACCGGCATGGCGATCAGTTTGGATTTTCTGTCGCAGGCGGCCGGGTGAAAGGGCACGCCGACGGTGTGGTTGTCGCGGCGCCAAACGGCATGGCGGTGCCTGCGCTTTGGGAATGCAAATCGGCCAATGCCAAGAACTGGCGGGCCATCGAAAAGCATGGGGTGGTTAAGGCCAAGCCTATCTACGCAGCACAGATCGCGCTCTATCAGGCTTATCTCGGGCTGACAGAGACGCCGGCGCTCTTCACGGCGATCAACAAAGACACCTGTGAAATCTGGCACGAGCTTGTCCCCTTTGACGGGGCGCTTGCGCAGGCGGCCAGCGACAAGGCTGTACAGATCCTGCGGGCCTGCGATGCGGGCGAAACTCTGCCCCGCCACACGACTGACCCAGAGCATTTTGAATGTCGGTTTTGCTCCTACGCCGCGAGGTGCTGGGCATGACCGATCACCTGCAAACATCCGATGTGGCCGAGCCAGTTGTCCCAGACGCGAATACGATCGCCCTCTATGCTGAGGTGGTGTTCGGCTACTGTGAGTTCCTAGCACCCGTCCGGGCGCTCGCCGAAAAGGGCGCTGCTGACGCCCCACCGCATACGCCGTTTCTGCCAGTTGATGGGGATCTGGCCGTCAAACTGACCCATCAAGCGGACTGGGCGGCACAAACGGGCATGGCGCTTTTTGTCGTGCCGGGCACGGTCCATGAAGCGGGCGCTGCACGCTCTGAGCATATTGCCCAGATGCAGGTTGTCCTGGTCGATATTGATCACGGCGATATCGCAACAAAGCGCCGTCATCTTATTCAACACCTTGGCACGCCAACGCTAGAAGTGGCGTCCGGCGGCGTTACACCCGAGGGGCAAGATAAGCTCCACCTCTACTGGCGGCTGACAGAACCTGCTGAAGGCGAGGATATCGCTCGTGTCTGTCGGGCGCGTCAGATGATTGCGGCCAAGGTTGGTGGCGATCCCTCGTTCAAATCTGCGCATCAGCCCATTCGGGTGGCGGGTTCCGTTCATGCTAAATCTGGCGTCAAACGGCTGGTCTCCATCCTCGATTATCGCCCCGTGGATTTTGACCTTGGTGAACTGGCCGAGGCCATCTTCGCCATGCCACCAATGGAGGGCCTCGCTGCCGAGGCGTTGGATTTCAACGCCGCACCTTCTGAGCGGGGCAGCGTTCCGGAACTATTTGCCAAGCCGGTCCGCGAAGGCGGCGTTGATGGGACGACCCGTTTCGACGCGCTGTCACGCGTGATTGGGTACTGGATCCGGCGCAGTCGCGAAGGGCATGTGACGCCTGCTGAGGCATGGGCCGAAATTGTGGCCTATAACGACGCGCGCATTGATCCCCCTTGGCCGGAACTCCGGCTGCGGCAAGAGGCCGAGCGGCTATGGCGGCTGGACCAGGCCCGCAACGGGGACATTCCCGATGAGGAAGGCCTTGAGCCTGATGCCAGCTATGGGGGTGGGAATGGCTCAGGCAATGAAGGCCCAACACCTGTGCGGTTTTCCGAGGATGCACTGGCCTCGACCTTTGCTGCCCAGCATTCGGATGCCTGGCGCTATGTCGCTGGCTGGGGCCAATGGCTGACCTGGACGGGGCGCATCTGGAAGCGCGAGGACACGCTGCAGGCCTTTGATTTGGCCCGCCAGGTGTGTCGTGCCGCCGCTGTTCGGTCCCCATCGTCCAAGGTCCGAACAAAGCTCTCAGCGGCCTCAACCGTCGCCGCGGTTGAGCGGCTCGCCCGCAGTGACCGCCGACACGCGACGACGACAGATGTCTGGGACCGCGATCCCTGGCTCTTCAACACGACAGCCGGGGTGCTTGATCTGCGCAGTGGGCAATCCGAGCCCCATGATCAGTCACTCTGCATGACGAAGATCGCGGCTGCAGCTCCTAAAGGCAGCTGCCCGACATGGCTCGCCTTCCTCGAGACCGTCACGGGCGGCGACGCTGAGTTGCAATCCTATCTGCAACGCATGGCGGGCTATTGCCTCACCGGCGTCACCAGCGAGCACGCGCTCTTTTTCCTCTACGGCACAGGGGCCAACGGCAAATCTGTCTTCGCCAATACGCTGACGGAAATCCTCGGTGACTACGCCACCGTCGCGCCCATGGACATGTTTATGGCGAGCCATGGGGATCGGCATCCGACCGACATGGCGGGGCTGCGTGGCGCGCGCGTCGTGACCTCGATCGAGACTGAGCAGGGCAGCCGGTGGGCTGAAAGCAAGCTCAAGGCGCTGACCGGGGGGGACAAGATCACCGCGCGCTTCATGCGGCAGGACTTCTTCGAGTTTATACCGCAGTTCAAGCTGCTGATCGTTGGCAACCACAAGCCCACCATTCGCAATGTGGATGAGGCGATGAAGCG